>DASVWG010000221.1:0-23217 GCA_036389695.1 Pyrinomonadaceae bacterium
CAGAGCGATTGCCCGCCGCATAAAATATTCGTCTTGTTCTGTCATTTGCTCAAATTTATTCGATTAATTTTTGCCAAAGCGTCAAACAGCAGGATTAAATTCGCCTTAAATATTAATGACGTAAGGCTCTTCGGTGATGAAAAATACCTCGTCGTCGACGGTTTTCGGCTTGTAGTCTTTTGCCGAGCCGAATAAAGTCAGTCCTTTGACCGGCGAAAATATTTTATCTCCGTCGCGGTTGACGCCTAAAACGGTTTCTTCGGTTAATCTTTCAAATGCTTCAAAGTCTCTCGGCGTTTCAAATGAACTGTCTTGAAAAAAGACGGATTTGACGACTTTATAAATCTTATAATTTCCTTTCTTTCTTTCTTTCGCCGACGGCGGCAGCACGCCGCAGTTGCGGCAAAATTCCAGCGTGCATTCAATCGCTGTTTTAAACGAGCTGCCGTCTTCGTGTTTTCCGGATTCGATAACCAGGCGCGGAATTTCGCGCTCTTTGCCGCCGAATAGAGCGCTCGCCGGAATTCCTCTCTGAATTTTCGTGATGTTGAAAATAACGTCTTCGATTTCATCGGGAAATCCGGCGAATAATTCGTAACTGAGGTCGTCGCCGACGTTGACAATCATCGCTTTCGGATTGGCTTTGGTGCTGTGAATATCCAAGCCGAAATCAAATTTTCGGTAAATCGGATAAAGCTCTTTGATGCGCTTGATTTCGTATTCGTCGCTCTGCATTTCCAGACACTCAAACGGCAGCCGGTTAAAGTTAATATCGACATACCGGCATTTTTTCTTTTCTTTTTCATCGACTGCCTGAAAATAATTTTCGCCCGCCTGAATATTGTTGAGCACAAAAATAATTCTGCCTTTGTGCGGTAGAATTCGGTTATCGAGAAAATATTTCAAAGCGGCTAATCCGGTCGGTTCGTTGCCGTGAGTCAGAATAGTGATGCCGACGCACGGACCCGCGACTTTACTGTCGAGGCTATAGCAGCCTTGCATGTCATCGACGAAACTATTTTTTAAGAATGTAAATGTTTCCTTTAAATCTTCCAGAGAATACATTTTCAATTCCTCAATCTATCAGGATTTCGGCTTTAATTTTATCTCGAAAAGGTTTTTCCACTTTTTGCCCGTGACAAAGATGCGGTCGTTCTGCGCGTCGTAAGCGAGTCCGTTTAAAGTGTTTTCGCTGTTCCGGACGTCTTCCGGCGAGATGCCCGCCAAATCAATCCAGCCGACGACCTTGCCGGACGCCGGGTCGATGCGGGCGATATAATTCGGCTTGCCGATATTCGGCAGAAAGCCGTGCTCGCTTTCGGTCGCGTTGTTTTCCGAGTGCCAGATGTTCGCCCAGATTTCGCCTTTGACGAATTCCAGCTCGTTCAGATGATAAACGGGCGAGCCGTCTTCTTTTTTGACCGTGATTGAGCGCGCGACGTTGAAAGTTTCCGGGTCGAGAAACTTAATGATATGCGTGCCGTCGCTCATAATCAGGTGCGTGCCGTCGGTCGTCAAGCCCCAGCCCGAACCCTGATATTTTATTTCGCGCAGCAGCTTGAAATTTTCCAAGTCGTAAACGAAAGCCGTATTTTCCTGCCAGGTGATTTGGTAAGCTTTGCCGTTTAAAATGGTCATTCCCTCGGCAAAATATTCTCTGGCGACGTCGTGTTCCTGCAGGACTTTGCCCGTTTGCGGCTCGACCTTGCGCAGCGTCGAATCGCCGTATTCGCCGGTGCTTTCATAGAAAAAGCCGTTGTAAAAAACCAGTCCCTGCGTGAAAGCCTTCGAATCGTGTTTAAAAGTGTTCACGATTTCGTAGCTCGAAACGCCGCCCGTCGCGACGCTGTTCGGAGCCGTGTTCGTCGGGCTGGCAGTATTATTTCCGGCAGTATTTTTCACATTTGAGTTAGCATTCGGCAGCGGCTTTTCGCCGCCGCAGGCAAAGGCAAAAATCGCAAATATCATCAAGCCCAAAAGACGCATTTTTATAAATCCTGATTCAAAAATTTATTTAACTTTAACACAATCGGAAAGGGAATTTTCACCACAGAGACACCGCAGACACAGAGATTTTTTTGCCACGAAAGAGCACGAAAAGGCACGAAAAAATTTGTTTTAATTTCGTGTTCTTTCGTGTCATTTCGTGGCTAATTCTTCTCTGTGTCTCCGTGTCTCTGTGGTTCATTCTTCTTATCTCGAACCCGCGCCCGCTTTTGTTTTCGCCAGCGCTTTTTCTATCGCTTCGCGAAAAGCTTTTGCCGACAGCGCGCGAAGCCTGACGCCGTTGACGAAAATCGTCGGCGTTTCCGTGACGCCGTAGCTTTTGCCGTCAGCCATATCGCGGCGCACCTCGGCAGCAAATTTTCCGCTTTGCAAGTCTAACTCAAATTGCCCGACATTTAAACCCGCATCGGCGGCGTATTTTTTGAGCGAAGCGGCGTCGAGCGCCGTCTGATTGCGGTAAAGAATCTCGGTATATTCAAAAAATTTGCCCTGCGCGTTTGCCGCGCCTGCGGCTTGCGCGGCGAGAAAAGCGTCTTTGTGAATCGTCGTCAGCGGAAAATCGCGCACGACGAAACGCACTTTATCGCCGTATTCGGCTAAAACTTTCTGCAAAACCGGATGCGTCGCCGCGCACACCGAGCATTGAAAATCGGAAAACATCACCACCGTCACGGGCGCGCGGTCGCCGCCCTGAAAAGGGTCGTCGTCAATCGAAATATTCTGCGCGAAAGGCTCAGGCTCTTTGACCAGAATCTGCGCGTTGTATTTCCGGAAAAGACTCTGCCGGAAATTGTCACGAAGTCTTTCGCTTTCTTCGTCGGAAAAATCGCGCATCTTGTCGGTCACTTCGCGGGCAATCAAAGCGTCCGCCGCGATGCCGGATTTTTGCGCTTCCGCCTGGACGAGCTTTGATTGAATCATTTCTTCCAGCGCCGCGACGACCGCATCGTAGATTTCGGCGCGATAATCGTAAACTTCGCGTTTGAATCTTTGCTCAAGCTGCGCGACGGTGATTTTTTTCGCGCCGACGGTAAACAAAACGTCAGCCGCTTTCAGATTCGGCGCGTTCAGAGGCTTGCCGGGCGTGACTTTATATTTGGCTTGCAGGCGCTTAACGTAAGCGACCATCATTTTTTGTTCCGTTTCGCGGTAGAGAAAGGCGATGATTTGCTCGCGCACTTCGTCCAGAGTCCGCCCGCCGACCCGCGCCTTGTTGGCATTATAAACCGCTTTGATTTGCGCTTCGGTCGGCACGGCGACTATCTCCGGCTTGGCTTCTTCGATAAGCTTATCGACCTCGATTTTGCGCGCCGCCGCTTCGGTTTCGAGCAGAGTATCGACAATCATCTGCGTCAAAATTTCCTGTCTCATCTGCGCGGTTTTCGCGTTGCGCTGTTTATACGCCTCGCGCAAATCCGCCGGAAGGTCGGCGACGGTAAATTTTTGCCCGTCAGCCGTGGCGAGAATTTCGGTGTTTGTCTGGGCGAACAAGGCGAGCGAGAAAATAAACGTGTAAAAAAGTGCGATAAAAAATTTCATAATAAAACAGATGAAAATGTAAATAATTCTGACGATTCCATCAACGATTTTAATTTGAAACCGTCCGGCTGAATTTCAGCAAATCTTCGGAAACGCGAACGGCTTCGCGTTCAGACGGCGCGCCGAAGATTTCGGGATGCACAATCTTTGCCAGAATTTCCGCGCCGTCGACAACGCGCGGCGCGGGACGCGAAAAGTAAGCGGTCGCGTCCAAAGCCCAGACGCTGCCGTTTTTTACCGCCGGAATCTCGCGCAAGCTTTCGGGAAAAATCGTGTTCGGCAATTGCCGCAAAATGTCCGACGCGTAATAACCGCACGGAATCAGAACCAGACAATCGGGCGCGGTTTCGACGATTTTTTCATAAGTCGTGGTAACTGATTTTTTGCCCGCTTCGCCCAGCAGACAAATGCCGCCCGCCGCTTCCACCTGTTCGGGAACCCAATGCCCGGGCGCAAACGGCGGCTCAAGCCATTCGAGCATAAAAACTTTCGGGCACGTTCCGGCACGCGCGCTCTTTTCGCGAAGCCTTTCGAGTCTTTCCCGCAAATCGGTCACGACTTCAAAAGCTTTTTCCGCAACGCCGCACAATTCGCCGACGGTTTCGATATTGGCGAAAACGTCTTCAATCGTATTCGGCTCTAATGAAACGACCTGCGCATCGGCGACATACATTCGCGCGGCGCGCTCGACGGTTTTGTAGCTGACGGCGCAGACTTCGCAAAGCTCCTGCGTGATAATCAAATCAGGCTTAAGCGCGGCAAGCAGCTCGGTGTTCAAATCGTAAATCGAGCCGTGACCGTCGAGCTGCGAGCGCACGGCGTGGTCGATTTCCGCGCTGGTCATCGTCTCGTGCGAAATCCGGCTGGCGGTCAGGTGCGGCTTTCCGGCGACCTGCGGCGGATAATCGCATTCGTGCGTGATGCCGATTAAATTTTCTTCCAGCCCGAGCGCGCAGACGATTTCCGTCGCCGAAGGCAAAAGCGAAGCGATTCTCATAAACATTTAAATTAAAACAAGGCGAAAGCGAAAAGGCAAAAGGTAGAAGGCAAAAGTAAAAAGTAAAAAGGCAAAAGGCAAAAGGTAAAAGGCAAAAGATGAATAAATTCTAAAAAACTGTTTGGAAGTTTCCGAATCAATTGCTGGAAGAGACAAATAATATAGCCAAACCCTGCGTTGATTGATAATATCGAATTCATTATTTTTGAGATAGCTGATAGTTAAAATTTATGCGAGTCATAGTTCATCTTTCCGATATACATTTCGGGCGCGTCGATTACGCAATAGTCGAGCGGCTCAAGGAAAAAATCGGCGAAATCAATCCGCATCTGGTTATCGTCTCCGGCGATTTGACGCAGCGCGCGCGGTCGCATCAATTTATCGAGGCGAAAGAGTTTTTAGAATCTCTGCCGCAGCCGCAAATCGTCGTGCCGGGCAATCACGATATTCCGATGCACAATATTTTCGCGCGCTTTTTCAGCCCGCTCGAAAAATATAAAAAATACATTACCGACGATTTACAGCCGTTTTACGCCGACGAGGAAATCGCCGTCGTCGGCATCAACACGGCGCGCTCGCTGACGATAAAAGATGGGCGCATCAACGAGCGGCAAATCGCGCAGGTCAAAGAGAAAATGTGCGTTTTAAGCGACCGGATGCTGAAAATCGTCGTCACGCATCACCCGTTCGATTTGCCCGCCGGTTTTGACGAAGACGACATCGTCGGACGCGCCGCCGAAGCGATGCCGCAGATTGCCGACTGCGGCGCGGACGTTTTTTTGTCGGGACATTTGCACGTCAGTCACATCACGCACACGGCTGAGCGTTATAAATTGGATTCGGGACGCTCGGCGCTCGTCATTCAGGCGGGCACGGCGACCTCGACGCGCGGGCGCGGCGAAGCCAATTCTTTTAACGTCATCGAGTTTGAACAGCCGCGTCTGACGGTGAAAAGAATGGAATGTCAAAACCCCGAAACAGGTTTTATTCCGGCGGAAAGCCAGGAATTTTTGCAGAACGAAAAAGGCTGGTCGGCATTATCTAAGTAATAATTGAAAAGTTGAATGTTGGAAGGATTCAGAATCATTGGTAAGATTGAACAAATTGAAATTATCGTCATTGCTCGTTAATTATGAACACAAAGTTTGCGGTATGCGTAAACAATAGAGGCTTTGAAGCATCGCTCGAAGTTGGAAAACTTTACGAAGTCGTTTCGGACGCGGAAGCCGAAAGCGACGCAATGCTTCGCGTGATTGACGAAGACGGCGAAGATTATTTATTTGAAGCGAAGATTTTTGCACAAGAGAATTTGAGTAAATAAGGCAGAAGCCCGCGCGTCCGGCTTGGGCGCAAATACGTTAGCTTGATGCGCCCAAGCCGGACGCGCGGGCTTCTGCCTTTAATGATTAAAATGAATGCTTTAGCGAAAGAAAAAATGCAATTAAAATTACCGCGCCGCTTGCAGGGCGTTGCGCCGACTTTGATTCGGCAGATTTTTGAACGGGCTTTGCCGGATTCGATAAATTTCGGTCTGGGCGAGCCGGATTTGCCGACGCCGCAGTTTATGCGCGCGGAAGCGGCGCGCGTCACGCTGGAAGAGCAAAACGGCTACACGTCGCACGCCGGGCTTCTGCCGCTGCGCGAGAAAATCGCGGAGCAGTATCCGCATTTGAATCTGGACGCGAAAACGCAGGTTTGCGTGACGGTCGGCTCGCAGGAAGCGATGACCGCCGCATTTTTGGGCATCGTGGACGAAGGCGACGAGGTTTTGATTCCGAACCCGTCGTTTCCGGCGTATGAAAACTGCGTCAGGATTTCGGGCGGCGAGCCGGTTTTTTATCGTTTGCCTGCTGATAAGGATTTTGCTTTCGACATCGAAGAATTCAAATCGAAAATCACGCCGCGCACCGTAGCGGCGGTCGTCATTTCGCCTTCGAATCCGACCGGGAAAATTTTTACCGAAAACGATTTCCGGCAGATTAGCGAGGCTTTGAAAGATACGGGAATTTATTTGATTTCCGACGAGATTTACGCGGATTTGTATTTTACGCCGGATGCTCCGCGCTCGGCTTCGGAGTTTTACGATAAAACCGTGATTGTCAGCGGTTTGTCGAAATCCCTGAGCATGACGGGCTGGCGCGTCGGCTGGGTGGCGAGCCCGCAGACGGATGTGGTCAAAGCGGCTATGACTTTGCACGGATTTTTGACCGTCTGCACCTCGACGATTTCGCAGAAGGCTTCGCTTTTAGGCTGGACGGAAGAAGCGGAAAAGGCGAAAGCCGAAGCCAGAGAGATTTACAAAAGGCGCGGCGAATTTTTGATTGATATTTTGCAGAAAGAATTAAATCTGCGCGGAACATCGCCCGAAGGCGCGTTTTATACGATGGTCGACGTGCGGCATCTGGGCGACGACAGGGAAGTCGCGGAAAAGTTTCTGCAAAACCGCGTGATTACCGTTCCGGGCGTCGCTTTCGGCTCGGAAGCGGCGGGTTTTCTGCGCGTTTCGTTCTGCAATACGGAACAGCGAATGGCGGAAGGCGTGCGCCGGATGAAAGAAGCGTTATAAATGCAAAATTCAAAATGCAAAGTGCAAAATGATAATAGACAAATCGCATTTTGAACCTTATATTTTGAATTTTGCGTTTTGCATTTTGCATTATGAATAAATATCGTGTCGGAATTTTAGGCGCGACCGGAACGGTCGGACAGCGCTTCGTGCAACTTTTGGAAAATCACCCGCAGTTTGAGGTGACGGCGCTCGCCGCCTCAGACCGCTCGGCGGGCAAAACTTATCTGGAAGCGACGCCGTGGAAACTGGCGACGCCGATTCCCGAAGCGGTCAAAGATATCGTCGTGCAGGCGATCGAGCCGCCGCTTGATTGCGATTTGGTTTTTTCCAGTCTGCCTTCAAATGTCGCGCGCGAGACGGAAGAAGCGTTTGCGCGTGCAGGCTTTCCGGTCATCAGCAATTCGTCTTCGTTTCGGATGGACGAAGATATTCCGCTGCTTATTCCCGAAATAAATTACGAGCATCTCGGTCTGATTGATTATCAAAAGCAGAAACGCGGCTTTGACAAAGGCTTTATCGTGACGAATCCGAATTGCTCGGTCATCACGTTTGCGCCGCCGCTCGCCGCGCTCGACAGGCGTTTCGGCATCGAGACGGTTATCGTGACGACGCTGCAGGCGATTTCCGGCGCGGGTTATCCGGGCGTGGCGAGTATGGACATTACCGACAACGTTTTCCCGTATATTTCCGGCGAGGAACCGAAAGTCGAAACCGAAGCGCAGAAAATCCTGGGCAAGCTGAAAGACTCGCACATTCAAAAATCGGATTTCACGGTTTCGGCGCAGTGTTTTCGCGTCAACGTGACGGACGGGCACACGGCGGCGGTGCGCGTGAATTTAAAGGAAACGGCGACTTTGGAAGACGTGAAAGATGCGATGACGGATTTTCCGCGTCTGAATCTGCACTCGTCGCCGAATCCTTTCATCTACGTCTGCGACGAGCCTGACCGCCCGCAGCCGCGTCTCGACCGCGATAGAGGTAATGGAATGTCAATCACCGTCGGCAGGCTTTATCCCGACAACATTTTCGATTATCGCTTCGTCTGCCTGAGCCACAACACCATTCGCGGCGCGGCGGGCGCGGCGATTCTGAACGCGGAATTGCTGATTGAGCGCCGCTTGATTGAAAGAAAGTAGAAATAATGCAAAGTGCAAAATGCAAAATTGCAGGAATAGATTTAATTTCAAATCTTAAATCCTAATATTTTGCATTTTGCATTTTGCACTTTGCATTTATTTAATCGTGTAAACGCGAATCAAGCCTTCGATGAGCGCCAAATCGGTTTTTTTCTGCGCGACGTCGGAGCTTGAGAAAGCTTCGGCGTATTGTTCGGTGATTTGCAGTTGTTCAGTCCAGCGCGCGCGCAGGTATGGGAATAAGTATTTTGGCTTGAGCTTGTCTTTCAATCTTTGGACGGACGATTGAAAAGCGAGCCGAGCGTCGCTTTTATATTTGTCGAAAGCGTTTGTCACGGCGGTCGAGATGGCGCTCGCGTTCATCTCGCCGCCGTGCAGACCGGATTTAATCGCCTGTCGGCAGCCGTTTAAAAAAGCGCCGTTTAATCCGCGTCGTTCCGCTCGCGAATCGCAGATGTTGAAATTAACGGGCAGAATGTCGGTTTCGCCGAACAGAACGTCCAGCGCAAACGCGCGTTCGGGCATCGGCTTGGCGGAAGTATTTCGCGAAGGGCGCAGCAGAATCGCCTGCGGCGGGCGACCGCTGACAATCAATTGACGCGGCGCGCAGTGGGCGGCGGCATCGCCTTCGTGACCTTCCAGATTTTGCGTAATCGCGCCGCGCAAGCCGAGCGTCGTCGTTTTTCCGATAAAACCCGCCAGCGCCATCAAATGCAAATCCAGCAGAATCGAGACGACCACACGCTGGCGATTGTGTTCGTGCGTCGCGGCGCGTTCCTTTAAAGCAAAAGGCATCAGGTGTATGCCCGTGTATTCGGAAAAACCGATTTCGAGAAAAGGATTCGTTCTGTCTGACATCTTCCAATCAACTCCGCGCGGGCGTGTTCGCCAAATTAAATGACCGCCAATAGCATAACTTTTTGCCGTCCGCTCTTTCAAAGTGTTAAGATTCTCCAGTTTCGAGCAGTTATCAGAAGCTTATGACTCCAATTTTTGAAAATCGAACTTTTACGCATCGCGTGCTGATTATCGTCGCGATTGTGACGCTGACGATTCTGCTGATTTGGGGCGCGATTTACGTCATCGACGTTATTTTGCTGGTCTTCGCCGCCGCGCTGCTGGCGGTTTTTCTGCGCGGTCTGGCGGAGCTGACGCGCCGTTATACAAATCTTCCCGAAGGCTTGTCGGTTCTGCTTGTCGCCGTTTTGCTCATCGCGATTCTGGCGCTGGCGGTTTCGATGCTCGCGCCGAGCGTCGCCGAGGAAGTCAGGCACCTGCGCGATGAATTGCCGAAATCGGCGCAGAAAGCGGGCGAATATATTTCGCGTTTCGGCTGGGGCAGAGCGATTATCGACCAATTGCCGAGCGCCGACGAAGTCATCCAAAAGATTGACGCGTCGAGCCTGCTAACGCGCGTCGGCGGTTATTTTTCGTCGACCGTCGGCGCGATTGCCAATTTTTTTATCGTTATTCTGCTGGCGATTTATCTGGCGACCGAGCCGCAGACTTATATCAAAGGTTTTTCGAAATTATTCACTTTCGACAAAAGGCTGCGCGTCGTCGAAGTTTTCGAGACCATCGGCGAAACGCTGCAAATGTGGCTCATCGGCAAAGTCGCTTCGATGCTGTTTATCGGTTTGCTGACGTGGATTGGCTTGTGGGCAATCGGCGTTCCGCTTTCTTTTACGCTCGGTCTGCTTGCCGGACTTTTATCGTTTATTCCGAATTTCGGACCGATTCTGTCGGCTGTTCCCGCGATTCTGCTGGCGTTTATCGCGAGCCCGGTTAGCGCCGTTTACGTTATCGGTTTGTATGTCGGCGTGCAGCTTATCGAATCGAACGTCGTGACGCCGATAATCGAGCGCGAAACGGTCGAGCTGCCGCCCGCGCTGACGATTGTTTCGCAACTGGCGCTGAGCGTGCTTATCGGCGGCTTGGGCTTGGTGCTGGCGACGCCGATTCTGGCGGTGATAATGGTTCTGGTGCAGACGGTTTATATCGAGGACATTCTGGGCGATAAACACACGGAAGTGCGCAAAAAAGATTTGGAAGACGACGACGCGGAAAACGGTACATCTGATAAAGACGGAAAGACTTAGAAAAAGTGAATTTCAAGGTCGGAAGCGGCTCGCCGTCAAAAAAATGTTGACAAAATTTATGTGCGGTTCATATTCTTCTGTCATAACGATTGAATATTTATTTGGAAATTTATGAATGAAATTATTTGCGAAGCGATAGAAAAGAAAAGGCTTATTCAATTCAGCTACGGCGATTTGACGAGAATCGTCGAGCCGCATCTTTTGGGGCGTAAGACTTCGGGTCGAGACGCGCTGAGCGCTTATATGGTTGACGGTTACAGCGAATCCGACAGCGAGCCTTACTGGCGAAATTTTACGGTCGAGGAGATTGAGTTTCTCGTCGTGCTGGACGAAACTTTCGCGGGCGCGCGCGAAGGTTATAATCCGAACGATTCGACGATGGAAGAGATTTACTGCCGTCTCTAGCGCGCTCGTTTCCGAAGCAGCAGGTCAAGCCCGGAATTCGGGCGCGTGAAGTTATAAACAGGCAAATCCATTTTGTTATCTGAAGATTTGCCGCTTGCGCCGCGCGAAAATTTTTATCCGTTTCCGGCTATCTTAACCCGTTTGCTTCTTTATATGCCTTGACGAAGACTCTGGCAAATTTGATTGGCGGGCGCTTTTCAAAGGCTCCGTCCTGCACGCTTCCGAAGTTCATAACGATGCGCGCCCGTTTCCGGTCTTTGCCCGCGATGAAGACGAGTCCCTGTCCTGTCTGAACGGTTTGGCGGTTGACTGTCGTCATCGTCCAATCGGTTCCGACGACCGGCGTCGTGGTCATGCCTTCCATGATTTCGGTTTCGCTGCCGCCGAACCTCATCACGATTTCCGCTTCCTCGCGCGAATTGACAAAGACTAGTCCGGAAATTTTAGCCTTTTCGATTTCCTTAATAATTTGTTCGCGGCTGGCGGCGTCCGCTCCGGCGTTGACAAACAATTTATGTAAGCCTTTTAGCTCGGAAGCCTTGCCGGTTTCAAATTCCAGAGCCGGAAAAGCAGTATTTTGGGCACGGAAAGAGACGGCGGAAAGCAGCATTACCGCGAGCAGGAGTATTTTTCTCATAATAAAAGTTAAAATAACTTATGGCTTCGGGTTTGTAAAGAAAATTTTTGTGAGACGCGGATTTCCGCCTTAGATTCGGTTTTCCGTTTAAAAAAATGTTGACATCCATTAAGGAATAAATTAAATTCACTTCAACCGACGACCGTTTAAATCCGACGAGCATTTGGGGAGATGCCGGTAAATAAGCGAATCAGCCGATTCGCCCTGTGGATTTAACGCGTCGTTTTTTGTTTTTTACGAGCCGCAAAATCGCTCGATAATTGTTATCAGATAAAGGTCGTTTATGGCTGAAACCACGCTTATTACTTTCCCGCCCAGTCTCGATAGCGAGCTGAGCCGCTTTTTGCTGGTTCACTACCGGATTCCTCATCGCGAGCGGCGTCACGTGATAATTTTTTCTTCGCTCTATTCGCTCCGGCACGGATTTACGGTGCGGTTTCCGTTTCTTTACGGCGATTCTTATCGTTTGAACACGGTGCGCGAGATTATCGACTATTTCGACCCGCGCGCTCCAGACGAGCGGAAACTCCTGCCGCCCGGAGACGACCGGCGGAAGCTGGACGCCGATTGGGCGTTTTTCAACGGCAGATTGGGTTCGGCGACTTCGGTTTTCGGTTATTATCATCTGCTGCCGCACCGCGAGATTATGATTGAACCGCTCAGCGGCGGCGCTCCGCCGCTTGAAAAGAGCGCGGTGCGCAATGCTTATCCGGTTTTCGCGGGACTGCTGCGCTTGCTTTTGCGGCTCGATTCGACGCGCGCTCAGCAGGCGCTGGCGGAAATCCGGACGGTGATGCGCGCGGTCGATGAACGCCTCGCCGACGGGCGGCAATATCTGATGGGCGACCATTTTTCGCTTTCCGATATGGCGTTTGCCGTCGCCGCCGCGCCGGTTGTTTTTCCGGACAGCTACGGCGGCGGAAATACGCTTCCGCCGCTCGCCGACGCGCCGCCCGAAATGCAAGCCGTCGCCGAAGAGCTGCGCGCGCTTCCGTCCGGTCAACTGGCTTTGCGCATCTATCGCGAACGTCGAACGCCGGATGTGACGCACGGTTAAAAAAATCTTGACAGCGTTTGAGAAATAAACTAAAGTCACTTCAACCGACGACCATTTAAATCTGCTTAGTATTCGAGGGGAAATGCTAAAACAAGGAATTTGCGGAAAACCGATTTGAGTTTTCTGTAATTACAAATTCTTTTGGCGGATTTAACGAGTCGGTTTTTGCTTTTGGAGCGGAATTTCCGAAAACTTCTTCAACCGATTTTTGAGAAGGAATAATCCGGCGTTGATATATTTCTCTCGGCGGCGGCTGCGACGGGAAGTTTTTCCAGACAAATCTCTCTTTTTTAAAAACCGTAAGATTTAGCCGATTTTATCATATACAAATAAGAGGCTCAGACAATTGATAGTTTTTGAAGGCAATTTGCGATTGGCATTTAAAATTAAAGGCTGGCGTGAAAAATGATAAATGAGCATTTTTTGAATCGGGATTAATTCTTTTCGATTAATTCCGGAATCCCACATCAGAGGCAATAATGGCGCAAACTGTACTGACATTTATTACCCGAATAAAGCCCGACCGCCGCGCGCGGCTTGAAGAGCTGCTCACGGAAGTGCGCGAAAATCTCGACGCTAATCCGTATGTTCCGTTCGCTTCTTTGACGCGCGTGCATTTTGCCAGCTTCGTCATCATCGACAACGAAGAATACGGTCCGTATCTGATATTCGAGAATAACTTCGACGACGCGCTCGACACGTATCTGGACGAGTTATTGGAGCACGCCGGCAGAGGGCTGCACGAAATATACACTTGCTGCCTGGAATACGCCGCCGAATCGTTTGAGCCTTCCCGGCTGAAAGCTTTTCTCAAGGCGCGCGTCGTTCGACCGAGCGCGTATCATATCGGAAATGTCGGTCGCAGCGCCAAACGCATTAAACAGGAATGCGCGCTGCGCGAACGGATTGAAGACTCGCTCGACGAGCTTATCAAGTCGGGTAAGGGCAAAGACGCTCCGGCTTCGCTGCGGCGATATATTCAGAATTTTGTGAAAACCGATTCGTCGCTGGCGTGGGCAATCGACAAAATCGGCGCGCGACAGACGTTTGCCGAAAGAATTGTGCCGCGACTCAAGATATATCTCTTCTTCATTGTCGTCATTATTCTGTCGCCGGTTCTGGCGCTGCCTTTTATTATCTGGCTGATAAATTTGCGGCGGCTGGAAAAAAAAGACAGGGTATTTTCCAGACCTCTGGACACCAGCCACATCGAGCAGTTAAACGCGCAGGAAGACCGCGTCGTGCAGAATCATCTCGCCAGCATCACTATCGTCAAACAGGGCTGGTTCCGGCGCTTCACTCTCAGAACGGTGCTCTGGGTCGCCAACCTGCTCGCCCGCACCTCGACGAAAGGCGAATTGCGCGGCATCCGCAGCATTCATTTCGCTCACTGGTCGCTGATTGATAACGGGCGCAGGCTTCTTTTTCTCAGTAATTACGACGGAAGCTGGATGAGTTATCTCGACGACTTTATCGACAAGGCGGCGAGCGGGCTGACCGGCATCTGGAGCAATACGGACGGCTTTCCGGAGACGAGATTTCTGATTCTCGACGGCGCGCGAAACGAAGCGGGCTTTAAAGCTTATTCCCGGTACAGCCAGACTCCGGCGCTCGTCTGGTACAGCGCTTATCCTGATTTGACCGTGCAGAATATCGATAACGACAGCCTGATTCGCGAAGACCTTTTCACGACGCTGAATGATGACGCGACCCGAAACTGGCTGCGGCGTTTCTGATGGGAGATGAATTTATGACGAAACCGGTAGAAGAAAGAATGCAGACACTGGAAGATGAAGATATACAGGGCTTTATGTTCACTTCATACGCGAGATACCTGCATTGCGCCGGATATTTACTGCTCCGCGTCACAGACGACGGCGGAGAAGCCGCTCGCGGCTGGCTCGGCGAGCTGGTCGATAAAATTTCGACGGGCAAACAGAGAAGCAAGGAAGAGCGCCGACAGGAAATCTTTGCGCTGACTATCGCGTTTACTTCCACAGGCTTAGATCGTCTGGGATTTTCTCCGGAAGAGCTGGCGACATTTTCGCGCCCTTTTCAGGAAGGAATGGCGACCGAGCGCCGCGCGATAACTCTGGGCGATACAGACAACAGCGACCCGAAAAACTGGGAATGGGGAAATCTCACTAACCGCGTCGATATTCTTTTCATGATTTTCGCGCTGAATGAAGAGGTCCTGGCTGAACAGTTAAAATTGCGGCGCGATGAAATCAAGGCTTGCGGCGGACTTGAGGAAGTAAAGCTGTTTGAAGCGGGCAGACAGGTCGATGCGAAAGAGCATTTCGGTTATCTGGACGGCGTCGGGCAGCCCATTATCGAAGGCAGCGGCAAAGCCATGAATCAACTAAGGCGCACCGGACACGCGACCGTCGTCAAAGCCGGAGAATTTATTCTCGGCTACAATAATGAGCTTGGCGTCAAAGACGATGTTCCGCGCACAAGCGAGATGCTTGAATTCGGCAAAAACGGCACTTATATCGTCTTTCGACAGATGGAGCAGCACGTCAGCGCCTTCTGGACTTTTCTGGAAGAAGCGACGCGGCGCGACGGCGTCAGCGACCCCGAAGCGCGCGAGCGGCTCGGCGCGAAAATGGTCGGACGCTGGAAAAGCGGCGCGCCCGTCAGCCTGCATCGCGACCGCGACCCGCACGACGGCGTGCCGCCGAAAGTCGACGAAAATGATTTCGGATACGCCAAAGACGATGCGCAGGGTTTCGGCTGTCCGATAGGCGCTCATATTCGCCGCACGAATCCGCGCGACGCGCTGCCGCCGAATCCCGAAAAGGCGCTGAAAT
The DNA here is from genome assembly GCA_036389695.1 of Pyrinomonadaceae bacterium. Taxonomy (GTDB): domain Bacteria; phylum Acidobacteriota; class Blastocatellia; order Pyrinomonadales; family Pyrinomonadaceae; genus JALZHR01. The sequence continues at coordinate 15,260 of DASVWG010000221.1, forward strand.
CGGCAAAACGTCATCGCATTATCCGGCAGGGACGCTCCTACGGTAAGCACTCTGATGACGTTTTCGTCGATGACGGCAAAGAGCGCGGTCTGCATTTCATCTGCCTGAACAGCGACATCGAGCGCCAGTTTGAATTTATCCAGCAAACCTGGGTCAACAATAAAAAATTTGACGGGCTTTATGACGAAGTCGACCCGCTTATCGGCAAGCTCAAAGACTGTAATTCGTTTACCGTCCAGGAAGACCCGCTCCGCACGCGCGTTCATAATCTCGGCGAATTTGTGACGATAAAAGGCGGCAGTTACTTTTTTATGCCCGGAATCAAAGCGCTGCGCCATATCGCCGGACTGAAGAATTCTTAAGCCGATTTGTCAGGGCGCGGTTATTTAACGAAGAACAGGACGCTGATTTTTTAGAATTCGCTGAGATTGATTAAGATTTTCTTTAAATTCATTCTAACTAATCCTAAGCAATCCTGATAAATCGGCGTCGCATTCTTCGATGGAAATTACAGAGAGTAAAATGAATCAAAATAATCCGGACAATACTGCCGCCGTCGCTCGCCGGTCGGCGCTGGAAAATCCGCGCCATCGTCTTATTTCCGTTCGCATCAGCCCGATGGTTGAAATGGCTCGATGGATTTTCGAGCTTTACGACATCCCGTATGCCGAAGAAGCGCATGCCGCGGTTTTGCATGTTTTCGCGACTCGCGGCGCGCGCGGCGGCGACGAAGTTCCGGTCGTCGTAACTTCGGAAGGCGTCTGGAAAGGAGCGCGTGAGTTTCTTATTAACTTCGACGCGAAAACTCCGCCGGGACGCCGTCTGCTGGGCGAAATGGACGCCGAACGCGCCGCGAATCTCGCTTTTATAGACAGTCTTTTCGCGCTTTTGTTAAAACAGGTGCGGCGCTACGTTTATTTTCACCTTTTGCCGCAGCCGCGCCTGCTGAAGCCAATCGTCACGGACGGCATTCCGGGCTGGCAGAAGCTCTTCGTCGGGCTTTTTTATTCGACCTGGCGCGGATTTATGAGTAAGGCGCTGGATTTTTCGCCTAATCTCATCAGCGCTGCGCCGGGAGACATCGAGCAGGCGTTTAAACTGGTCGAAGACCGACTTGCCGACGGGCGGCAATTTCTCTCCGGCGACAGTGCGGGCATCATCGATATAGTTTTCTCCGCTCTCGCCGCGCCGGTCGTTTTCCCGCCGCAATACGGAGCGAAAGTTCCCGAAATCAATGACTTGCCGGCAGAGCTTCGGGATTTTGTTTCAAAATGCCGGAACAGCCGCGCCGGACAATTGGTTTTAGACACATATAACACCCGCCGAACCCAGCCGCAGCCGCTGATGCATTACAAAAAAAGACCTGTCGGTCTGGGAAATATAATTTTCGGCGCGCCGTTCAAAATCAGAGTCGCGAAATTTCTGGTGCGCTTTGTGCCGAATCCGGTCATCGGCGGTTTTGCCGTCGTGTCGCGCTGGGACGATGTGAAAGACGTCTTCAAGCGTGATACGGAGTTTCTTATCGCGCCGCTGAACGCGCCCGGCATCGAAGAAATCAACGGACCTTTCGTGCTCGGGATGGACCGGAGCGAGCTTATGCTCCGCGAGCAGCGGCAGATGTATGCCGGGCTTGCTGTCGTCGATTTTGATGCCGTCCGCGCTCAGGTGCAGGCAGAGGCGCAGCGTATTCTGGCGGCGGCGCGCGAGACGGGCGACGGAAAAATCGACGTCGTCAACGGCTACGCGCGGCTGGTCGCGGCGCGCACGGCGGTTTCGCTGTTCGGCGTCAGCGGCTCGACGGAAGCCGAATATATACGCACCGTGCGCCGGATTTTTTATCACGCCTTTTTAAATATCAAGGCAGACCAGGAGATTAGAAAAAAAGCGCTCGACGCTTCGGCGGATTTGCGTCGCTGGACGCTCGACGAGATAGCGCGCCGCGTATCGACCGGCGAGAAAAAAAACGATGTGATGTCGGCTCTGCTCGCGCTTCGCGAGACAGACCCGCAAGCGCTCGACGACGACGGCGTGCGCCGGACTTTAATGGGAATGCTCGTCGGCGCGGTCGATACGACGGCGACCGCCGTTGCCAACTGCACCGCTGTGCTTTTACGCGACGCCGATTTAAAAAAACGCGCTCTGGCAGATGCCGATAATCCAGACCGCTTCGTCGGCTGGTGCTGGGAAGCCTTAAGATTTATGCCGCATAATTCGATACTCGCGCGCTTCGCCCGCACGGGCACGAAAATCGTCGATAAAGAGCTGAAACGCGACACGAAAGTAGTCATCAACATTCTCGGCGCGATGCACGACGCCAATGTTTTTACGTCGCCGGAGCAATTGAATCCCGACCGCCCGCTGAGCAACTATTTCCACTTCGGCGCGGGTCTGCACCCGTGCGCCGGCAGAGCCATCAACGCCGTTCAGGTGCCGGAAATGGTCAGACAATTATTGCTGCATAATGCTTCGCGCGCCGAAAGACCGCGCTTTGACGGACCGTTTATAGACGAGCTTTTAGTCCAGCTGTAGAAGCATATTCTCAAACGGACGGGCAGACCGCCGGAAGAGAAACCGAAAATAAATAAAGCCTCTAGTTTTTGTGCAAAAACTAGAGGCTTTATTTATTTTAAAATTGAGTTCTCTGCCGCGTCAGCCGAAAACAATCCGTCAAAGCCGATTTGCAATTTCAAAAGACTGTGTCCGAAAATGTATCTTTACCGGTTATGATTGAACGCTACACTTTGCCTGAAATGGGCGCGCTCTGGTCGCCGCAGAATAAATTTCAAAAATGGCTCGACGTGGAAATCGCCGTCTGCGAAGTTCACGCCGAAGACGGCACGATTCCCCGAAATGCGCTGGAAGAAATCAAAGCGAAAGCCGCGTTTACGGTCGAGCGCATCAACGAAATCGAAAAAACGACCGACCACGACGTTATCGCTTTTACGACGAATCTGGCGGAAAATATCGGCGAAGCGGCGCGTTTCGTGCATTACGGCTTGACGTCGAGCGACGTCGTCGATACGGCAAACGCGCTTCTGCTGCGCGATTCCTGCGAGATTTTATTGCGGAAGACGGACGCGCTTTCGGAAGTCTTAAAACGTCGCGCCTTCGAGTTTAAAGACACGCCGCAAATCGGCAGAACGCACGGCATACACGCCGAGCCGACTTCGTTCGGTTTGACGTGGGCTTTGTGGTACGCCGAGATGCAGAGAAACCGCGAGCGGCTTTTGAAGGCGCGGGAAACGATTGCGGTCGGCAAAATTTCCGGCGCGGTCGGCGCGTTCGCTCACTTAGCGCCGGACGTCGAAGAAAGAGTCTGCGCAAAATTAGGTTTAAAGCCCGCGCCGGTTTCGACGCAGGTCGTTCAGCGCGACCGCTATGCCGAATATCTCTGCACGCTGGCGATTATCGCTTCGAGCCTGGAAAAAATCGCGCTTCAGGTTCGTCACTGGCAGCGGACGGAAGTTCGCGAAGCGCAGGAAAAATTTAAAGCCGGGCAGAAAGGCTCAAGCGCGATGCCGCACAAGCGCAACCCGATTTTGTCTGAGAGAATCTGCGGAATGGCGCGAACCGTGCGCGCCAATTCCATTGTCGGTCTGGAAAATATCGCGCTCTGGCACGAGCGCGATATTTCGCATTCTTCGGCGGAGAGAATCGTTTTGCCTGATTCGTCGGCGACGACCGATTACATTCTGGCGAAAACGGCTTCGCTTTTGGACGGGCTGGTCGTTTATCCGGAAAATATGCTGAAAAATCTGAACCTGACGCGCGGGCTGGTTTTTAGCGGTCAGCTGCTGCTGGCGCTGACGCAAAAAGGCGTTTCGCGCGAGGACGCGTATGTTTACACGCAGCGCAACGCGATGAAAGTCTGGGACGAAGGCGGCGAATATAAAGATTTGATTTTGCAGGACGCCGATATTCAGGCGAAATTATCGCCGGAAGAAATCGAGAGAGTTTTTGACGTGCGGCATTATTTGCGCAACGTCGATAAAGTTTTCGCGCGGGTTTTTGAGGCAAATACAAAAGGGCAAGCGAGTTAGACTTGCCCTTTGCGTTCTTTGAATTTTATATCAAATTAATTTGACCAGCCGTCAGCTAGGTTGCCGATGACGGGAAGCTTGAATATCTGTCCCTGAAAGGCTTTGATGCAGCAAAATACGATTGCGGCTAAAAGTCCCAGCAGGACGAGAATCCAAAGCAGAAAGCCGACCATCATCAGCATTCCCGAGTTGGCGGCAGCGGCAGCGCCATAGACGAACATCACGACGACATACAGAACGATACCGACTGCGTGCAGCAGCAGCGATTGAAACGCGTGAAATCGCGCTAATTTATTTGTTTTATCCTGAACAATGATAATAATGCTTATAATTAAGCCGATAAAACAGAACGGAATGTACGCGAGCAGCGCTGCGACATTTGCATCAAGTCCTAAAGCAGACTTGCCACCAGACATATTTTGCATTTTGAATCTCCTTTTTTTGGGAAAAAATTTATAATTGAATTGCCTAACTTGGCGAAAATGATATAACAAGACGACAATAGAAACAAGATTTGCGAAAGTTTTTTCAGGAGTTTTATTTAAGATGAAAGCAAAAGTTTACGTCACGCTCAAGCCGAGCGTGCTCGACCCGCAGGGCAAAGCCATTCATCACTCGGTCGAGCTGCTCGGTTTTGAAAGCATCAAAGACGTCCGGCAGGGCAAATATTTCGAGGTTCAGATAGCCGACGAAATCTCGGAAGCCGAAGCCCGCGAGCTCGCATCCAAAATTGCGAAAGATGTTCTGGCAAATCCCGTTATCGAGGATTACAAGGTTGAAATTGTGAATTAGTCATTAGTCCTTTGTCCTTTGTCCTTCGCAAGTTGAATATAAATGCATTCTCAAATTTATTTCAAACTGCAAAGGACAAAGGACGAAGGACAAAGGACGAAATATTATGAAATTCGGAGTTATAGTTTTTCCCGGCTCAAACTGCGACCACGACGCTTATCACGCTATCTCGAAATACGTCGGGCAGCCGGTTGATTTTATATGGCACAAGCAAACCGATTTGAGCGGTTATGATGCCGTCATCGTGCCGGGCGGATTTTCTTACGGCGATTATCTGCGCGCCGGCGCGCTGGCGCGTTTTTCGCCCGTGATGAATGCGGTTAGAGAGTTTGCCGCGCAGGGGAAATTTGTTTTCGGCATCTGCAACGGCTTTCAGATTTTGTGCGAGGCTGGCTTGCTGCCGGGCGCTCTGATTCGCAACGCGAATCTGCATTTTGTCTGCCGTCACGTGAATATCAAGGTCGAAAATCAAAACACGCCTTACACCAGCGAGCTTGAAACGGGCGAAGTGCTTTCGATTCCGATTGCGCACGCCGAAGGCAATTACGTCTGCGACGACGCGACTTTCCACGCGCTGGAAGAAAACAATCAAATCGTCTTTCGCTACTGCGACGCGGCAGGCGAAATCACCAGTGAAGCCAACCCGAACGGCGCGCGCTCAAATATCGCGGGCATCTGCAATCAGGACAGAAACGTCCTCGGAATGATGCCGCACCCGGAACGCGCCTGCGAAGAATTATTAGGCTCCAGCGACGGACGCGACATTTTTCGCTCGCTGACGAATACGATTAGTAAATTGGGAAATTAGCCACAGAGGACACAGAGAACACAGAGAAAGAAAATACAGGGATAACAAGATAAACAGGGATATATAAAAATCATTATCTTATCCCTGTTTATCTCGTCATCCCTGTTAATTTTCTTTAAAAAACTCTGTGTTCTCTGTGGCTAAATTTCCTTGACGATTAAACCTTCCTTATAAAGCTTCCAATGCAAAACTTCCGCGCCTTCGGCTTCGGATAAAGCCTTTTCGACATCGGCGCGTTTGCCGTCTTCGCAGAAAAAGGCGATGCAGCCGCCGCCGCCCGCGCCGCAGATTTTGGCGGCGATTGCGCCGTTTGATAAAGCCGTCTCAATCAAATCGTCCATATGCGGCGTCGTAATCTTTGGCGAAAGGCGCTGGCGATGCGGATGCGCGTGTTTCAGGATTTCGCCGACCGCGTCCCAATCCGATTTTAATAAAGCTTCGCGCAGATTTATGGCTGTATCGCGGATGCCTTCGAAAATATTAAAAATCTCGCGGTCGCCGTCGATGTGGCGTTTGGTAATGTCCCAGTTGTTCGTGCCGGAATTGCGCGGCTCTTCCGTGTAAATGACGACCATCCGGCTTTCCAGCGTGTCGGTGTCGATGTCCAAAGCCTCGCGGTGCATTCCGTCCGGGCGAAAATGAATCGCCGAAACCGCGCCGTATTGCGCCGAATAATAATCCTGATACCCGGTCGGAACTTTGATGACCTGGCACTCGACCGCCGCCGCAATCGGGATGAATTTTTCGGGCGCGTAGCGATTGCCGACTAATTTATTCAGCGCGCCGATGCAGGCGATATTGAGCGTCGAAGAACCCGCCAAGCCGGCGCCTGCCGGCGCTTCCGATTCGGTAATCATATTGAAGCCGGTTTCCGGTTTGAAAAAATAGACGAGCTTGGCGAGCAGCTCCAGGCGCGTCTCGTCTTTTAACTCGTGAAGATTTGCCAGCGAAGTTTCAAACGCTTCTTTGCGGTCGATGGATTCGATAAAAATTTTATCGTCGTCGCGCGTTTCCAGACGGCAGCGCGCCATCAAATCGACGGCGAAATTAACGGTCGCCGCGCCTTCGTGAAACAAAAAAAGCGGCGGAATATCAATCGTGCCGCCCGCTAAATCAACCCGCGTCGGCGCGGATGCTTCGATAATCATAAATTTACTTCTAGATATTATTAAGGATTTTAAATTCTGATTAGAATCAGAAATCAGAAAATACACTAAACGGCGGGAAAAATAAAGGTGCGTCACAGAAAAGAAGAGGCGCGGGCAGCGAATGTAGGGGCACGCCCGCGTGCCTGCCCAATGAGCGCAGCGAAAAGCGTTTGAAATATATTCAAGTTGAATTTAATCCGAATTGATTAGCGCTTTTCCAAGCGCTTTGGGCAGGCACACGGGCGTGCCCCTACATTCCTGTTTACAGTTTTCAGCTTTTTGCCGATTCGCTTTTTTCTTTCGGTTTTTCCTTTTCCTTTTCTTTTTCTTCGCGGTTCGGCGAGCTGGTCAGGTGCAGGCGCTCGCCGAGGTCGTGCAGTTTTTCCTGCGCCACTTCTTCGACGGCGTGAATTTTTTCTTCGATTTTATGGATGGTTTCCGGCTTGACTTCCTCAACCTTTTGCGACAGGTAAAAGCGCTCAATCGCGTAGAAAATAATGACGCCGGTGATGACGATAAAAAATAATCCGATACCGATTTGATGAAAATCGCCGATGATGTTCGTGATTGCGCCGCTGAAGAAATATCCCAAACCCGCTAAGATAAACGCCCAAATCGAACAGCTAATCGTGTCCATCAGCACAAAGCGCCAGAATTTCATTCGCCCGACGCCGCTCGAAATGCACATCGCCACGCGGATGCCGTAGATGTATTTCGAAAGGATAATCGCAAAGCCGCCGAATTTATCAATTAACTTTTCGATGCGCGGCTGCGTCATTTTATAAAAGGCGTAATCTTTGACCGTGTGACGCGAAAAACGCCCGACGCAATAACCGAAAGTATCGCCGACCACGCCGCCCAGCATTCCGGCGAAAAACACTTTCCAAAAACTGTAATGACCGAAAAAACTGCTGTGCGCCATCACGCCCGACAGCAACAGAGTAATATCACCCTCGACCGTGCACAGGGCAAACACGGCGTAAATGCCGTAAGTTTCGATAATTTGCGAAATCTGTTCCATTGTGCTGCCAGCGACTCTTTTTCCAAATTGGGCGTAACAACAAAAGAGTAACTTTCTAAAAGCCTTTGAGTCAAACGTTTTTAATTATTTACCAGACATCAGAGGCGGAAACGCGACAGTCATGGAGCGTGTCTAAGTTTAATAAAGAG
>DASVWG010000222.1:0-2228 GCA_036389695.1 Pyrinomonadaceae bacterium
AAATTCCCAGACCGCCTTGCCGCCCGTATGAACCTGATGCGCGAAACGCTTCGGTTTCGCCTGCTTGCGCGTCGGCAGGAAAGACGCGTCGTAAACGAAGCCTTCTTCCGCCAAAACGTCGAAAATCCAGGTATCTTTCTCGTAAGAAAGCTTTTCCGCCGCGCGATAACCGATGATTTTCTGCCCGCCCGCGTCTTCCAGCGCGCGGTTGGATTTGCGCAAATCTTCGCGAAATTCTTCGGGCGTCAATTGCCGCAAAGAGCGATGATAAAAACCGCGCGAAGCGACTTCGTGACCGCGCGCGACGATTTCGCGGATGAGCTTTGGGTTTTGTTCGGCAATCCAGCCGAGCACGAAAAAGGTCGCCTTCGTGTCAAACTGGTCGAGTAAGTCCAGAGTTTTCAGAGTATTGCGCTCGTAGCGCGGCTCAAAGCGCGACCAGTTTCGCTGCTGTATCAGATTCTCGAACGCGCCGACGTGAAAATAGTCTTCGACCAGAATCGTCAAAAGATGTTTTTTATTTTTGGGAGTCAGGCTCATTTTAAATTAAAACAGCGTTCTTCGCGCGACTTTGGCGGCGGTTGGCTTTGCCGCCGAATTTGTCTTCGATAATCTTGATAATCCGCGCCGCCGATTTTCCGTCGCCGAACGGATTGGCGACTTCTTTGACGGATTTTATCCACGTTTCGACCGCGTAATTTTCTTCGAGCATCCGTTTCAGCATCTGCGGGTTGCCGCCGATAAGCTTCGCCACGCCCGCGCGGATGGCTTCCGGTCGCTCGGTGTTTTCGCGCAAAACCAGCAAGGGTTTGCCTAAAGAAGGCGCTTCTTCCTGCACGCCGCCGGAATCGGAAACAATCACCCACGCCGATTTCATCAGCGCGATAAAATCGCAGTAATCGAGCGGTTCGAGCAGGTGAACGCGTTCGACGCCCGCGAGAATTTCTTTGGCGACGGCTTTCACATTCGGGTTCGGATGAACCGGGAAAAACAGGCAGACATCTTTTCTTTTTTCGACAAAATCCCGCAGGATTTTTAAATTTTCCGTCATCGCCGCGCCGAAGCTTTCGCGGCGGTGCGTCGTGAGCAGTATTTTCTTTTTGCCTTCAGTTTGTTCCAAAAGCCGTTCGATTTCGGCGCTCGGCTTTAGATTTTTTAAAATGTATCGCAGCGAATCGACGACCGGATTTCCGGTCACAAAAATTTTCTCGCTCGGAATGCCTTCCGCGAGCAGATTGCGGCGGTTGCGCTCGGTCGCGGCAAAATGAAAGGCGGCAATTTGCGAGGCGAGCCGTCGGTTCATCTCTTCGGGAAAAGGACTGTGCAGATTGCCGGAGCGCAAACCGGCTTCGACGTGACCGACCGGAATTTTGCGATTAAATCCGGCTAAAGCTCCGGCTAAGGTCGTCGTCGTGTCGCCCTGCACCAAAATTAAATCCGGTTTTTCCGCATCCAGAATCTTGTCGAGCTTCGCCACCACCTTCGCGCAGACTTCATTCGGCGATTGATTTTTTTTCATGACGCCCAGGTGAAAATCGACCTGCACATCGAGCATTTCCAGAAAAGGATTGAGCAATTCTTTATGCTGGCTGGACGAAACGACGACGGTCTGAAAGAATTTTTTTCGCAGCTCGTGAATAATCGGAGCGAGCTTGATAATTTCCGGGCGCGTGCCGAAAAGCACAAGTATCTTCAAGCCCCGATTAACCGTATCGGAGACTCCGGAACCGGAATTTTCAAGCGCGTTGCCGAGAATAATCGTTCCGCCGAAGTCTGCCGGAACGGTTTTTGTTTCTATGCTTTTGTTGTCTAATTTTTCCATCTAGTTTTCGGACACACGAATCAACTCGTAAAATCCAGTTTTACTAAACTTATAAAAAGCCCTGAATTCCTTTTAAAATCTTTCAGACGGGAAAGCTGCGGCGAGATTTCTAAATTTCATTGCGGATTTTCAGCGATTTTCAGCGATTGGCGCGAGATTTTTTTGATTTAATCGGACAGGCTTTGAGGAAAAATGAGCGTTCGGTAAATTCGGACGTTTCTATTGTAAACGCAAACTATAAATTTGCACAAGATTTTTGAAAAAGAGGTAGTGTGCTAATAAAGTGTGGCTGATAGCCACGTCGTTTACGGCGTGGTCAAATGAGGGATAAATATCGAAAGGGCGTTTCAACGTCCTTTTTCTTTGGCTTGAGCCAATTCATTGTCTGGGAAGGACGTTGAAACGC
>DASVWG010000223.1:0-18113 GCA_036389695.1 Pyrinomonadaceae bacterium
GTTCTATGTGCGGCAACCCGCGAAAATATTTTAATGAAAAGACGATGAGAGAGCGTCGTCAAGAACAGGCAACGAAATAAGTTAACTTATTTTTTTTTATGGAAACTGCTATTAAAACAATTTTCCCGATTGCGGTTTACAGCATTGCGGTTTTGCTCGCGTTTCAGGGCGTTTTGATGATTGTCGCTTATACGGTGCTGGCGGAACGCAAGGTTCTGGGCTGGATTCAGGGGCGCATCGGACCGAATCGCGTCGGATTCTGGGGCGTTCTCCAGCCTTTCGCCGACCTTCTGAAATTTATTTTCAAGGAAGATTTGGTTCCGGACAAATCGGTGAAATTCGTCTATTTTCTCGCGCCGATTATCGCGCTGGTCTGCGCGCTGATGCCGATTGTCGTTTATCCTTTCGGTCCGGCGATTACGACCGTGGACTGGAATTTTCTGCCATACGGCTTGGGCGAAGGCATCCACACGCTGCCGCTGACGATTGCGAATTTCGACATCACGGTTTTGTATGTTCTGGGAATTACCTCGGTCGGCGTTTACGGGATTATGCTGGCGGGTTGGGCTTCAAACTCGAAATATTCTCTGATGGGCGGCTTGCGCTCGTCGGCGCAGATGATTTCGTATGAGCTGGCGATGGGCGCTTCGGTTCTGGGCGTCGTGATGATGGCGGGCACTTTGAGCCTGAACGGCATCATCAACGCGCAATCGTCGCACTGGTCGCGGTGGTTTATCATTCCGCAATTCATCGGTTTTATAGTCTTTTTGATTGCGGCTTTCGCCGAAACGAACCGCGTTCCGTTCGATTTGCCGGAAGCGGAAACCGAGCTGGTTGCCGGATTTCACACCGAATATTCGGCGTTGAAGTTTGCGCTGTTTTTTATGGCGGAATACGTCAATATGTTCACGGTTTCGGTGATGTGCGTGACGCTTTTCCTCGGCGGATGGTACGTTCCGGGCTTGGGAAGATTCGGCAACTGGCTGGCGGCAAATTTCGGCTATACCTGGTTTGTGGTCGGCTCGATTCCCTATGCGCTCGTCAGTCACGGCGCATTTTTATTCAAGATTTTCCTTTTCCTGTTTTTGTATATCTGGATTCGCGGAACGCTGCCGCGTTTTCGTTTCGACCAGTTGATGAATTTCGGCTGGAAATTTTTGCTTCCGCTCGCCATCGCCAACGTGATTTTTACGATTGTGATGGTTTATCTGGGAGTTTTTTAAACGATGAACGAGGAATGATGAACGATGAACGGAAGAAAAAATTCATCGTTCCGCGTTCCGCGTTCATAATTTGACCGTAATGATTACACCGCTTTTCTTTCTGTTTGCCGGACTCGCCATCGCCTGCGCGATTTCGTTGGTTTACCATAAAAATCCGCTTTACAGCGCCATTTCGCTGATTGGCGTTTTGATTTCGCTGGCTTGCGTTTACGTGACGCTCGCCGCGCCGTTTATCGCCGCCGTGCAGATTCTGGTTTACGCGGGCGCGATTATGGTTTTGGTCGTTTTCGTCATCATGCTTTTGAATCTGGAAGAAGACAAGCCGCTTAATCGCCTGCGATATTTATACGCCGTCGGCGCGGTTTTGGGCTTGGCGCTGCTGGCGCAGACGTTTTTTATCTTCTACGCCGTCACGAAAACGCCGAATCAGACGCCGGTCGCCGAGCAAGGCACAGGTCTGACGCAGAACCTCGGCAGAGCGATGTATTCGGAATATTTGCTGCCGGTCGAAATCGTCGGCGTTTTGCTTTTGATGGCGATTGTCGGCGCAATCATAATGTCGCGCCGTCTGGCGCAGCCAAAGCTGGAGCTCGTTGTCGATAATGAAAAAGCCGAGCGCGGCGGATTGCAGGATTTTGAAGATATAGGCTAATTAGTCCTTCGTCATTAGTCCTTTGTCCTTTGCTGATTGAGTTTAATCGAGTTTTAAATTATTGCTCAATAAACAAAGGACGAAGGACAAAGGACAAAGGACGAGTGACTTAAAAAAATGGAACCGAATTTAGCAACTTATTTAGCACTTTCAGGAATTTTGTTCACCATCGGCGCGGTCGGCGTGATTTATAAACGCAACGCCATCGGGATGTTTATGTGCATCGAGCTGATGCTGAACGCCGTCAATCTGACGTTCGTCGCCTTTTCGCGCTTTTACGGCGACGTGACCGGACAGCTTTTCGTTTTCATGGTGATGTCGGTCGCGGCGGCGGAAGCGGCGGTCGGGCTGGGAATCATCATCGCGTTTTTCCGCAATCGCGTTTCGGTCGACGTTGACGACGCGAGTATTTTGAAGAATTAGTTGAATGCTAAACGCCGATGTTTTGACATTTCAGGAATTTGTTATGCACGAAACCTTGCCGTTATCGAGAATTCAGGAAGCCGTGCTTGAATTTCTGCAAGGGCGTGACGATGTCGTTCTGTTTGGCGCGCAAGCCGTGAATGCTTACGTCAGCGAGCCGCGAATGACGCAGGATGTTGATTTGCTTTCCGTTCGCGCAAAAGATTTAGACGAAGAACTGCGCGAATATCTGAGCGAAAAATTTCACGTCGCGGTGCGAGTTTGTGAAATCGGCGACGGAAAGGGTTTTCGGATTTATCAAACGCGTAAGGAAGGAAACCGGCATTTGGTTGATTTAAGAGCGGTCAGCGAATTGCCGAACGCGGAAACAATTGAAAATGTTCGGGTTTTATCGCCAGCTGAACTGATTGCGAGCAAAGTCGTTTCGTATCATTCGCGCAAAGGCAAACCGAAGTCTGGAACGGATTGGCGCGATTTAGCTGTTTTGCTCTTGCAGTTTCCCGAATTGAAAAGCGAAACAAGTGAAGTCGGAAAGATTTTAGAACGACGCGGCGTTGATGAAAAGATTTCGGACGTTTGGCGCGAAATTGTCGCGAAGGATTTGCAGGTTGAAGATGAAGACGAGGATTTGATTTTTTGAAATGATTGATGAGGTTTCTTTTACTAAATCTATGCTTTTTTGTTTTGCTTTTTAGCTCGTGCGCGGTTAAAAAACCTTGTACTCTAAAACTTGAGCAAGCCCCGGAATTGCGAGGATTAAAGTTAGGAATGATTTTGCAGGAAATTCAAAAGAAATATCCGGACGTGTCGCCTCCGAGACAAGCTGGCTACGGTAAATCTTTTTTGTCAGTCGGAACAGCCCAATATCCCGGGCTAGATGAAGTTAAGTATCTTGAAGTTGAATTAGTTGATGAGAAAATAGTTAAAATAACTGCTTACTATCCTAAAGACTTGAATTGGACGGCAGAAGAGTTATCAAAACGAACTGCTGAAGTAATGAAGTTGGATGGAGATTGGGAAAAGTCAGGTTCTTTAGATTATCGCTCGATGTATTGCGGCATTGTTCCAGATGCTTTTGCGGTAAGAGTAGGCATCAAAGCACGCGGACTTGATACTGAAAGGCTGCCCTTTGTTGAACTAGAAAATCATTGGGAAAGTTTCAAGCCCGATAGCCGCCAAATAGAAACTGAAAAGGAAGCGAATCGCAAGAAAGAAGAACAAAAGCAGATATTCAAACCATAAAAGAATTTTAAGCTAATGACTGAAAACAATTTTTTAAGTCTAATAATTTTCGCCCCGCTCGTCGGCGCGGTTCTGAACTGGATTCTCGGCGGCTGGCTGAAAATCAGAAATGAAACCCTGAGCGGAACAATCGCCTGCGCGGCGGTCGGCGTGTCGTGCGTCGTGGCGTTTATCGTCGCTTTCGTCGACCACGGCGGCGCGCTGCGGGCAAACGCGCCGGTGCTCGACCATCTCTGGACGTGGATTCAGGTCGGCGGCTTTCGCGCCGATTTCGGTCTGGGAATGGATAGATTGTCGGGCATTTACGCGTGTTTCATCACGTTTGTCGGCTTGCTGATTCACATTTTCGCGACCGGCTATATGCACGGCGACAAGGGTTTCTATCGCTTTTTCGCCTACCTGAATTTGTTTATGTTTTCGATGCTGACGCTCGTTCTGGCGGATAATTTTCTGCTGATGTTCGTCGGCTGGGAAGGCGTCGGTTTGTGCTCGTATTTGCTTATCGGTTACTACATTAAACGCGACGAAGCGCGGCGGGCGGCGAAGAAAGCTTTTGTGATGAACCGCATCGGCGATTGGGGCGTGCTGATTGGAATGTTTCTGATTTTCAGCTTGACCGGCTCGCTTTCGTTTTACGATAAGACGATCGGCGGCGCGCAGGTCGAAAGCTCTCTGAATTTAATCGCCGCGATGCCCGCCGATTCGTTTACGTGGGGCGCGATTTTCGCGGGCGGAATTACTTCGATTGCGGTTCTTCTTTTTATCGGCGCGTGCGGAAAATCGGCGCAGATTCCGCTCTACACCTGGCTGCCGGACGCGATGGCTGGACCGACGCCCGTGTCGGCTTTGATTCACGCGGCGACGATGGTCACGGCGGGCGTTTATATGGTCGTGCGCTGCAACGGAATTTATCAGAACGCGCCGACGGCGATGTTGATTGTCGCGGTTATCGGCGCGGCAACGGCGATTTTCGCGGCGACTATCGGCTTGGCGCAGAACGACATCAAAAAAGTTCTCGCTTATTCGACCGTCTCGCAGCTCGGTTATATGTTTTTAGCCTGCGGCGTCGGCGCGTTTGTCGCGGCGATTTTTCACGTGATGACGCACGCGTTTTTCAAAGCGCTTTTGTTTCTGGGTTCCGGCTCGGTCATTCACGGGATGCATCACGAGCAGGATATGCGGCGCATGGGAAATCTGCGCAAGTATATGCCGATTACGTTTATCACGATGATGGCGGGCTGGCTGGCGATTTGCGGAATTCCGGTCTGGGCGGGCTTTTTCTCGAAAGACGAGATTCTTTATAAAACTTTTGCCGCGACCAACGCGCCCGCCGAAGCGACGTTTCTGGGCATTCACGTCAACCTGATTTTGTGGATTATCGGTTTGCTGACGGCAGTTTTGACCGCCGTTTATATGACGCGAATGATGTGGATGACGTTTTTCGGCGAAGAGCGTTTTACGCTCGCTTTGCCCGACGGCGACCACGCTGCGGACGCGGCGCACGCTGAAGAAAACGCTTTCGCTCACGGCGACGCGCACGATGCCGAAACGACGCACGGCGACGCGCACGCGGCGGCGCATCACGCGCACGACGAGGAACACGACGCGGCGCACGACGACCACGATGACGACGATGAAGAACATCATCACATCGACGAAAACTTCAAGCCGCACGAATCGCCGTGGACGATGTGGGTTCCGCTGGCGGCGCTGGCGATTCTTTCGACCGTCGGCGGTTTGGTCGGAATTCCCTACGCGATGAGCTCGCTTTTCGGCGCGGGCGACGTGAATGTTTTTGAGCATACGCTCGAACCCGTTATCGCTAAAGTCGGACACAAGGAAGCCGGAACGGATTCGCATACGCCCGCCGTCGAGAAAAAGGAAGTCAAACATTTTTACGCGGCTTCGGAAGAATCGACGACGGGCAAAAACGCCGGCGAGGAAAACGAGCATCCGCATTCGGCGGCAGAAATTTCGAGGGAACGGCAGCTTGCGCTTTTGTCCGTTGCTTTGGCGGCGATAGGCATCGGCATCGGCTACGTGTTGTTCAGAAATAATCCGCTGCGGCAGATGCCGAGAGTGCTGGAGCGCAAATGGTATGTCGATGAATTTTACAACGGCTACATCGTCGACCCGCTGAACAGACTTTCGCGCGAAGGTTTGTGGAAAGGCTTCGATTTAGGCTTTATCGACGGCATCGTCAACGGCGCGGGGCATTTCATCACGGCATTCAGCGGCATCGTCCGCCGCATTCAGGTCGGATTCGTCCGCAGCTACGCCGCGTTTATTCTGTTCGGCGCGCTGGTCGTGCTCGGTTATTTTATTTATTACGGGTTTAAGCTGATTAGTTAGCTCTTAGTCCTTTGTCCTTCGTCCTTCGCCGGTTGAGCGTAAATCATTTACATTCAATCAACGAAGGACAAAGGACAAAGGACAAAGGACGAAATTATAATGGATTTCATAGCAGAAAATCTTTTAACGATTCTTATATTGCTTCCGACCGTCGGCGCGATTCTGGCGCTCGCGCATAATATGTTCTGGAAGCAGGAAAGCCATCTGAAATGGCTGACGCTCGGCTTTACGCTCGTCAATTTCGCGGTTTCGCTCGTTTTGCTCGTTGACCGCGGCGCTTCAGCGAGCGGATTTTTCTTCGAGAAAAACGTGCCGTGGATTCGGGCGATAAATACGAATTATCACGTCGGCGTCGACGGCTTGAGTTTATGGCTCGTGATTTTGACGACGTTTATCATGCCGATTGCCGTTATCTCGACGTGGCACGCGGTCGAAAAACGCGCGGCGGCTTTTTATATTTTTCTGCTGCTGCTCGAAAGCGCGATGATTGGCGTTTTCGTATCCTTAGATTTGCTGGTTTTCTATCTTTTCTTCGAGGCTTCATTGATTCCGATGTTTTTCCTCATCGGCATCTGGGGCGGCGAAAACCGCATTTATTCGGCGATTAAGTTTTTTGTTTACACGATGCTCGGGTCTCTTTTGATGCTCGTCGCCATCATCGGACTTTATTATATTCACGCCGAGCAGACGGGCGTCGGGACGTTCGATTTCGTCACGCTCGCCAATTCGCTTCGCACGGGAAATCTGGCGCTCGCCGGTCTCACCGGCAATATACTTTTCCTCGCGTTTGCCATCGCTTTCGCCATCAAAGTTCCGCTTTTTCCGCTGCACACGTGGCTGCCCGACGCGCATACGGACGCGCCGACCGCCGGTTCCGTCATCTTAGCCGCCGTGCTTTTGAAAATGGGAACTTACGGCTTGATGCGTTTTAATTTCGTTCTGTTTCCCGAAGCATCGCGCGAATTCGCATATATTTTCATCATCCTGGCGGTTATCGGCATCATCTACGGCGCGCTGGTCGCGATGGTTCAGCCCGATATAAAACGGCTGGTCGCTTACTCGTCGGTTTCGCACATGGGCTTTGTCATTCTGGGAATGTTTTCGTTTACCGAAATCGGAATGCAGGGCGCGCTGTATCAAATGCTGAATCACGGCGTTTCGACCGGCGCGCTGTTTTTGCTCGTCGGATTTATTTACGAACGCCGCCACACGCGGCAGATTTCCGAGTTCGGCGGCTTGGCAAACGTGATGCCGCTTTATGCGACGATTTTTGTGATAACCACGATGTCTTCCATCGGCTTGCCTTTCCTGAACGGCTTTGTCGGCGAGTTTCTGATTATGATTGGCATGTGGAACTCGCACGCTTTAAGCACGGTCGGAACAAACTGGAATCACGTCGCCACGATGCTTGCCGGAACGGGCGTGATTTTCGCGGCGGTCTATCTTTTGTGGATGGTGCAGCGCGTTTTCTTCGGCAAAGTGACGAATTCGGCAAACAAACGCCTGCGTGATTTAAGCTGGCGCGAAATCGGCTTGATTGCGCCGCTCGTTTTGCTGATGGTTTTTATGGGCGTTTATCCCGCGCCGTTTCTGAATCGCTCGCAAGGTAGCGTCGCCGCCATTCAACAGAGAGTCAGCGGGCAGGAAAAAGGCGGCACGATTACCGAAGTCACGGAACACAAATAAGTTTTGAGTTTTGAATTTTGAGTTTTGAGTTTTTAGGAAATTATTCATTCAAAATTCAAAATTCAAAACTCATAATTCATTATGAATAATGAAAGAGTATTTTCTAAAGGCAATTTCAGAAAATACTCTCTTTTCCTTTTGGCTCTGCTGATTTTCGCGATTTACGCGGCGTTTCCGACCAAAGATTTTTACTGGGACGCGCTTATCTATTCGCAGTTCATCGAAGACAGCCCGCGCTTCGGCGCGCATCTTTTGCATCCGAATCATCTTTTTTACAACGCGCTCGGCTATCTGGCTTTTCACGCGGCGCGAAATCTCGGTTTTGCGGCGCGGGCGATTTACGTTTTGCAGTTTGTCACGATTGTTTTTGCGGTCGCTTCGGCGCTCGTTTTTTTTAAAATTTCGGAGCGCGCATTTAACTGCAGATATTTAAGCTTCGCGCTGACAATGCTTTTTGCTTTCGGCGCGGCGTGGTGGAGATTTTCGACGGACGCGGACGTTTATCCAATCAGCGTATTTTTTCTGCTCGCAAGCTTTTATTTTCTGCTTCCCGACAAACGTGCGCGACCGTTTTTAATTGCGCTAACGCACTCTTGCGCCATGTTTTTTCACGAGCTGGCGGTTCTTTTTTTTCCGGTCGCCGTTTGCGGCTTAATTTTCCAAACCGCTTCGCTCGAACGACGAAAACAGATTCTCGCTGTTTTGCAATACGCCTGCGCCGCATTTTTGCTGACTTTCGGAACGTATTGCCTGAGCTTTTATCTGGTCGCGGAAACGTTCGACATAAAATCTTTCGTCGCGTGGACGACTTCTTTCGCGCCCGATTCCGAGATTAGCTGGAACGCGTTTCGCAGTTTAAATCTAACGTTGCGCGGTCACCGGCAGATGTTTTTTGACGGCAGCGCGCGCCTTTTCGACCGGAACATTTTAACCGTTGTCTTATTGGTTCTTTTCGCCGTTTCGGCTTTATTCTTCGCTTTCCGGCTTTTAAAAAATCTGAAAGAAATAAAAATCTGGCGGCGAGCAATTCGAGAACGGAAAATTTTTCGCAATCGAACGTTTCTGCTTTGTCTTGTTTGGATAGTTCCGTATCTGCTTTTTTTATTTTTCTTTATTCCCCAAAACACGTTTTACAGGCTTTTTTATTTTCCGGCAATCATACTTTTAATCGGAACTGTGCTCGCGCCGTTTGAAGCTTTCAAAGAAAAACGGCGCTGGCGTTTGGCGGCTTTAATCATCGCGCTTTCGCTTTATAATTTTCTTTTTTATATTTATCCGAATTCCCGGGTCCGCGAAAATACGCCGCTCGCGCTGGCTTTCGAGGCAAAGCAGGTTTGGTCGGAGAAATCGGTCATATTTCACGTGCCGAATACGCAGGCTTTTGATTTGATGGACACGAACAACCGTCTGGTCAGATACTTTAATCCGTCGGTTGTCTGGAAGCCTTTAAATTTTATAACATTGGAGCAATTTGAGCGCGAGATTCGGGCAATCGAAGCGCAAGGCGGCGCGGTCTGGCTCGATGCTGCGGCGATTGATACGCTCGCGGCAAATCCGCAGACGGCTCGCTGGCTGGCGGATAATTCGCGCCCGCCGGAATTAATCCTCGCGCCGCATCGTATGAAATATATGCAAATTACTCTAAACTCCGCGAAATAAAAGGAGAATTCGCTGTTTTGCGCTGGAAAGATGCGCCGCTTACAACTAAAATATATACAAAAAGTTTCGAGTTTTAAATTTTGAGTTTTGAATCAATAGTTTCAAACTCAAAACTTAAAACTTAAAACTCAAAACTTTTAAAAACCGCCGGATGAAATCTTTTGTTTTTACAATTTTGCTTCTGCTTTGTCTTGCCGGTTTCGCGCAGGCGCAGACTTATTACGGCACGGACGACGTGAAAATTTTCCGCGAAGGGCGCGAAAAGGATTTTCGCAATCCGCTGATGTCGCCTTTGCGCCCCGAAGACGTGGCGAAATTTCAGGGCTTGAATTATTTTCCGGTCGATGCGAATTTTCGCGTTAAAGCCGGGTTTACGAAAACGCCCGACGAGAAATATTTTATGATGCCGACCTCATCGGGCAGAGCGCGCAAATATATAAAAATCGGCACGCTGAGCTTTAAACTGGGCGGCAAAGATTACGTTTTGCACGCTTATCAAAGCGAGCAAATACTGACGAGCGCGAAATTTGAGGAATACAAAAGCTCGCTTTTTATTCCGTTCAGAGATTTGACGAGCGGCAAGGAAACTTACGGCGCGGGCAGGTATCTGTATCTTTCGATGCCGAAGGAAAAAGAGTTGATTCTGGATTTTAATCTGGCGTTTAATCCGTCGTGCGCCTACGGAAACGAAGAGTTTTCATGCCCGCTTCCGCCGAAAGATAATTTTCTGCAAATCGAGATAAAAGCCGGCGAGAAAAATTATTTAAACAAAAATTCCGTCGAGAAAAATTAAAATGAATACGATTTTATTACAACAAACTTTAGTCAATCCGAATGTCAATCTGCCGATTGTTTTGCCCGAAATGATTCTCGCGGTCTTCGGCATCGTCGTGATGCTCTACGATTGTTTCGCGCCGCAGCAAAGAAAAGTGACGGGCGCGATTTCGCTGGTCGGTCTGGCGGCGTCGGCGGTCGCGCTTTTTATGCTCTGGACGGCAAACGGCGGCGCGGCGCAAACGGCGTGGAACGGAATGATTGCGCTCGACGGTCTGCGTTTGAGCTTTTCGGTCGGCTTTCTGCTTGTTTCGGCTTTGACGATTCTGACTTCGACCATCTGGGTCGAGCGCGAAGACGTGCCCATCGGCGAATATCACGCGATGCTTTTGTTTGCGACGTTCGGGATGATGCTGATGGCTTCGGGCAACGATTTGGTCATCATTTTTCTCGGTCTGGAAACGCTTTCGATTGCGACCTACGTGATGGCTGGCTTGCGCCGCACGGATTTGCGCTCGAACGAATCGGCGATGAAATATTTTATTCTCGGCTCGTTTGCTTCGGCGTTTCTGCTTTACGGAATGGCGCTGGTTTACGGCGCGACGGCGACGACCAACATCTCTGAAATCGCCGCGAAAATCTCGAATCCGAATTTCCCCGCTCTTTTGCTGGCGGGCGCGGCGATGATGGTTATCGGCTTCGGCTTTAAAGCGGCGGTCGTTCCGTTTCACGTCTGGACGCCGGACGTTTACGAAGGCGCGCCGACGCCCGTGACGGCGTTTATGGCGGCGGGACCGAAGGCTTCGGCGCTGGCGTCTTTTCTGCGCGTTTTCGTGCTCGGCTTTCCGCTTCTCGCCGGAGCGCAGGCGTCGGAGTTTCTGCACGAATCGTGGATTACGGCGCTGACCGTGATGGCGATGCTGACGATGACCGTCGGCAATATCGCCGCCATCGCGCAAAATAACGTCAAAAGAATGCTCGCTTATTCGTCAATCGCGCACGCCGGTTACGCGCTGGTCGGCTTTATCGGCGCGGGAATGGCGAAAACCGTCGATAAACGCGACGAAGCGATCATCGCCGTCGCGTTTTATATGCTGACTTACGCGGTGACAAATCTCGGCGCGTTTGCGATTGTCACGCTTCTAGGACAGAAAAACGACCGCCGCACCGAATTTGAAGATTACAACGGCATCGGCTTTAAATCGCCCGTGCTGGCGTTTGCGCTTTCGCTGTTTATGCTGAGCCTGCTCGGCTTGCCCGTGACCGCCGGATTTATGGGCAAAGTTCTCGTTTTCCGCCCGGCGCTCGAAGCCGGAGACAGCCTGCTGCGGATTTTAGTCGTGGTCGCCGTCATCAATACGGCAATTTCGGCTTATTATTATCTGCGTTTAATCGTCGTGATGTTCTTCCGCGAAAGAACGACCGAATGGATTAATCCGCGAATTCCGGCGAGCCTCGCGGCGGTTCTCTTAATTACGGTTCTCGGCGTGCTTTACCTCGGACTTTTCAGCGACGGCGTAATTGAAAGATTTAAAAATTCGCCCGTGATGACGACGGTTAAAGCGGAAAAATAGGTTCGTGAATAGTGAATAGTGAATCGTAGTTTTCGTGAATCGTAAATCGCAAATCGTAAATTCGTTTGTTGGCTTATAAAATTTAAATATTGAAAACTTCTCGCCAATATATGTTTACTATTCACGATTTACAGTTTACGATTTACGATTCACGATTTACGATTTACGATTCACGAAATGGAAATCGCTTCGCACATCAAAGAAAATTTGGGCGATAGATGGCTGCCGGTCATTTATCGCGACAAAATCCGCACTCTGCGCACGCGCGCTTACCGGCTCGAAGTCGAGATGCGCGAAAATAAGACGGAAATTCAACACACGCTGCTCGGCGTCGAGCTGAAAGTCAGGAACAAACGGCTTTCGTGTCCCGATTTATCGACCGCCAGATATTTGCAGGTTTTCGCGCGCCTCGGCTGCCAGCAAATCGCCGTGCCGTATGACATCACCAAGATTTCTCACCTGGCTGACGAGCTCGAATCATCGTGGCAGCGAACGCTTCTTTTGTTTGAAGAAGCAACGCGCGGCAAAACGCCGCAGTTAAAAGGAAAACATCGCGCCGCCCTCATCAAGGAAATCCGCACGGAACTGGACGAAATCGGCGCGGGCGCGCTGATGCCGGAATTCAGACAAAGCACGAAACAGCGTCAATCGTAAATCGTGAATCGTAAATCGTGAATCGTAAATCGTGAATAGTAAATAGTGAATCGTCAGTCGTGAA
The DNA here is from genome assembly GCA_036389695.1 of Pyrinomonadaceae bacterium. GTDB lineage: Bacteria > Acidobacteriota > Blastocatellia > Pyrinomonadales > Pyrinomonadaceae > JALZHR01. The sequence goes on from DASVWG010000223.1 coordinate 12,304, forward strand.
TCGTAAATAGTGAATAGCAAATCGTGAATAGCAGTTAAATCATTATTAAAATTGAATTGAATTTAAGCTAACAAACAACAAAGCGCAATTCACGATTCACGATTTACTATTTACGATTCACGATTCACGATTTACGATTCACTATTCACGAAGAGGAAATCATGCGACCTCATCATAATTTAGACGTTTGGCAGAAAGCCGTTGATTTTGTAATCGATATTTATCGAGCAACGGAAATCTTTCCGAAAGAAGAAAGATTCGGCTTAATTTCTCAACTGCGCCGCGCCGCCGTTTCTATTCCCGCCAATATTGCCGAAGGAGCGGCAAGGAAATCGGAGAAGGAGTTTTTACAGTTTCTTTCTATAGCACAAGGCTCAGCCAGCGAAGTTGAAACCGAATTGGTAATAGCTTTCCGGTTGGAATTTATTGATAAAAGCAAATACAATGAATTAATTGAGAGTTTGGATGATATTAGCAGGATGCTAAATGGTCTTTCCAATCATCTAAAGAAAAGGATTTATTCATAAATTGCGAAACGTAAATAAAAAGCTATTCACGATTCACGATTTACGATTTACGATATATGCTAGACGCTGGAAAAAATAAACACGAATCTCAAACGCTTCCGTTTCCTTTCAACAAGCAGAATTTCTGCCGCTACGAGCCGATTGAGAAAAAAATCGAACACGCTAAAGTTTTAATCGTCAACGACCTTTTGCGTTACGAAAGCGATTTGTCCGAGCTGGCAAAGCGCGATTGGAACGGCACGACGGAATCGAAGCTGCGCTGGGAGCGCAAGATTTCGGGTATGGCTTGCGACAACATAGCCAAAAACGTTTTGCGGCTCGTCCAGCAGCCGAAAACCTTAACGGTGCATTTATCGGAAATCGCGGGCGCGGCAAAAGCCTTTAAACCCGACGCGATTGTGATGAGCGGCACGCTTTCCGACTTTGATTATTACAATCCCGAACAGCTCGCCAAAGCCGGAGAATTTTTGAAAACCACGAAAATTCCCGTGCTGGCAATCTGCGGCGCGCATCAACTGGTCGGCGCCGCTTTCGGCGGTAAACTGACGACGCTGGACAATCTCGAACCGTCGGAAAAACGCACCGGGCGCGTCGTCGAATATCAATATCGCTTTATCAAAATCATCGACAAAACCGACCCGATTTTTGAAGGCATCGACGACCAGACGTCCGGCATCTGGCAGCAATACACGACCGAAGACGACATCCTCAGAGTCTGGCAAAATCACGGTCTGCAAATCGAAGGCGTCCCCGAAGGCTTTAAACTGCTGGCTACGGCTTACCTGTGCAAAAATCAGATGATGGTCAAACGCAGCGAAGGTCAATTAATCTACGCCGTCCAATTCCATCTGGAAAAATCCTTCGAAGACTGGTCGAAAAACCCGACCCGCTGGCAGCACCCAAACGAGTCGCGCGACGGTCGCATTTTGTTCGAGAATTTTCTGAAGCTGGCTTTAAAGCATAAATAATTTATTTCTGAAAATTTTCTTGACAGTTCAGTTTTTTAAATTATAATTCTTTCCACGTTTATTCATTAACCGGCGACGAGGAAACAATTTGACGCTCGAATTTCTCAATGGAGAAATCGGCGTTTTTTGTTTCTGAATCGTCGGTTTTTTTTGAAATAAAGAAAATTTGTCGGACTTTGGGATTGTTTAATTGTTTTTCCGCAGGGAGAAGTCGATTTTCTGCGCGTCGTACGGAATTAAGAATGACGAATTAGAGCAAATTCCAGTTCGCCATCCGTCATTATAGAGAATATATTTTTCTTGACTTAGAAATAACGGTCTATGTAAGATAGTTCGCCACACCGCCGTGGGAAATTTTCGCGCGAAATCTGTCAGGGATTCGAGCGATTCGTCATATTGTTTGGCTGCTTTAAAAGCTTCCATGTTGTAACCGGACAGATTCAATATTCGAGATGTCCGATTTTTCGGCTTACTTATAATAAAAAAGGAGAGACTATGTCTATAAATTTTATTCCGAATGACCCGCTGGCTTTGGCGGCGTCGCCGATGCGGACGCAGAATGCGCGCAAGAATCGTCCGGCGGGGCGCGCCGGATTTACGTTTGTCAACGCACCCAAAGAGGGACTTTATAACCCGGGCACGCCGGAATTTTTGTTCTGGCAGGCGCGCGAGGCGGCGCTGGCGGCTTTGGAAGTCTGGGAAGCGCTGAACGGCAATCTGAAAGAATGGGCGCGTTCGACGCCCGACCGCAAAAAACTGGTGCTGAAACAAAACGCCGGACAAGACCTGAACGCCTTTTACGACGGCAACAGCCTTTCGTTTTTCGAGTTTACAGCCGGCGGGAAAACCACTTTTTCGGGCGCGAGCACGGACGTCGTCGCGCACGAAGCCGGTCACGCTCTGCTGGATACAATTCGCCCGGATTTGTGGTCGAGCAATCTGACCGAGCCGAACGCTTTTCACGAAGCCTTCGGCGACTGCGTCGCGCTGCTCACGTGTCTGTTCGACCAGGAGACGCGCGTCGCTCTGCTCAAAGCGTCGCCGGATTTAGGCAAAGCCAATTTTGTCGAAGCGCTGGCGGAAGAATTATCCGATATGGTGCGGATAGCAATCGGCAAGAATCACTCGGCGGCGGCTCCGCGACATTCTTTGAATAACTTCAAATGGCAGCTGCCGACCACTCTGCCGACCAACGGTCCGCCGGATGTTTTAATTTCGGAGATTCACAGTTTCGGACGCGTTTTCAGCGGCTGTTTCTATGACGTCATCCGCAATATATTCAACGCATACCCGAACAAAACCGAGGCGACATTATTAACCGCCGCCCAGACCGCGGGTAAATTATTGATTGCCGGAGCCAGCGCCGCGCCGCAGACTCCGCGCTTTTTCCAGGCGGTCGGGCGCGCGATGTCGGCGGCTGACCAATCAATCAACAGCGGCGCGAATCGCGAAGCAATCCGCGCGGCGTTTGCCCGTCACAACATTGCTCTGGGAACCAACGCGATGCTCGCGCCGCGTGCGGCTTTAGCCGGTTCCGCGCCGAAGTTCGCCGCTGCCACAAAGAGCGCGACTGCCAAAGTAACGCTGTCCGCCGCGACGCGCAACGACCTCAGAAACCGAATCGGCGCGGACGCGAATTCCAAATTGACGGTCAGCGCGTCGTCGATTGGCGGAGAACCGTTGGTGGAAGCCGTCCATCATCGAGAGGTTTCGCTGTCGGATGTCAGCGATAAATTAAAAGGCGTGGTGGCGTTTGCCGCCGAGCCGGTGCTGGTCGGCGGCGTCAGCGGCAGAGCGGCGATTATGAGCGCCCTGCCCGAATCTTTTACGACGACCGACGAGGTTCACGCTTTTGTCCAGAGTCTTTTGAAGAATGACCAAATCGCTTTCGAAGACGAAAAACGCAAGCCTGCCAGCCGGAAAACCGGATTTGCCGCCGCCACGAATCTGCCGAAAGCGCCGCCGCCGACGCACGTAATACGGTCGCGCAGCGGCAAGAAAATTCTCGAACGCGTGCGGTTTGTGTGCCGCTGCGGCTGCCGGTAAAAAAGCGCGCGCGCTTGATTAAATGATTGAGAAGCGCTTGCGCTCGATGCGCTTCTCACCTTTTTCGTTCACCGTCTCGCGGTGCGTCTCGCCCGGTCCGAGCGGTCCTTCGCCGTGTTTTACCTGCTTGTTGTCTTCCAGCGTTTTAATGTAATGCGCCGCTTCGTCCAGATGTTCCTTTTCGGGTTCTTCGGTTTTCACGGCTTTAATTTTTCCTTTTTTACTCATTTTTATCTCCACATTGACGGGAATCGTGACGATTGCCTTGTGCCCGCTTTCAGATTCGGAGCCTGGCAAAGAATGCGATTTATTTACCTGACCGCGAATGATGTCTTCGCCGGATTTTTCGCTGACGGACAGAAGCTCCAAATCATGCCCGACCGCCATCGGCAGTCTTAAAGCGTTTTCAAGATTCTTCGTGCTGGCGGGATTAACAGCTTGCGCAATCAGCAGCGGAGCCTCAGACCAATCGCTGAAATCGCCTTCTCCTTCAGTCTCGCTAAACATCAGAGTTTTTATTCCCAAAAGGCGCGACTTCTTAATATGCTCGGCGTTTTCCGTAATAAATAAACATTCGTCGAGCTTTGCTTTAACGCCGAGACGCTGGACGGCAAGCTCAAAAATCCTGCGTTCCGGCTTTCTGACGCCCGCGTGCGTCGAAAGCGTGACGTGTTTTTCGACCGGCTCAAAAAACTGCCGCAGATTCGCCTTTTCCAAAATTTTGACGTATTCCTGAAAAATCTTCTGAACCGTTTTTCCGCTCGTCGGCATATGAAAATCGGAAACCAGACAGAGCGATAACGGTTTGTGCGCTTCGGTTTCAAAGCTGCGAATAATTTCAAGCGCTTCCGGGACGTGAGGAAAGGGTTGATTATTTTTGTCGATTAGCGTGTCTCCCAAATCGAGCATCAAAACGCGAATCATAACAAACCTCCTTAATCGTCCGCCTTTTTATCTTGAGAAAGATACTGCACCTCTCTTTGGAAAGATAAAATACTACGGCAGACTGTAAGATAATTTTATCACACTTGTCGATGAATCCATCGGGGACGAGAGGGTCGCAGAAATCGCAGAGCAATATATTATATAAATCCGCTGGCATCGCGATTTCGCGCAAAAATTAAATCTTTGTGACATCGCTCGTCTTTATTCTTGACAGCAATTTTTACCGCGCCTAAACTTTAAGCTTGAGAGGCTTTTAAACCGAGTGAACCTGCCGAATTATTTAACTTTAGCGCGTATCGTACTGGTTCCGCTGTTGGTCGTTATCCTGCTCACGCCGTTTGCCGACGAGTGGTTCGGCATCAGCAGCTACGCGCTCGCCATCGGGATTTTTCTTGCCGCTTCGCTGACCGATATTCTGGACGGGCACATCGCGCGGCGGCGCAATCAGGTTTCCAATTTCGGCAAACTGCTCGACCCGATTGCCGATAAACTGCTGGTTTCCGCCGCGCTGATTGTGCTGGTCGAAAAACATCTCGCGCCCGCGTGGGCGGTCGTCGTAATTTTAGGCAGAGAGTTTATTATCACGGGTTTGCGCTCGGTCGCGGCGAGCGAAGGCATCGTCATCGCGGCGCAGAAAATCGGAAAAATCAAGATGTGGGCGCAATGCGTGGCGATTGTGGCGCTGCTGGTGGCGGGCGCGACGGGCAATCCGCCGGTTTCAAATTTCGGCTGGAGTCTGCCGACGTTTCGCTTCTGGGAAGTCGCCGAAGTGCAGACGGCTTTCGCGCATCTTTTCAGTTTTTCGCTGAATACCGACGATTGGCGCGTTTTCGGTTATCTGGTCGGTCGCGGCGCTCTGTGGATTGCCGTCATTACGGCTTGGTGGTCGATGATTGATTATTTTAAATACTTTTTCGTCGAAAATAAAAAACGAAAAACCCTCGCCGAAACCGTTTTTCCCAAAACCGAAACGGCGAAAGTCAAATAATTTAATTCTTAATTGTTTCAGTAAATGGGCGGGTCGTTTTTATCGGCGGGCGCGCCGCTTTTCGCTTTGCCGCGTATGACGCCTTCGTTGCCGACGTAGAAAGAACGCGCCGCCGTGTTGAAAATCGGCGTGGCGGTCAGCTCGCAGCCGAACTGCGAGATTTTTTTGACCGCGAAGCGATAGCCGCCCGATTCGCCGTCGGCTAAATCATTTTTAATCAGCTGCGCGCCGGCTAATTGCTGCAAAGTGCCGCAGCTGCCGTTTCCGACCGTCGCGGCGTAAGTTACTTGCGCGCTGTGCAGCGTCCGCAGCGCGGAAAGCGCGCCGGATTCGCTC
>DASVWG010000224.1:0-5814 GCA_036389695.1 Pyrinomonadaceae bacterium
TTTTTACCAGAGCTTTTCGGGTAATGCTTGTTCGTATTATTCTCTGATAAGAATAAAAGCCGAACTTGGATTTTGAGATTAAGAATGTCCCGGAGCGTTCGATAAAGTCGCGAATCGTGAATTTACAGGCACGGATACTAAAAGAAGAAACTTCTCTGGCGTCAATCTCTGCTTGCTGCTCTGGCGGGCAGCTTGAAAAATTCAGATTCGCTTCATTTTGAGATAACTTTTAATCATTAGATTTTAATCATCAGAGCGGCGCAACTCTTTCGCCGCCTGCTCTGAGCCGGTTACTTTACCTGCGCGGAATTACGACGGGCAAAAGCAGGAACTCTCATTTTAAAAAAGCTCAGAGCTATTTTCCGGTTAAGGCTAGTATCAATCTCTCATGATAAGTACGGCTTAAATTAAGCTCCTGACCGCTCTTTAAAATAATTAACTGGTCGCCGTTAAAGAGCGGGTGAAGTGATTTAATGCGGTCGATATTGACGATGGTCGAGCGGTGAATACGGAGAAAATTTTCCGGGTCGAGCTTTTGTTCAAAATCGGACAATTTTTCGCGGATGAGATGCGTTTCGCGCCCGACGTGAAGCTCAAGATAATGCCCGGAGGCGCCGATCCAATCCACCTCTGCCGTCAAAATTAAAATCGTGCCGCGCGAGGTTTTTACCGGAATACGTCTCAGGTATTTCGGTTCATTCTTTACTTCTTTCAATAGTCGGCGCAGCCGCCCCTCAATTTCCGCCACATCCGCTGAACGCGGAAGTTTGATTTCCCGTTTAGCCCTCTCGACGGCTTTACCCAAACGCTGCCTGTCAATCGGTTTGAGAAGATAATCGACCGCATTTGTTTCGAACGCCCGGAGAGCAAACTCGTCGTAAGCGGTGACGAAAATCACCGCCGGCATTTTTTCGACGCCAATCGTGTCGATTACGTCAAAACCGCTGATTTTCGGCATCTGCACGTCGAGAAAAACCAAATCCGGGTGCATGTTTTGAATTGCTTCGATAGCCTCGCGACCGTTTTCGCACTCGGCGATTATTTCGATTTCCCGGTCATCGAGCGAGAGCTTTATGCGTTCGCGCGCCAGTTCCACATCGTCAACAATAATTGTCCGAATACTCATATTATTTATTCCGGCAGATGTTCCCGGAAAGGTATTTCCATATCGACCACAACGCCGCTGCCGGGCACGCCGCGGATTTCAAATTTATGCGCGTCGCCGTAAAGGTTTCTCAGGCGGGCGCGGGTGTTCTCAAGCCCGATTCCATCACCGTCGCTGAAGTTTTTTGTTTGCTCATTTTGCACTAACCCGACACCATTATCGCGCACCCGCAGAAAGAGACTTTCGTTTTCTCGCCCGGCGGAAATTTCGATTTGCCCGCCTCCTTCGAGCGGCGCGATGCCGTGTTTAATCGCATTTTCGACCAAGGGCTGGAGGATCAGATTCGGGACCAGTGCATCCAAAACCTCAGGCTGTATTTCCCATTTGACCGTTAACCTTTTACCCATCAGCGTTTGATGAATCTGGAGAAGAGCGTCTAAAAATTCCAACTCTTCCTTGAGCCTTATCTCCTGCGCCTTATCTTTTCTAAGTGCCGCGCGGAACAGATCGCCCAGTTTGGTGATTATCTGTTCGGCGTCCGCCGGCGAACGGTACACCAGTGCCGAGATGGCGTTTAGAATGTTAAAGAAAAAATGCGGATGAAGCTGCATCTTGAGCATTTGCAGCTCAGCCTGCTGCAAACGGAAAGCGCGTTCCTGCGATTCACGAAAGAAAAAATATGCTTGCTGAATTCCGATGACGGCGGCATTTCGCAGAAACGATGTGGAGATGAAGCTGAAAAGATTATTTACGTTAAATACGCTGCTCCAGAACCCTTCCTCCCTTAATATGTTAAAGGCTAATAGTCCGAGATGATACCCGAGATGCTGAATCGCGCCGGTTAAAATAACAAACAATAAATGAAGAAATAAATTGCGCCGGAAATGTCGGCTGCTGATTCGAAAATAATAACCCAGAGATAAGATTAAAGGAGTAATCAGCGCTGAAATGCCGCATCCCCAGATAAGACGGGCAATCACTATCCAGGTGCCTCCCGATTGCGGATTTTGCGAGCCGTAAATATAAACCTGCGGAAGCTGGACGGCAAAAAGAATCGCGTGCGCGGCTATAATTAACGCTCCTATTCGCCAGATTGGCTTATTTTTGAGACTTATCTTCACAGAGACAATTTCTTCCCGGCTTCGCGCCGGAGCGGGTTAAAATTTTTGTGTAAATGAGCTGTCGTTGAAACTGCCGTCGGCAGCCTGTTTTCGCTTAATAAATCTTCGAGCTTCTTGTAATCCTTTAATACCCGGTCTGAAACTTCAAGCGTAATTGGTTTAAGCTCCTGCGTTTGCAATAAACGCTGATTAAATCCATTTACACAAAATTATTTATTAGCTTTTTAAGTTACAAAAATCTCCCGTCCGAGTGCAAAGCCGACTTCAAGTGTTCAGCTTTCGCGCCGGTCACGTCGTTTTGCCTTCTGCGTTCACACCAAGGAAGCTGAAACCACGCTATTATCCTATAAGAGCTGTCCAAACCATATTCGGAATGTCACGGGGCGTATCAATAAAGGGATGAGTCGTGAAAATCTCGACCTGCGAAGGATGTCGCTATTTAGAATTAGTTAATGGAATTATTATCTGAAAGCGTTGATATGAAATTCCCCGCGCTTTTGTTTTCAATAAGATAGAAAATTGTTATTGTCAACACTTTTAGTTAAACTGACGCTTGCTCATTTGTCTGTTTAACTAAAATCGAAAAAAGTTTTTTTTCGAAAATGTCTTTTCGCCAAAGCCGGAGAGACTGTAAGAAGAGCCGTCAGGAAATTTTCGGGGGAAATAATAATGAGCATGGGAAGGCGATTTTATTTTATCGGGTTCGCATCGGTAATTTTATGCGTTGTTTTCGGCAGTCAAATTGCCACGATGCAGGATAGAGAAAACTCCGTGCTGCCGCCGCCGGTGCCGGCGCCTGCCGCCGGTATTCAGCTTCAGCCGAACATCGCGAAAGGGGCGAATTCATCGCTCGCGGTCTGGGCTGACAGAAGAACCGTTCTCGGGCGCTATGTGCCGGACGATAATGCCGGAATCGGCAGCGATACCGACATTTACGCGGCGCGTTACGACGCTCAGGGAAATTTAATCGACACCGCGCCGATTGTCGTCGCCGAAGCCATCTACGAGCAGTATTATCCGCGCGTCTCATGGAACGGGCAAAACTGGCTCGTCACCTGGATAACGAAACGAAAGACGAATCAATTCGACCTCGATATTCTCGCCGTGCGCGTCGCGCCCGACGGCAGAGTTCTCGATTCGACGCCGATTCCCGTCTATATTACGCCCGATTCTGCCGGCGACCCGACTTATCTGAGCGTGACGAGCGACGGCACGAATTGGGCAGTCGTTTTCGGCGAAGGCGCTTATAACTCGAACATCTACGGCGTGCGCGTCGCGCCCGACGGCTCTTTAATCGATACCGCTCCGAAAGTTTTGCATCAGGACCCGAATTTTACCGCGCCTTTCTGGGCGGACATCGCTTATTCAAACAATCAATTTCTCGTCGCCTGGGAAATCATCAGCGGCAGCGGTCACGGCATCAGGGCGCAGCGATTCGACAACAATCTCAATCCTACCGGCTCGCCTTTTACCGTCAATACCTTCGCCGGAAGTAATGCGACTAACGCGCGTGTCGCTTCGGACGGGACAAATTATCTGGTTATCTGGCGCGAAGACCGTTTCGCTTACAATGAAATTTTTGCAACCCGCGTTTCCGCAGGCGGCGAGGTTCTTGACCCGTCCGGAATCAAGCTTTTCGGCAACGTGACCGATTACGTTTTGCCTTTCAATACTTCCCTCGCCTGGGACGGCACGAGTTACGTCGCCGCTTATCACTGCGGCGATTCGGGCGTCACGGGAAACGTCTGCGCCAATCGCGTGCAGGCTAACGGCAATGCTTCCCCGCCGATACAAGCTCCGTCCGTCAGCGGCTCGACGCAGCCGGCGGTCGGAGCGCTCGCGGGCGGCGGCGCGGAAATTTTATGGGTTGACCGGCGTTTGAGCGCGGACGGCGACATTTTCGGCGTCAGGTTCGCGGCTGATAATTCATTCGGCACGCCCGCGCCCGCGAGCCTTGCCGCGCCGCGCGAGACGCAAATCAGATTCACCAAAACCGAGGCGGGAAATTTCGCCTACGTGTATCGAAGCACGATTTCCGGCGCATCGAGCGTTTACCTGCAAAGACTCGACGCGAGCGGCAATCCGGTCGGCGACCCGACGTTGGTCGTGCAGGGCGCGGAGGCGATTTTTAATCCGTCGGTGGCGTGGAACGGTTCGGTTTATTTAGTCGTCTGGGAATTGAACACGCAGATTTACGGTCGCCGCGTGGCGGCAGACGGCGCGCCGGCGGGCGAAGCGTTTGCGATTATGCCGGGCAATATGCCGGATGTCGCGGCTTTGGGAACGCAGTTTTTAACGGTCGATACATACGAGCCGACCAATCATATTCGATTCGCCCAAGCCGTGAGAGTTGATGCGAGCGGCACGGTTCTCGGCGCGCCCGTCAAAATAGGAAATAATTTCGATTTGCGCCCGCGCGTCCGCGCTTTTGCCAATCGATGGATGGTCGTTTGGGAATCCGATATTTCGCACGACAATTCAAACTCGAACATCGTCGGCGCGTTTGTGGCGGCGGACGGCACGTCGCCGGGCGAATTTTCCATCAGCGGCTTGTTTTCCGACGCGCCGCATCTCGCCGTCGGCGGCGAGACGGCGCTGGTCGTCTGGCAAAACGGCGGGAAAATTTACGGGCGGCGCCTGAAAGCCGACGGCACATTTTCAGGAAATGCTTTTCTCATCGCGCAGGCGCCGCGCAGTCTTTTTGCGGCATCGGCGGCTTGGGACGGCTCGCGTTTCGTCGTCACTTTCGCCGATTCGCGCAACAGCACGACGCTTCCGCCGCCGGACGTCTGGGCAACTCTGGTCGGCTCAGACGGAAGCCTTCTGACGCCGACGCATTTTCCGGTCGCCGCCTCGCCTCTGCCGGAAGAAATGCCCGCCGTCGAAGCGGCAAACGGCACAACCATTTTCGGCTTTTCGCAATTTGACGACCGCGCGCCTTACACAAGCTTCCGCGCCCGCCTGCGAAAATTCCCTTTCGATACGAGCTTCAACGTGACGCTGACGCCGTATCAGCGTCAAATCGCGCCCGGCGCGACGACGACTTACACGGTCAACGTCAACGCGCAGAATGGTTTTAACGGCGCGGTCGAATTGAGCGTTTACGGCTTGCCCGCGGGCGCGACGGCGACCATAAACCCGACGAGCGTGACGGGCAGCGGCGCGGCGACTTTAACCGTCGCGACTTCCGCGACGACGCCCGAAGATATTTATCGCCTGACGATAACCGCGACCAGCGGCGCGCAGCAAAGCACGACCGAAGCGGTTTTGTTCGTCGACGATAATCCGCCGCCGGTCGGCTACGCGGTCACCGATTTGGGCACGCTCGGCGGCACGGAAAGCGCGGCTTACGGCATCAATAACAGCGGGCAAATCGTCGGCTACGCTTTTAACGCCGCGCAGAAGCGCCGCGCGTTTCTCTACACCAACGGGCAGATGCAGGATTTGGGAACGCTCGGCGGGCAGACCGCGACGGCTCTCGGCATCAATGACGCCGGAAAAGTCGTGGGATATTCCGGCATCAACGGCTTTGAAGATTTGCGCGCGTTTTTCTACGACGGCGCGACGATGCAGAATCTCGGCGTTTAC
>DASVWG010000225.1:0-2211 GCA_036389695.1 Pyrinomonadaceae bacterium
CGCCGTTCGGACAATGCTAGAACAGCGAATAAATAAACGGCGCGAGAGCGGACGATTGGGCAAAAATCAGCAAGCCGCCGATGGCGACCATTATGAAAATCATCGGCAGCAGCCAATATTTTTTATTCTGCCGGAAAAACAGCCAGAACTCGCGCAATAAGGAAAATCTTTTCATCTCTTTAACTTTACACCTATTTAAAACATTCTTTCAAATTGCTCTTTCGCCTGGCGCGTGCGCTCGCGCGGAATCCAGTAACTTTCGGCTTGCGCGGCGCGGCGGCGCAGCGGGTCGCGCCCGAACAGACGCGAGACCAAACCGTAAGGCAAAAAGACGAGAAAATAAATTACCGTCAGCAGAATCCGGCTGTTGACATATCCGAGCGCAAAGGCGAGACGCATCCACCAAACGTGAAAAAATTTGGCGAGCGGCGGAATGAACAGTCCGACAAATATCAAAATCAAAGCCGCCGCGCCCGTAATGCAAGCGAGCGTCAACCGCCCGCGATACCAGCCGAACGCGGCGATTAAAATTAAAACGACGGCGACGACGAGCGCCGTTTTTCGGGCTTGTTCTCGGGTCGGTTCGGTAAAATCGTCTTGCATAATTAACGGGTCAGAACCGCCTGCGGTAGCGGGCGGTTGAAGATTAGAGTTTCTAGTTTCTAGTTTCAGGTTTCAACTTTGCCAATTGTTTTAATAGGAAACTAGAAACCTGAAACCTGAAACTACTCACGTTCAACCGCCCGCTACCGCAGGCGGTTCTGACTTTAATCTAATGGAAATTCCTTCTGCCAATCTTTCGGCGCGACTTTCAAATCTTCGCGCTGCGCTTTTTTATCGAGCAGAAAATCTTCGACGACCAGATAATCCATCTCGGTTCTGGCAAAACAGGCAAAGGCTTCGGCGGGCGTGCAGACAATCGGCTCGCCGCGCACGTTGAATGAAGTATTAATTAAAACCGGATGTCCGGTCAACGCGCCGAATTTTTGCAGCAAATCGTAAAACATACGGTTTGTTTCCGGCGCGACCGTTTGGATGCGGGCTGAGTAATCGACGTGCGTCACCGCCGGAATCGTCGAGCGCGGCGTTTTTAATTTTTCGATGCCGCGCAGATTTTTATCTTCGTCGCCGATTTTAATTCGCAGATTTTCTTTCACGGGCGCGACCAGGAGCATATAAGGCGAATCGGTTTCCAGGTCGAAATATTCGGCGACGTTTTCCCGAATAACCGCCGGCGCGAACGGGCGGAAAGATTCGCGGAATTTTATTTTCAGATTCATCTGCGACTGCATTTGCGGCGAGCGCGCGTCGCCCAGAATCGAACGCGCTCCGAGCGCGCGCGGTCCGAATTCCATGCGCCCCTGAAACCAGCCGACGACGTTTCCCGCCGCTAAAAGCCCGGCGACTCGCTCGATTAATTCGGCTCGCGGCAGGCGCTCGTAAATCGCTCCGGCGGCGTTCAAATCACGTTCGATTTCTTCGGCGGAAAAATCCGGACCGAGATAAGCGCCCTGCATCGAATCCTGATTTTCAATCACCGTTCGCTCATTGCCGAGATATTGATGCCACACCGAAAGCGCCGCGCCGAGAGCGCCGCCCGCATCGCCCGCCGCCGGTTGAATCCAGATTTTTTCAAATTCGGTTTCGCGCAGGATGCGCCCGTTGCCCACGCAGTTCAAAGCCACGCCGCCCGCCAGACACAGATTTTTTTCGCCGGTCAATGCGTGAACGTGCCGCGCCATTCTGAGCATTGCCAGCTCCGTAACTTCCTGCACCGACCGCGCCAAATCCATCTCGCGCTGCGTCAGTTCGGCTTCCGATTTTCGCGGCTTGCCGCCGAACAATTCGTCAAAGCGTTGATTCGTCATCGTCAAGCCCTGCGGAAAATTGAAATACTTCATATTCAAATGCAGCGAGCCGTCTTCGCGCAAATCAACAAGCTCGTCCAGAATTTTCTGCACATAGCGCGGCTCGCCGTAGGGCGCGAGTCCCATCACTTTATATTCGCCCGAATTGACTTTGAAACCCGTGTAGTAAGTGAATGCCGAATAAAGCAGACCGAGCGAATGAGGAAAGCGCAGCTCGCTCAATAAATTTAATTCGTGTCCAGCGCCCGCGCCGATGCTCGAAGTCGTCCATTCGCCGACGCCGTCAATCGTCAAGACCGCCGCGCGTTCAAACGGCGACGGAAAAAACGCGCTCGCCGCGTGC
>DASVWG010000226.1:0-6590 GCA_036389695.1 Pyrinomonadaceae bacterium
CGTCAGCCAGACCATCCCGTTCGAATCGGTCATCCAGCCGTTTTTTTCGTCGGTAAACGCGAGCGCCAGAAAATCGGCGCGCGTAAAGACGTTGATTTTCGACCACGTTTCGCCCGCGTCGTCGCTCCTGACGAGACAGCCGCCGTAACCTGCGGCGACGAGTTTTTCTTTGCTCAGGAAAACGACATTGGTCATCGCCGCTTCGGGGCACGGAATGTTTACCTTCCACGTAAAACCGCCGTTTTTGGTCGTCAGAATCACGCCGCCCGCGCCGACTGCCGCGCCGTCCGTCCGATTAAAAAACGAAACTTTGACGAGGTGCTCGGTCGTGTTTGAAATCTGCTGCTCCCACGTCAGACCGCCGTTGACGGTGCGCAAAATTCGCCCGTATGTTCCGACCGCCCAGCCGTTTTGCTGCGTTTCGCCCGCGAAAGTCACGCTGTAAAGATGGTCTTTGGTCGGCGATTTTATTTCGCGCCAATCTTTTCCGCCGTTATCGGTCAGCAAAATCACGCCGCGCGCGCCGACCGCGACGGCGCGCAGATTGTCCTTCACATACACGCCGAAATAAATGGTATTAACCGGCGGAATCTGCGATTTCCAGTTAAAACCGCCGTCCGAAGTCGAAAGAATCGTGCCGTCCGCGCCGACGGCAAAGCCGGTTTCGCGGTCTTTGGCAAAGCCTATGGAATACAGCGGATTTCCCTGCGGCAGAGGATTCTGCCAAACCCAGCCGAGCGCGTTTTGCTTCTGCGCCAGAAGATTTGAGCCACAGAGAACACAGAGAACACAGAGAGTTTTTAGAAAACCAGAGACAAACGCAGATAAACGCAGATTCGAAAATCCGGAAAATCCGCGCTCGTTTGTGTTTTGCCTAAGCTTCATTCTTTCTCTCTGTGCCCTGCGGTGGCTAAATTTCTTTTACCCCGATTTCCGCCGCCGCTTCGTCTAAAATCGTTTCGTCAACCCGACCGAGTTCCGCTATGCGCCGCGCCATCGAATCGGCGACTTCCTGAATTTCGTGTCCGGCGTGTCCTTTGACCCATTCCCATTTGATTTGATGCCGGCTCGCTTCCTTGTCCAGTTTCGTCCACCATTCGAGATTCGTTTTTTTACGAAAATTTCCCGTCATTGTTTCCACGACGTAGCGCGAATCGGTCAAAACTTTTACCTTACAGGGCTCGCGCAGCGTTTTCAAGCCAATCCACGCCGCCGCGATTTCCGCCTGCTGGTTCGTCGCGTTTCCCAGGTATTCGCCAAACGCCCGCCAGAATCCGCGATAGCCGAGCACCGCGACCGCCGCCGCCCGCGTCGTTCCTTTACCGTTGCCGAGGCTTGAGCCGTCGCAGACAATAGTTACTTCTTTCATCATCGAAACGCCGCCAAAAATCGCTTAACTATTCAGATATACCACTTTGCACGAAATTCCGGTGAAGAAACCGTTTGCCAAAAAGGTACAAGCCACCTTGTCCAAAAGTGCGCGGAAAACAATCCGGTGACGAAGCTCAAAACCGCCGCCGTCAAAATATTTCCCGCTAAACCGAGCCACAGATAATAACCGCCGAAACAATTCGAATAATAATAAGCAAACGGAAAGCCGTGCTCCGCGTGTCCAACGCCGAAGCCTGCTCTCTTAAAATCGAGAATAGAAACGGTGATGACGAAAAACAGAAAATAACTCGTCAAAAACGCGCCGATAAAAATTCGCCGCTTAATCAAATTTTTCATTCCTGTTCCTCGCTTCCATTGTTTTCACTCGATGCTGCGCCGACCGAAATAACATTGTCCACATAACCTTCAAACGTGTCGTCGTGCGAAATGACGAAAAGCTGGTCGAAGTGGCGGATGTTGCCGATTTGCGTCGCCAGATTTTCGCGCCGCGCCGCGTCCATATTCGTCGTCGGCTCGTCAAAAAACGCGAGCCGCACGTCGGAAAGCTGTTTCAAAAGCGCGAGCCTGACGCTCAAAGCCGCCGCCATCTGCTCGCCGCCCGAAAGATTGACAAACGGGCGGTCGTAGCCGTTTTCTTCCAAAACGATGCCGTAATCTTCCGTCCATTTCAGCGTCCGCTCGGCGTTGCCGGTGATTTCGCGATACATCTGGTTGGCTTCCAGAGACACGTGATAAACGTAGTTTCGCGCGACGCGCGGCGCGGCTTCCTTTAAAGTTTCGCGGATAAAATCGGTCGCCTCGTGGATTTTTTCCAGCCGTTCTTTTTCCTGAAATTCAGCCTGCATCGTAACACGAATTTCTTTCAAGCGCCGCAGCTCCGCGTTCAATTCGGCTTCGCGCCGCTTTGCCGCTTCAAACGTCGCGCGCGTTTCCGCCAGACGTTTTTCCGCTTCGAGCAGCGAGGCTTTCTCGCTCAGATGCCGCTCGCGGTCATAAGTTTGGCTTGACCTCTCAAATTCGCCGGAAGCTTTTTCGAGCTCGGTTTTCAATTGCGCGGCTTTCTCGGTCGCTTTCGCAAATTCCGTTTCGCGCGTTTCCAAAGTCTTCGCTAAAGCTTCATTAATCAAAAATTCGCGATGCGCCGACGCCGTCCGGTCGCGCTCGTCGGAAAAACGTTTCCATTCCGCGTCCAGTATTTCAAACTTCGACAACTCGTCGCCGAAACCGGATTTTTCCGTTTCCAGCCGCGCGAGATTCGTTTCCAGCTTCGATAAATTTTCCCTAAATTCCGTCTCGCGCTTCGCCTCGCGCTCAAACGCCAGAATTCGCGCTTTCGGATTGTCCAGGGCTTTCAGACGGCTTTCGGTTTCGGCAATCTGCTGCGTCAATTGCGGCAGATTTTCGATGCGCGCCTTTAAAGCGTCCTGCTCGGTTTTCAGGCGGATGCCTTCTTCCTTGATTTCCTTTTCGCGCTGGCGATAGGCTTCCAGACCGCCGAGGAATTTTTCGGCTTCGCGCGCCGTGCGCAAAGCTTCAAAAACTTCTTTCTGCTCGACTTCCAGCGTGATGATTTGTTTTTTCGTCTCGGAAAACTGCGTTTTGATAAAGCCTTCCAGCGTTTCGCCCGGCTTTAAATTCAAACATTTTTCCGACAGAATCGGGCACAAGCCGTTGCGGATTTCGCTTTGAAATTTTTCGTCGCGCGACAAACCGGCGCGAAAATCGGCGAGCCGGTTGGTCAAATCGGTGTCGCGCTTTTGCAGAATTTCGATTTGGCGGGCGTCGGCGGTTTTCGTTTCGGCTTCCTTGAGTTTCGCGCTGTTTTCCTTAAAGCTTTCGCGCAGGCGCGAGATTTTTTCTTCGAGGCTGGCGATGGTTTTTTCAAACGCGGCGGCTTCGGCTTTTTCTTTTATCAAATGCTCGCGCCGCGCTTCAAGCTCATTTTGTTCGAGCGTCTGCGGCTGAAGCGAAACGATTTTTTCTTTCGCCTCGACAATCTTCGCCACGTTGTCCTGCAAATTTTTTCGCTCGGCTTGCAGCTTGATAATCTCGCTTTCGATTTTCGTCAGTTGATTGCGGATTTTATCGCGCTCGACGCGCTGCGTTTCGAGATTTTTCAGTTCCGCGAGCGCGGAAGCGTGCGTTTTGTAATCGGCTTCGACGAGCTTTAATTTTTCGGAAGCGGAGCGCGCCTGATTCGTTTCCGTTTCTTTTTGCGCGCGCACGACTTCGGCGGTCGTCAGCTCCGATTGCAGACGGTCGCGCCGCGTCTTTAACTCGTCGACTTTTTTTTCGATTGCGTCGAGGCTTTTCACGGCTTCGCCTTTTTCCGCAACTTCCGTATTTAATTTTTCGACCGTCACGGAAAGATTTTCGATTTGTCCGGCGACCGATTGGTGCTCGTTTTCGACCGTTTCGAGCCGCGCCAGCTCGCCTTCGGCGCGGGCGATTTTCTCGCGCGCGTGGGTGATTTTATTGCGGACGAAATTAACGGTCTCGCGCAGCTTTTCCGCGCCCTGTCGATATTCTTCGACCTTCAGAAGCTTGTCGAAAGCTTTCTTGCGCTCGGTCGCCGTCTCCATAAAAATCGCCGTAAACGTGCCCTGCGGAACGCCGATGGCGCGGCGAAAAAGCGTCTCCAAATCCGTTCCGGCTTCGACGCCCAAGTGCTGCCACAAAAAGCGCGAGACTTCTTCTTTTTTCTCGGCGATGCGCGTCTTTAATTGCGGGTCGAAAACGTAATAACCGTTGGCGGTGTCGCGATAAATGACGTATTCGCGCTCGTCGAGCGAGCTTTCAAACGTGACGCGCGCGATGCCTTTCGTTTTTGCGCCGCGCCGCGCGAAATCGTCTTTTTTATAATCGAGCAGGTCGAACAGCGTCCACGCGATGGCTTCGATAATCGTCGTTTTGCCCGCGCCGTTTTCGCCGGTAATCGCCGTCGTTCCGCGCTGAAACTCGAAAGTCGCCTGTGCGTGAGATTTGATGTTTTCCAGTTCGACTCGTGTGATGTGCATAAAACAGTCGTCAGCGGTCAGCCGTCAGCGGTCAGTGGGAGACTTCTGATTTATCGCCGGAATTTCCCGCAAAATTTGATTTTAGCCGTAAAGTAAATCACTGACAACTGACCGCTGACCGCTGATTACCGGCTGCTGCGTTTCAGCCTGTCCATTAAAGCCAAACCGATTCCCTTTTCTTCGACCGTCTGGCAATAAATCGTTTCGACGGCGCGACGGTCGCATTCGCGGAAAAAATTAAAAACTTCATGCGCGTATTCTTCGATTGTGCGACAGATTTTCGTCAAATCAAACTTCTGACCCGGTTCGCTCAATCCAATAAAAGCCTTTTTCTCTCGGCTCTCGATGCGCGACTCCGGGCTAACTAAAATCACTCTGGCGCGCGGCGAATAATGCTTGTGCCGCAAGCCCGGACTTTTCGCCGCTTCCGTTTCCGCCAATTCGTAAAGCCGCGTTTCCGGAACTATCTGGCGCAAATTTTCCAGCGTAATCGCGCCCGCGCGCAGGACGAGCGGAATGTCGGAAGTACAGTCGACGACCGTCGATTCAAGCCCGATTTCGGTCATTTCGCCTTGCAGAATGCAGTCGATTCGACCGTTTAAATCTTCAAAAACCGCCTGCCAGGTCGTCGGGCTCGGCTTGCCGGAAAGATTCGCCGACGGCGCGGCGACCGGCGTGGCGCACGCTTTTAAAAATTCCAATGCAAACCGGCTGTTCGGCATTCGCACGCCGACGCTTTGCAGATTCGCCGTCGCCGCGAGCGGAACTTTTTCCGCTTTCGGCAAAACCAGAGTCAAAGGCGAAGGGAAAAACGCTTCGATAAATTTCCGCGCGCTCGGCGTGATTTCGCTCGTGAGCAATTTAATTTGCGCGAGATTTCCGACGTGCGCGATTAAAGGATTGTCCGGCGGGCGACCTTTAGCGATAAAAATTTTCTCGACCGCCCGCTCGTCGAAAACATTCGCGCCGAGACCGTAAACCGTCTCGGTCGGAAACGCCGCCAGACCGCCGCGCCTGATAAATCCGGCGGCTTCGACGGGCGATTTTGTCAATATGGTTTTCATTTGGATAAGGGAATTCAAACAGGATAGACAGGATGAACAGGATAATTGCTTCTTTTATTCAAAAGTTCTGAATAAAACCAGAGTCTCGATTTGAAAACAATTATATCCTGTTTATCCTGTCCATCCTGTTAAAATTTCCCCGTTTTAACCTTCCGCCTCGCGCGCAATCGCCGCTTCGCCGCCGACTTTTGCCGCCAGCCGCGCCAGAATAAGCACAACAATCACGGCAATCGCCGTCGCCAGAATCGCGTATGTGTATTTTGAAGCGAGGCTGTCGTCTTCGCCCAGAATTTGTTTAATCGTCTCTTTGATGGCGTCGTTCCACGCCAGCGCCGCGACCAGTCCGAGCGCGG
This sequence comes from Pyrinomonadaceae bacterium, assembly GCA_036389695.1. Lineage (GTDB taxonomy): Bacteria > Acidobacteriota > Blastocatellia > Pyrinomonadales > Pyrinomonadaceae > JALZHR01. The sequence continues at coordinate 5,827 of DASVWG010000226.1, forward strand.
CTGAGGAAAGCGCAATCATCGATTGCAGAATCATTCGTGTCGTTTCTTTTGCCATAAATTTCTCCCTCTGATTAATTTGTAAAGCGCGTTTGAGTTATTTTTTCAAAATGCGGGAAAAAGTCAATACATTTTTCGCTTTCAACTCGGCATCGCTTCGCGTTAGAATTTAAACAAATGACACTGGAAGAAAAACTGAAAAATCTGCCTGTCGCTTCGGGCGTCTACCTGCACAAAAACGCGGACGGGAAAATCATATACGTCGGCAAGGCGAAAAATCTGCGTAACCGCGTGCGGCAGTATTTTCAATCCTCGCGCAATCAGGACCGCAAAACGCGCGAGCTGGTCAAGCGCATCGTCGATTTCGAGTTTATCGTCGTCGACAACGAGGTCGAAGCGCTCGTTCTGGAATCGAATCTCATCAAAAAACACAAGCCGCGCTTTAACGTTTTATTAAAAGACGACAAGCAATACCCGCATTTGAAAATGACTAACGAGCCTTTCCCGAAAGTCGTCATCACGCGCAAAATCCTGCGCGACGGCGCATCGTATTACGGACCTTTCCTGCCCGCGAATCTGGCGCGCAAGACTTTGGATTTAATCAACCGCACGTTTCAACTGCGCACCTGCGACATCGAAATCGACGGAAAACTGCCGCGCCCATGCCTGGAATATCATCTGAAACGCTGTTTGGGACCGTGCGTCAAAGGGCTTTGCACGCCGGACGAATACAGCCAGGCGGCGCGCGACGTAAAACTTCTGCTCGA
>DASVWG010000227.1:0-3512 GCA_036389695.1 Pyrinomonadaceae bacterium
CAGGCAGAAACGCGACAGTTATGGAGCGTGTTTCTTAACTTAAAGAACACGCTCCATAACTGTCGCGTTTCTGCCCTAAATTTCATTTTAAGCCTGCATAAAACCGAGATTCGAGGTCGGGAAGTTTCCGATGAGCGGAAAAACGCCTGACATATCGGCTTCCGGCAAGCCATACCATCGCGCCAGAGTGGCGGCGTATTGCTCGACGGAAGTCGTCGGAATCCAGCGCCCGCGCGCGTTCGTTCCGCTGTCGGCATCGTCGGGACCGTTCATCGCCAGCGTCGGGAACGGCGTTCCGTTTGCCGTATTGACGCCATAAAAATCGCTCGCCGCGACGCCGCTGCCGACGACGAGCATATGATTCGCCCACGCGTGGTCGGTGCCGACCGTTCCGCCCGAGCCTGCCGGATTCAACGTCCGCGAAAAATCAGACATCGTGAACATCGTCACTCTGTCGGACAAGCCCTGAATGACCATTTCATCATAAAAGGCGCGCATCGCCTGGCTCATCTGCGCCAGCAGACCGACTTGCCCGTTCTGCGCGTTCTGCTGGTTGTTGTGCGTGTCGAAGCTGCCAATCTGGCAGTAAAAGATTTGACGGTTGATGTTCAAATCGTCTTTCTTTTTAATCACGCGCGCGATTTGCTTCAATTGGTTTCCGAGACTCGTCGTCGGGAAAGTCACGGTCACTTCCTGAGAAACCTGAAACTGCGTGTTTGCCGCAATCGCGCTGTCGGTCATATGGCTTGCCGCCGCGACTAAATCGGAATTTAAATCTATCGTGCGCAGACTGTTAAATGCCGCCATTCGTGCGATTGACGGAGCCGTCGTATTAAAGCCCTGCGGATTTAAAACCTGATTCAGGTTGGTCGGCGCGGCGGCGATGGCGAGCGGCAGAGTCGTCTGTCCAGCCGTGAAAAGCTGCGCGCCGTTGACGGAAGTAATCATCGGAACCAGTCCGCCCGGATTCGCCGCCTGCGTGCGGCGGTCGGAAACGCGCCCGCCCCAGCCCGTGAAAGACTGTATGTCGGAACGCCCGCCCTGATATTGCGAAACCTGATCCGAATGCGAGAAAAGCTGAAACGGTTTAGGGTGCGAAGCCGTCTGGTACTGCGCTTTCGTCGTCGGGCGAACGAGCGTTCCGGTATTCGTCACAACCGCTATTTTGCCCAAGCCCCAAAGCTCGTGGATGCCGTTGTTGATGCCGCCCGTGACCGTGCCGAAGCTCGGATGCAAGCCGTAGCTCAAGCCGTTCATCCGCGGCACGGCTATAGGCAAAAGCTGATTTTGCGGAATCGCCAGCCCCTGCGCGGCTCGCGCGTTGGCATAAGCCGTATAGTTGCTCAGATTGGCGTCGTTATGATTCGGAATAATCATATTATTTCCGTCGTTTCCGCCCGCCATAAAAATGCAGACCAGAGCGCGGTAATCGCTTCCGCCTTCAGGCACGTCCCGGTCATCGACCGTCTGCGCCAGAGCGCTCATCATTCCGAAATGCCGCGCCTGCGTCGCCAGCGTCACCATGCTCAAGGCGCAACCCGATTTCATTAAAAATTCACGTCTTGTCTGTTTCATAGTAATTTCGTCCTTTGTCCTTCGTCCTTTGTCCTTTGCCGGTTGAATGAAAACTTAATTTCTCGAATTTTCTTCAACGGACTAAGGACAAAGGACGAAGGACGAATTATCACCTCTGCACCTGGTATTGCGACGAAGTCGCGATGAGATAAACCGCCGTCTGCGCCCGCAAAAGCGGATTGTTTGACGGCGCGGCGAGCACGGCGTTCAGAATCGTCGTGCGCATCTGCGAAGACATCGCGCCGTGCATCATTTTCTGATTCAGCGCGTCCATCAATTGATTTCCGCTCGTGTCAGCCGCCGCCAGCGCCTGCATATCAGCCAAGCTTATCGAAGTTCCGAACGGCGTGTTCGGCAGGGCGACGTTGATTCGATTAAAAATCATCGTGTTGGCAAAATTAGCTCGCGCAATCGAAGTGCCGGTCGTGAAAATGTTGAATTCGGGCGCGAGAAGCGTCGTGCCCGGAACGATGTAGTCGGGCGAATAGTAATTGAAAACCGTCGGCGAATTGAAAGCATTTTGTCCCATCGCGTTCGACAGCCCGTTGACGTTTCCGTCGCTTAACTGTACTCCGTCAGCCGAGCGCACATTGAAATGCCGCAGAACGTTGGTCATCAGCTGAACCGGCTCGCGCAATTTGCCGTATCGCGGCTCGGTTTTGACGTTGCCGCGCGCTTCGGGGTCGAGCAGAATGGCTTTGATAACGGCTTTCATATCGCCGCGCAAGCCGCTGCCGTTATTGTTGAAAACGGCGGCGACGCGCCCGACATAAGCCGGCGTCGGGTCGCTCGTCACCAAGTGCTGAATCAGCAGTTTGCTGACAAAAGGCGCGACGTTCGGATGGAAAAAGATATTATCCAGCGCCTGGTTCAGCGAATTATTGGCGTAATTAATGGTCGCCGTTCCGGTGCAGCCCGTGCAAGCCGGAATATTCGGGGTTGGACCCGAGCCCGGATAACTGAGAAGCGTCTTCGCCGTGATGTCGTGATTGTTGGCGTTGATGATAATCATCGGGTCTTTATAGTTCGGTCCGTCCGTGCTGCGGTTCGGACAGGTCGGACCCGTCACCTCGCAGGTCGACCAGCCCGTAAAGACTTTCGTGAAATTATTAACCGTGTTCTGGTCGTAGGTCGGAATCGGATTGCCTTGCCCGTCAAGCTGTAAGGTGCCGTCCTGATTGAGCATAAACAAGCCGATATTGAAAAGCTGCAAAATCTCGCGCGGGTAATTTTCGTTCGGATTGGTGCGCGTCGAGCGAACCATATCCAGATAATTGCCCATTCCCGGATTCAGCGTCATATCGGTCATTAACTGCCGCCAGTTGCCGAAAGCGTTTTTGCTGAGCTGTTTATGATAGGCAATCATCCAGCTCGATTGCTGCGTATCGACGCCGGAAATCACCCAAATCTGGCTCAAAGCCCACGCCACGCGATGTTTCAGCTGTGCGTCGCCGTAAAAGGCTTCGCGGTAAAACCAAGTTTGCGGCTGATACATCGAATATGTATCGCGGAAACAAGTAGGCGGATCATCAGGCGGGTCAGGCGGAATGGAATTTGGATTCTGCGTGCCATTACAGGTAGAAATTGGATTTATCGCTCGCAATGGAACGTCCGGGTAAGGATTGGAAGCCGAAGGATAAGGCGCTTCGAATTGTTCCGCCAGCCACGTCCGCAGACCGATGCGGCGAATCCGGTCGTCGAGCGCCTGCGTCGGACCGAAAGTCGCCTGTTCTAAAAACCGGATGCGGTCGCCAGACCAGCGATAACCGATTAATTCGGCAGTCGGAGGAGCGGCGTCGGGCGGCGTCAGCGGCGCGGGCGTCGGCACGGCGCCTTCGTCGTCGCGAATTTTGCCGCCGTTTTCGTCCAGGCTCAGACGCACGCGATTGCTCGCCAGACCGCGCCACGTCACGCGCACCAAAACGTCGCCGCTCGCC
>DASVWG010000228.1:0-6486 GCA_036389695.1 Pyrinomonadaceae bacterium
GGAAGATTTCGTCGAGCTGTTGGTCGAAGAAGTTCCGGTCGTGTTTGCGTTTGACGCGGGCGTGGCGGTTGTCGTATTCGAAGTGTCGGACCGTCGCTCGCCTAATTGATTCAGTCGCGGGCACGAACAGCCGACGGCGACGAAGATACCGATAATCAGAACCAGCGAAAGCGCGTTTGAATTTTTCATTCCCTGTCTCCTTTGAAAACCTGTGGAAACAATATACTTGCTTAATCGATTTTTGTAAAACAGCTTTCCGTTTCGACAAAGCGGCTGTCATCGACCGGCGCGTTCGGCTTAATTTCCTTTAATTTATAAGTCACGATGCCTTCGGTAATCTGAAACGGGAAAAGCCATTCGCCGACTTTTCGATAATCGCCGTAATATGCGGAAACGGAAGTTCCGGCGCGGCTGATTAAAAGCTTCGACGCCGCGTCGAAAGCGAAATAAACGCTCGTTCCCTGCTTTGTAATGGCTTTGACGAGATTGATTTTTCTGCCTTCGTTTTCAAAAGCGGATTCAAACGTGATTGATTGATAAATCTCGCGCGCGTCCAAAAGCTCGCGAAAATTTGCCGCCAGATTCAGCTCGCCGGCAAAGACTTCGTTGCGCTGCGTGCCCATAAAATCGGTCTGGATAAAAGATTTCGCGCCGTCGAAAACTTCGCGGATTTCGCCCAGAGATTCGATTCGCAGAATTTTGGCGGTTTTATTCGGAAACTTGCGGTAAATCTCCGCTTCGCCTTCGACGGTGGCTCCGGCTTGTTTCATTTCCACTTTCCCGTTTGCCGCCAGCGAATTCAGCTTTTTCAAATTTTCGCGTCCGCCGATTGTTTCGATGTATTCGTCAATAATTTTCAGCGCTTTTTCATCTTTAACAGCCTTTACTCCCGAAGGAACAGCCACCGTGACCGAGCCGAGAATTAAAGGTTTTTGAAAAGCAGGCGGCGCGTTGTTTGAAACGTTTTCGGAAGGCGGATTTTTTTTGATTTCGTCCTTTATAAAATTAATCGCCGCTTCAAGCTGCACGTCTTTTCCGGCGAGCAAGGAAGCGCGGTCGAGCGCGATTTTGACGTTCGGCTCGACGCCTCTGCCTTCGAGCAGATTGCCTTTCGGCGTTTCAAAATTACCGACCGGATACAGAAAAACCGCGCCGGTCGGAAGCGCCATCGTCAGCGCCGGAAGCGCCGAACCGGCGGTCGTCTCGCCGACGAGCGTCGCGCGATTGTTTTCCTTCAAGCCCGAAGCGAAAACTTCCGCCGCCGAATAGCTTTGAGCGTCGGTCAAAACAACCAGCCTGCCTTTGAAATTTTTGATTTGCGGCTGGACAAAGCGCGGCTCTTTGCCGTTTCTGTTTATTTCCGTGCCGATAATTAAACTTTTGTCGGTCAAAAGGCTGACGATGCCGAACAACGCGCCGAAATTGCCGCCGATGTTGCCGCGCATATCGACGATAATCGCTTTTTTATTTTTAAACCGGCTGATTGCGCCGCAGAATTTTTCGACCGTTTTTAAGGCGAAAATGTTGAATTTGATGTAGCCGGTTTCCTCGTCGAGCGATTTGGCGTCGAAAGTGATAAACTGCGCGGGCAAACCCGATAGAATTCTGACGAATTCGCCTTTCATCCCGGCGCGCTGGATTTCGATTTCCCGCGCCTGTTCTTTTTCTTCGCGGAAACCGATTTTAACCGCGCCTTCCGCTTCGCCGTCGATAAAAGTCAGCAGCAGAGCGGACAACTGTTTTTCGTAAACCTTCGCGTAAACCGTATTTTGGCGAAATTTTTCGAGAAAGGATTTCAGCGAGACTCCGTTTATTTTTTCGATGACGTAGCCGGTTTTCAGACCGGCTCGCGCGGCGGGCGAATCTTTTTCGATTTGCGTGATGACGACCTGATTATCGATAAAGCGTATGTCGATGCCGATGCCGTAACGCGCAGGCTTTGCCGGTTCTTCTTCGACCGGAGCTGTTTCGTCCGTTTCCGTTTCAATTTCGCCCGTTTCCGTTTTTTCTTCAATCTCGGCTTTGACTTTGCCGATTTCGCGGAAAACTTCCGGCGGAATGATGACAAAATGCGATTTGTTCAATCGATTTATCATTTCCTGCAAAATCAGATGCAGCTCCGCGTCGGTCTGCGATTTCAAAACGCGCGGCTCGAATTCCGTTTTGATTTTGTTCCAGTTTAAGCCGCCGAAAGTCTGGTCAAAGTAATTATCTTTGACGGTTTGCCAGACGAGGCGAAACGTTTCCAGACGACGCTCGGCTTCGGGCGATAATTTTTCCGAAACAGCGACGCCGGAATCGGCGGCGACGCGGTTGTATTTTAATTGAGCCGAAACGTTCTGGGAGAATAACGCGTTTAAAAGAACGGTTAGGCAAAAAGCCCGAAACAAGTTTTTCATTGACTAATCTTTCTGAAATCGAGTTTTAATTTGAACCGCTTGAAGAAAATGGGCGGGTGCGCGCTTTTGCCGCGCACAGAAAGATTAGTTTTGTTAAGGTGTTTTGTCAATGAAAAAGTGATAGGTGATAGGTAATAAGAAAAACCGCTTCTTTCTTACCTTATCACCTATCACTTATCACTTATCACTTCTTACAAGCCTTTTCCGGCGATGAATTTCACCAAATCGCGGACGCGGCACGAATAGCCCCATTCGTTGTCATACCACGAAAGAATCTTAATCGCCGTGCCGTCGATGACCTTCGTGTTTTCGGCATCGACAATCGAGGAATTCGGGTTGCCGCGAAAATCTATCGAGACGAGCGGTTCTTCCGAGAAAGCCAGGATTCCTTTCAATTCTTCGTTTGCCGCGTCTTTTAAAACCTGATTGACTTCTTCGACCGAAGTCGATTTTTCGACGTTCATTACAACGTCAACGAGTGAAACGTTCGGCGTCGGAACGCGGACGGAGATGCCGTCGAATTTTCCTTTCAGTTCGGGAATGACCAGAGCGACGGCTTTCGCCGCGCCGGTCGAGGTCGGAATCATCGAAAGCGCGGCGGCGCGCGCGCGGCGCAAATCTTTGTGCGGCAAATCCAGCAATTGCTGGTCGTTGGTGTAAGAGTGAATCGTGTTCATCAAAGCGTTTTTGATGCCGAATTTTTCGTGAATTACTTTGGCGACGGGCGCGAGACAGTTGGTCGTGCAGGAAGCGTTGGAGATGATATTATGATTCGCCGCGTCATACATATCTTCGTTGACGCCCAAAACGATGGTCACGTCTTCGCCTTTGGCGGGCGCGGAAATGATGACTTTTTTGACCGTGCCGCGCAGGTGTTTCGCGGCGTCTTCGGCTTTGGTAAAGCGTCCGGTCGATTCGATGACGATTTCCGCGCCGACCGATTCCCAGTCAATCAGCGCCGGGTCTTTCTCGCTGAAAACCTTAAAGCTGTCGTTATCGACCCTAATTGTATCGCCTTCGGCGGAAACTTCGTTATCGAGATTGCCCATCACCGAATCGTATTTTAAAAGATGCGCCAGCGTGCGCGTGTCGGTTAAATCGTTGACCGCCACAAAATCAATGTCCGCGTCGCCCAGACAACTGCGCAAAACATTGCGCCCGATGCGCCCGAAACCGTTAATCCCGACTTTAATGCCCATTTTAGATAAAATCCTCCCGAAATATTTTTGTGTAATAAAAACTTAAAGATAACTTTTTTATATAATAGGTGACAAGTGAACAGATAGTTGATAACTGATAACTGATAACTGATAACTGATAATTGAGAATTAAAACCTGACAGCTGACGGCTGATTGCCGTTTTCCACTATCAATTATCAGTTATCAGTTATCAGTTGAATGTGTTTTTTTTGAAACTAACGGCGAAAAATTATCGTAGTAAGCCTTGAGTTCCTAGTCGTTTTGTCTATTAAAAAGTTTTCATATCTGGAGTCAATTTTAAATGAGATTATTTTATCGCACTGCTTTTTTTGCTCTCGTTCTGAGCCTGTCCATAGGTTTGTGCGATTTACGTTCGGCGCGGGCGCAGACGCCTGAAACCGTGCCGCAGATTGCCAAAAACACGAATGTTTCAACCAACGAAAAACCTTCCGCGAAAACGGAGGAAAAAGTTGAAAAATCAATCGAGCCGAATAACGTCAATATTCTGCACCGCGTCGGCGTGCAAACTTCCGAAACCTTGCCGCTGACGCTCAACGAAGCCATCCGCCGCGCTCTGGAAAACAACAACGCGATTGAAGTGGCGCGCGACGACGTGCGCTTTCAGGAAACGCAGCTGCGCTCGCAGCTCGGAGTTTACGACCCGGTTTTCACCGTTTCGCCGAATCTGACGCGCAATTCGACGACCGGCTCGCGCGCGACGAACGATTTTCGCGTCAATTCGGACGTGTCGGGCTTAATCCGTCGCGGCGGCGGAAATTATCGGGTCTTTTTCGACAACGTGCGCACGGAAAACAGCTTTTCGCAGCAGCAGTTAAGCTCCGGCAACACTTCGTCCGGCGGCGCGCTGTTTTCGTCCGGTCTCGGCGTCGCTTACACGCAGCCGCTTTTGCGCGATTTCCGAATCGACAACACGCGCCGACAGATTCGCATCCAGCGCCGTTTTTTGCAACAGACCGACGCCGATTTCCGCCGCCAGACGATTGACGTCATCGCGCAGGTTCAGCGCGGCTACTGGGATTTGGTTTTCGCTCTGCGCGACCAGCAGAATCGCGTGGCGAATCTGAATCTGGCGCGGGAAAATCTGCGTCAGGTCGAAGCCAAAATCGACGCCGGAACGGTCGCGCCGATTGCGCGCGCCGAAGTCGCCACCGAGATGGCGACGCGCGAAGGCGACGTTTTGCTGGCGACGCAGCAGGTTACCGTCGCGGAAAATAATCTGAAAACGCTTATCCTGCGGGAAATCTCCGCGCCCGAATGGAATCGCTCGCTGGTTCCGACCGACCGTCCGGTTTACAGCGATGAAAGCATAGTTTTGGACGATGCGGTCAAAGATGCGGTCGAAAATCGCCCCGAATTGCAGAGATTAAAGCTGGCGCGCGAAATCAACGCGATTAACATCGAATTTTTTAAAAATCAGACGAAACCGCAGGTTGATTTGAACACGCAGTTTTCGCTCAACGGATTTTCGCGGAGCGGAACATTTTCGGGCGACACGCAGTTTGTCCCGCTTATTTCCGGCGACCCGCAAAGCAATGCTTTCGCGTTTCTGCTTCAGCAGATACGGCGTTTTCACGGCGGTCTGCCGACCGACAGCGAGATTCCGCTCGTCCCCGTTGCGCCGACGCCTTCGTTTCTGGTCGGCGGATTTAACCGCTCTTTCTTAAATCTGTTTCGCAGCGACGCGCCGAATTATACGGTCGGCGTGACGATTTCATTTCCTCTGCGCAACCGCACGGCGCGCGCCAATCTCGCCGGAGCGCGCGTGCAGGAAGAACAAATCAGCGCCCAAACCCGCGCCCAGGAACAAACGATTATCGCCGACGTCCGCAATGCGGTGCAGGCGGTCGAAACGGCGCGCCAGCGAGTTCTGGTCGCGCGACGCGCCCGCGAAAACGCCGAGATTCAGCTCGAAGGCGAGAAAAAATTGTTTGAAGCCGGGCAATCGACGACGTTTCTGCTTTTCCAGCGCGAAAACTCTCTGGCAAACGCCCGCAACGCCGAGATTCGCGCCGAGACCGATTTCAATAAATCGCTCGCCGATTTGCAGCGCGCCACTTCGACCACCTTCCGCGCGAACAATATCGAAGTCACTTCGCCGGTGGACGACAAATAAACGGTTATTTTTTAACCATTTAAACAATCTTCCGAGATATTACTTGAAGAGTCGCTTCGCCGACTCTTTATGTTTTTCCTGAACTTGTGCGAGAATACGAAGCGTGAAAATCTCCGTCGTTCTCATTACTTTCAACGAGGAAAAAAATATTCGTCAGGCGATTGAATCCGCCGGATGGGCGGACGAGATTCTAATCGTCGATTCGGAGAGCGGCGACCGGACGCGCGAGATTGCCGAAAGTCTGGGCGCGAAAGTCGTCGTGCGGAAATGGCTCGGATTTGCCGGACAAAAACAATTTGCGGTCGATAGCGCCGCCAATGATTGGATTTTCAGCCTCGACGCCGACGAGCGGGTTTCCGCCCGATTAAAAGAAGAAATTCTGCGTTTAAAAAATTCGTCGCCGTCAGCCGACGGTTACAAAATTCCGCGTCTTTCCTTTTATATGAATCGCCCGATTCGCCACGGCGGCTGGTATCCGGATTGGCAGCTGCGTTTTTTTAACCGGCGGAAAGGCGTCTGGAAAGACGTTTTGATTCACGAATCGGTGGAAATGAGCGAAGGCGCGCGCGTCGAAAAATTGAAAGGCGACATTCTTCATTACAGCGTCGAAAACGCGGCGCAGCATCACCGGATGATTGGCGAGCGCTACGCGTCGCTCGCCGCGCAAAAAATGTTTGAAGACGGAAAGCGCACGAGCCAATCGAAGATATTTTTCGCCGGTTTCATCGCCTTTTTCCAGACGTATTTTCTCAA
>DASVWG010000229.1:0-4631 GCA_036389695.1 Pyrinomonadaceae bacterium
AAGTGTGAATCATCAGATTGATGTCGTCCCACTCTTCCTCCTGCGCCGCCAGCAGCATCAGCATCAGATTCGCGCCCGCCGAAAAATTTCCGCCCTGATTGCCGATAACCAGTCCGGTGCAGTTTTTCTCGACTTCTTCGACCGCGAATTTCATCATCTGCATCGTGTCCGAGCCGATGGCGTTCATCTTCGTGTGAAATTCCAGACACGCCACGCCGTCGCCGAGGTCGACGAGCGTCGCGCCGGAATTTTTCCTGATAATTCTGCCCTGGTCTTTGAGCGATTTTAAAATGATGACGCCTTGTTTTGCCGGAATCGGTTTGTAGGCGTTGGTCTTGAAATCGAAAAAGTATCGCTGACCGTTTTCTTCCTTGTAGAAAGTCTTCGCGCCCGCCGCGAGCATCGCTTCGACATTTGCCGGAACCGCCTGATTTTCGGCTTTCATTCTTTCGATTGATTCGGCGACGCCGATGGCGTCCCACGCTTCAAAAACGCCGATTTCCCAGCCGAAGCCCCATTTTATCGCGTCGTCGATTTCGACAATCGTGTCGGCGATTTCCGGCACGCGGTTCGCGGCGTAGCGCGAGATGCGCGAAGATGTATTCCACAAAAATTCGCCGACTTTATCTTTGCCCCAAACTAAGGTTTTCAAACGCGCCGGCAAATCTTCAATCTGTTTCGCCGCGTCGAGCGACGGAAATTTTGTTTTCGCCTGCGGCTTGTATTCGAAAGTGTTCAAATCGAGTTCGAGAATTTCGCGCTTGCCTTCGGCGTTGGTCGATTTTTTGAAAAATCCGCCTTTCGTTTTATCGCCCAGAAGCTTCTTTTCCAGAAGCGTCTTGATTAAATCCGGCAGGACGAAAACTTCGCGGTCTTCGTCTTCCGGAATTGCCGGATAAAGATTGTTGACGACGTGCGCCGTGACGTCCAAGCCGACCAAATCCGAAGTGCGAAACGTCGCGCTCGACGCGTGACCGATAGCTTTTCCGGTAATCTGGTCGACTTCGGTCGGCGTCAGATTCATCCGAATCATTTCGTGAATCGTCGCCATCATCGAGAAAACGCCGATGCGATTGGCGATAAAATTCGGTCTGTCTTTCGCCGGAACGACGCCTTTTCCGAGTCTTTCATCGAGAAATCCGAAAACGCCGCAGGAAATTTCCGGTTTTGTCTCGGCGGTCGGAATTACTTCGACGAGCTTCATATAACGCGGCGGATTGAAAAAATGTATGCCGACGAAGTGAGCTTTGAAATCGTCCGAAAAAGGCTCGGCGATGGAAGAAATCGGAATTCCGCTGGTGTTCGAAGCGATGACCGCGCCCGGCTTGCGATGCTTTTCGACTTCGGCAAAAATCCTGTGCTTGATTTCCAGATTTTCGACGACGGCTTCAATCACAAAATCGCAGTCTTTAATGCGGGGCAAATCGTCTTCAAAATTGCCGACGGAAATCAGCGCGGCGTTGTCTGCCAGCATAAACGGCGCGGGCTTTAATTTTTTCGCCGCTTCAAACAATGAATTGACGATGCGGTTGCGCACTGCTCGCGATTCGAGCGTCGCTCCTTTGGCTTCTTCTTCCGGCGTCAATTCCTTCGGCGCGATGTCCAGCAGCAAAGTCGGGATTCCGGCGTTCGCCAGATGCGCGGCGATGCCGGCGCCCATTGTTCCCGCTCCTAAAACGGCGGCTTTTCCGATTCGTAACATAACAAAAATTTCCCTCGTTGAAGTATTGAATTAATCGGCTAACATCATACTGAATGAATGCTCATTCAGCAAGCCGACAAAATAAAACCGGACGTAAAGCAGATTAAAATCGTCCGGTTTTATTATAATTTATCCGTAGTTACTGGCAAATACCGCCGACGCAGAACTCTCCCGGCGGGCACTGCGTTTCAAACTGGCAATATCTGGGTCCGCCGCCGTCACAGTCGTAGGTGCAATGCCGGTAACAATAATTCACGCCGGTGGCTTGCATACAGGCGTAAGCACTGGTGTAGCCGTAAGCGGCGTAGTTTGCATTGCAGTCGTCTGCCGCCGCGTCGCAATCGTAACAACAGGCGAGCGCGCTGACCGGCTGAACGTTGTTACTGGATAGCACAAACGCCAATCCGCCGAGTAAAAAAACCAAAACCAAAACTTTCCGAGTAATTTTAGATCCCAATATTTGCTTCATAATTTAACCTCTCCAAGACGTTTAAAAGTGAAAAATGAGAGCTGATTAATCGCTTCACTTTCGAAAGGCGATTTATCCGCTCGTGGACTTGAGACTTCACGTTTATCAATCAGCGATATTAAAGTCGGAGTCTCGCCGACCTTAATCGAGCTTAATGATGCCTGATGTGTTTCCGCTATATTGACGCGGTTTTTATATTTATATTGATTGTTTTTAAGAAGAAAATTTTGGGGGATTACAAAATAATATGTCGAGACATCGAACATGATGACCGGCATATCGGTGATTGAGCTTATCTCTTGAAAGATTCTCGGGGTCATGGGCAATCTCTGGTTTCAATATTCAAATTTTAAGCCTTCTGCCGTTTCCAAGTCAATATTTTTTTAGCTCAGGCTGATTCTTTTTATTTTCAGTGAACGCGATTAAACTTTAAAAAATCTCTTGACATCCTAAGATTTTAAGCAGATACTTTTCGGAAAAGTATATAATTAACATTTTGTGTCAAGGCAATAATTTTCCGCCTGCTTAATCGGGCGTAAATTAAGCCGTTTAGACGGTTATTAAATAAAACAAAGGGAGCCCAGAAATGAAAAAATCATTCTTTCTTTTTGTCGTAATGCTTTTTTTGAGCTTTGCCGTACCGGCTCAAACCAATCCTACGACCAGCACCAGCAAAACAACCACCGAAACCAGTGAGACAAAGAAAAAACCGCCGATTTTCCGCGCCACGAAAGACCAGATAATGCAGGCGCAAAAGATGCTCAAAGCGTCGGAAACCGGAAAAATGGACGATGATTTTCGCGCCGCGCTGAAAAAATATCAATCCGAAAACGGCTTGAAAGCGACCGGCACATTAAACCGCGCGACGCTCGAAAAAATGAATATCGCGCTGACCGACAAACAAAAGGAGATTCCCGCGTCGCCTAATTCCTACGCGTCAAGCGACAAAAACGACAAGGACGACACCGATTCAAAGGAAACGAAAAAACGCGCGCCCGTTTTTCGCGCCAATAAAGACCAGATTATGCAGGCGCAGAAAATGCTAAAAGAAAAGAAAATGTATACGGGCGAGGAAACCGGAAAACTCGATGACGCGACGCGCGAAGGCTTGAAAAAGTATCAAGCCGCCAACGGCGTGAAAGCGACCGGCACGCTGAATCGCGAAACGCTCGAAAAAATGGGCATTGCGCTGACCGATAAGCAGAAGGAAATGTAATTTTATCTGCTTTATCGGTTATTAAACTCAAACCATCTTCACCGCCGGGGCGCAGAGTTTTCGCGGAGCGTCGCAGAGTTTTTCTCAGCGAACCTCAGCGTGTTTTCTCTGCGTCACGGCGGTGAAAATTCTCTATCAATGCTCACCGGCAGTTTATTTTTCCGAATCATTCAGCGTCTCAAGACGGCGCACAGGCGAAAAAAGCAGGCGCAGAAACGGGAGCAGCATTCCGACCGCGCCGATGACAAGCGTCGCGCGCAAGCCGATTAATTCGCCCAGAGTGCCCGCGATGAGCGCGCCGAACATCATCATCCCGACATTGACGAAGCGAAAGCTCGCGTTCATTCGTCCCTGCAAATGCGCGGGCGTTATCGCCTGCCGCAGGCTCACCAGATTTATCCCGTTAATCTGAACCGCGAAAGCGTGCAGCAGATGCGAAAGCGCGAGCAGCACGGTGACGAAAATTACGGAACCGCTCGCCAGCGGAACGAGCGCCATCGCCAGGATATTAATAAGATTCGCGCCAATCATCGTCAGCCCTACGCCGAAACGCGCCGTGATAAATTTCACGGTCAGCGCGCCGAGCAGAAATCCGAAACCGAGCGCCGAAAAAATCACGCCGAGCAGCAGCGGTTCGAGATTAAGCTCGCGGACGGCGAAAAGCGTAAAAAGCGCCAGAACGATTTGCCGGAAAAGAAAATACAGCGCGATGGATTCGGCGAGCGGGCGCAGGACGGCGTCGCCGTAAACGAAACGCAAACCTTCGCCGATTTCCTTCCAGATGCTTCGTTTTTTCCTTTCGGACGGAATTTCCGGAGCGCGAATCTGCCGTATAAAAACGGCTGAAACGAGAAACGAAGCCGCGTCAATCAAAATGGCAAACGGCGCGGTGAAGATTTGTATCAGCAAGCCGGACAAACCCGGTCCCGCGATGAGCGCGACCGATTCGGTCGTGCCGAATTTGCTGTTGCCTTCGACGAGCTGCTCTTTTTCCAGAAGCGACGGCAGATATGCCATTCCCGCGACATCGGCGAGAATGCCGAGCGCGCCCGACAAAAAGGCGACGACGTAAAGCTGTTCGATGCGCAGAATGCCGGAAAAGGCGGCGACCGGAATGCTCAGCGCGAGAGCGGCGCGTCCCAAATCCGCCGCGAATAAAATCGGCTGGCGACGCACGCGGTCGACAATCACGCCCGCGAAAAGCCCGACGACCGCCGCCGCAGCCGTGCCGGTCGCCTGCAATA
>DASVWG010000230.1:0-7712 GCA_036389695.1 Pyrinomonadaceae bacterium
TGAAAAAGTGAAAGAGTGAAAAAGCAGCTTGAGCAAAATTCAACCAAACTTTTTCACCTTTTCACTTTTTCACTTTTTCACTTGTATTTTCACTTGTATTTGACCATCGAAATCCGCGTTCCGTCGTCGGTCTGCTCGAAATTCACTTCGTCCATCAGGCGGCGCATCAGTTTCAAGCCCCAGCCGCGTCTGCCTTCGGTCGGCTCGAGGCGCGATTCGCTTTCCAGAACTTTTTCTGAAGGCATTTTCACGCCGCGATTCGCGATGGTAATGACGATTTTATCTTCTTCGATGGTGAATTTTTGATAAATCCTTCGGTCGGGGCTGTGCGAATGTTCGGCGGCGTTGATGCAGGCTTCGACCAGAGCGGTTTTTATCTGATTTATCGCCGCCGGTTTGAAGGCGTGGCGACGCGCGATTTCTTCGACGGCGTGCGCGGCAATCATCTCCGTGTCGTCGCCCATCGGCACGATAATTTCGTATTCGTCGGCGCTCGTCCGCTCGTCGATGACGTTTTCGGCTTCGAGATGCGCGACCAGCAATTCGACTTGCCTGCGGTTCGAACCGAACGCGCCGCGCTGTCGCAAAATCTCGACCGCTTCGGCGGAAAAACCTTCGGGCGCGATGAGCCACAGCTGATAGCGCGGAAAATTGCACATCAGCGCGACGGCTTCCAGACGGTCGCACCAGAATTCGGTCAAATCGCGCGCGGCTTCGAGCTTCGAATCAATCTGCGCCGCAAGCCAGACAATCTCGGTTTCCTCCCGGTAATCCGCCGCTTCAAAACCGAGCGCGACCGCCGCTCGCTCCGTTTCGATAAACTGCGCAATCGGCGGATAAAACGCGACCGTATTCGCCGTGTAGATAATCTGCGGCAGCGCGATTTTTTCGTTTTCCGCCGCCAGCATCGCGCGGATTTCGGCTTCTTCCGCGCCTTTGTGTTTTTCTTTGAAAGCGGCGTAATCGAAAAGACTCGCGGGCGCTTTCTGGCAATTGAAAACCGCCAAAAGCTCCTTCAAACCGATTGCCGACGCGCGGCGATAAAAACGCGTCATCATCTGCGGCGCGCGTTTTAGAGCGCTCGATAAAACGTCGCTGACGACCAGCGCGCGCGGCTCGTTTAAAATTTCCAAGCGGCGACGAGCTTCGACGTAATCGTGCAAAAGCGTGTTTTCGCCCGCAAGCTCGACGCTGCCGCCGCCCGCCCGCGCGATTTCGTGAACGTGCAGCAGGCGAATGACGCGATAAACTTCTTCAAACGGCTGCGCGAGCCGCTCGTTCCAAAGCTCGATCGGCGTTTTGCGCTCGCCCGTTTCGTCCCGTTCGGACAAAAGCCCGATAATCTGTTTCTGCGTTTTCGGATTCGGCGCGATTTCGTCGAAAAGCCGGTCGAAATATCTGCCGAAATTTCCGCTGAAAAGCGCATCGGTCGCCACTTTCTGAACCTGAAAAAAACTGTCCAAATCGTTTCCGCCTTCACGCGCCGCGCGAAAAATCTCGCTGATAAAAAACGGATTCGCCTGAAACTGCCGGATGATTAAATCGCGCGTCTGGTCGTTGATTTTAACGCCCGGTTTGGCGGAAAGATTTTCGATTAAGGCTCCGGCGTCCGCATTTGAAAGCTCGCCGAGCCGCAGCAATTTCGCGTTTGCCAGCTTTGCATTTCCGGCTTGCATCGCGTTCAAAACAAAACGACGCCTGCCCGCGAAAACAAAAGAGAGACCGGCGCGCGAATAAATTTCTTTGAGTTCCCCGACAAGCGACGTTTCGCCCGACAGGTTTTCCGCTTTGTGCAAATCGTCGAGCATCACGAAAACGCGCGCGTTATTGGCGGCGGCGCGAACCGGCGCGCCGAGAGCCGTGCGGATAAATGAAGCTTCGTCAATCAAATCGCTTTCGATTTTGCAGGTCGAAATCAATTGCTGAATCCAATGCGCGTCGCTCGAAGCGGCGAGGTCGGAAATTTCGCAAACGTCAGGCGCAATCGACAAAAGCCGCCCGTCCTGACGGCGAAAAGCGACCGTTTGCTGCAAAAAAGTTTGCAGCAAACGAATCGCCGCCTGTTTCGCGGTTTTATCCTTGTCCGAAAAAGCGAAATAAAACGGAATAACGTCTTTCCGCTCGTAAAAAAGCCGGTCGTAAGTCTGCCGCAAAAGCTCGCTCGCGCCCGCCGCCGGCGCGGCGAGAAGCAGAATTCCCTGCCCGCCGCTCTCGTCGTTCGCCGCCCGCCAAAGCTCCTCCGATTCGGCGTTTCTGCCTATAAAATCTTCCGCCGCGACGTGCGCCAGAACTTTGATATTTTGAGTCTCGTCAAACATATTCAAAATCGCTAATCAGAAATGTAGGGGCACGCGGGCGTGCCCCTACATTCCCGTTTCTGCGATTGATTCTTCGTAAATCTGGACGTTGTTTCGCCCGCTCGCTTTCGCCTGGTAAAGCGCCTTGTCGGCTTCCGATTTTAAGCCTTCGACGGTGCAGTGCGGCGAGCAGGTCGCGACGCCGATGCTGACCGTTACCTTTCGATTCGGAAACTCGGTTTCCTCGACCTTTTGCCTGACGCGCTCGGCAATCAGGCTCGCTTCTTTCAAATTAGTCTGCGGCAGCAAAATCGAAAATTCCTCGCCGCCGTAACGCGCCGCCACGTCCGCGCCGCGCAAGGTCGCTTTCAGCGATTGCGCCACGATTTGCAGCGCCTTATCGCCTTCGGTATGACCGAAACGGTCGTTATACGGCTTGAACTCGTCGACGTCAATCATCAGAAAGCTCATCGGAAAGCCGTGACGCTGCGAGCGATTGATTTCTTCCACGAGACGCGCTTCCAGATAGCGCCGATTATAAAGCCCGGTCAAAGCGTCGATGACGGAAAGCTGCTCGTATTCGCCCGCTTTGCGCTTGAGCGTGACGCGCTCGAAAGCGACGGCAAGCTGCGGCGCGATGGAATTTAAAAGCTCCAAATCGAAATCGTCGTAAACGTCGCCGTTCGTTTTGTCCGTCACGTTCAAAACGCCGATTTTCTGCCCCGCAATCGTAATCGGGTAGCTGATAAAAGAATCGGTTTTGTATTTCCATTCGGCGGGCGCAGGCGGAATCGGAGTTTCGTTTATATCGGGCACGACCAAAGGCTTTCCGCTCTGAAAAACATTCCGCGCGACTTTTTTCCCCAAAAACCGGGTTTCGCTGCGGATAAAACCGGCGCGCTTTCCGGTCGCCGCTTTGACGACGAAATTCTGCGTTTCCTCATCGAAAAACAGCAGGGAGCCGCGCTCAGCCCGCATCAGCTCGGCGCAAAACTGCGCCAGATGCGTCCAGAAATCTTCGGTTTCCACCGCCTGCAGGCTCTCGTTAAATTTCTGCACCGCGCCGGAAAGCAGAGACTGCCGACGGAGTTCTTCGCGCAGCCGCAAAATTTCGATTTGCGGCGTGATGCGGCGCAGAAATCGCATAATATCTCGTTTTAATTCTTCGGTCGAAACATTATCGCCGACGACCAGACCGCCGCGAATTTCGCCGCCGACGGCGACCGGAAAAAGCCATATGCTCTGCACTTCGCCGCTGCCGTCTTTCCGCTCGCGCAGCTCGAGCGCCGTTTCTCGCCGCAAAACTTCCAGAAGCCTTTCGTCTTCGGCGGACATTTTGATTTGAATCGACTGCCCCTGCAATTTCCCGCTCGCCAGAATCGCGTCCAGATGATTCTGCCGCCGCTCAAGCCACGCCAGATTTTCCACGCCGTAGCGCCGCGTCAAAAAATCGAGCAGCGAAAGACAAGCGTTTTTATACTCCAAATCCAGCAAAGAACCGAAAAAGGAACGCCACGCAGCGGCTTCTTCCGGGTCTTTAATCGCGCCGGAAAAATGGTCTTCGGTTTGAGATTTTGAATTTGAAATTTCAGATTCAGACTGTAATTTTCGGTCTTCGGTCTTCGGTCTTCGGTCTTCGCCTTCCAATCTCTGCGTATCTGTGTCTATCTGTGGTTGACCTTCTTTTACAGAATTTTCCGCCCTTGCTGAGGCGCGGGCTTCCGCCTCGTCTTTCTCCGCGTCTCCGCGTCTCGGCGTCTGCGCGTCTGACTTTCCGAATTCGGCGTTTAGCTGCTCGCTTTCGGTTCGGCTCAGTTTTTCGATTTGCTTCGCGGTTTTTTCCAGCTCTTCGATTGAGCCGGAAATCAAGGCGTTTTCAAAAAGCTCTTCCGCCGGAAACTGCTGCCAGTCGCCGGAGGCGGCGCGCGCGGTCGCTTTGCGGTAATCTTCGGATTTCAGAAAAGCTCTGCCGACGATGGCGGCAAATTTTTTATCTTTGGTTTCCAGCGGAATGGTCATAAAATTTAAATCGGCGTGGCATTTTACGTGTACTGCTTTTCCGGCTTCCGTAGCAATTTCGAAAGCTTTGCCGCAATATTCGGCGCAGCGCGGCGCGAATTCCGCCGAGTTGTATAAATGGCGGCAAATCGAATTATTGTTTGAGATACAGAGTTCGGACGAAGCTTCGCCCGCGACCAGAACGACAGCCAGACCGCTTTCGTCAGCTAATTCATCCTGCGCGTTTTTCCAGGCGTCTGTTTTTTCGTCCCGTTTCATTTTACTGTTTGAGTTAAGGCGCTCTAAAGCCGTATTCAAAAGGTAAAAACAGCTAATCGCCGGTTTTTTTCACACAAATCTTCGATGAATTTTTTCGTTAACAAGATTATGGCATACAAGTCGTTTAACCGGAAAATGATTGAGGAATTTGCCGAAGCCGTCGAGCGTCGGCAAAAATCGGCGGCGCAATATTTTTTTTTGAATGTATTCGATACACGAAGTGTCTCGTTACGCTTCAAATTATTTTTTTATTAATTCGCGTCAACGTCAATAAAATATTAAGTTTTTCGAAAATTCGGGTCTGGCATACGGATTGTTTAAGGGAGTGTAAGTCATATTACGTTTCAAAGTAGAAGTGACTAATTTTCTCTAATCACAAGGAGGTTAATTTCAATGGCAAACGACAGCGTGATTTCAACGCTAAATAATCTGATTAAAACTTGTAAGGACGGTCAGGAAGGTTTTCAGCAGGCGGCTGAAGGCGTTCAGGATTCGAGCCTGAAATCTTTATTTTACGAATACAGCCAGCAGCGCGCGCAATTTGTGGGCGAATTGCAGGGCTTGGTTCGCGAGATGGGCGGCGAGCCGGAAACTTCTTCGAGTCTGGCGGGCGCGGTTCATCGCGGCTGGATTAACATCAAATCCGCCGTCACCGGACAGGACGACGCGGCGATTCTGAACGAGTGCGAACGCGGCGAAGATGTCGCCAAAGCCGCTTACAAAGACGCCCTGACGGCAGATTTACCGTCAAACGTCGCTTCGGTCATTCAAACGCAGGCGACGCAGGTTCAGCAGGCGCACGACCGGATACGCGGCTTGCGCGATTCCGCAAACAACACGTCGTCAACGGCGACCAGCGGCTCTTAACAGTTTAAATTCTTTACGCTTATTTGCTCCTTTGGAAATTGAGAAAGAGGCTTTCCGCGCGGAAAGCCTCTTTCTTTTTGCAGGGCAGAAGCCCGCGTGTCAGCAAGGGCGGAAAGGATTAGTAATTTAGAATTCAGGATTCAAAATTTGCCGTTAGCCAACGACCAATCCGGAATTCTGAAGCTTCAATCCGCCATCGTTCTCCGCCCTTGCTGACGCGCGGGCTTCTGTCTCTTTATTTAATCCGGTTTGCCCGCGCCGACGACGCCTTCGCCGTTTTTCGCATTTTGCTCGATATGCGGTTTTTCCGGCGAGATGCGGATGCAGGCGGCGAAATGTTTCGGCTTAATCTCAGCCAGCAGCGGCTCGATTTTTTTACATTCGTCGATGGCATACGGGCAGCGCGTGTGGAAACGGCAGCCGCGCGGCGGATTTATCGGCGAAGGCACGTCGCCCGTTAAGATAATGCGCTCGCGCTTGGCTTCGATTTTCGGGTCGGGAACGGGAACGGCGGAAATCAGCGCAATCGTATACGGCATCAGAGGCTCGCGATAAACTTCCTTCGCGTCGCCGAGCTCGACGATTTTGCCGAGATACATCACGGCAACTCTATCGGCGACGTGGCGAATCGCCCTTAAGTCGTGCGAGATGAAAAGATACGTCAAATCTTTTTCTTTCTGCAGGCTTTCCATCAGATTCATAATCTGCGCCTGAATCGAAACGTCGAGCGCGGAAATCGGCTCGTCCGCGACGATAAATTCCGGGTCGACCGCCAGCGCGCGGGCGATGCCGATTCTCTGGCGCTGACCGCCGGAAAATTCGTGCGGATAGCGTTTGATAAAGCGACGGCTCAAGCCCACGGTTTCCATCAATTCCTGCACTTTTTCATCGACCGAGCGTCCGCGGCTTAAACCGAAAGTGCGAATCGGCTCGCCGATAATCTGCCCGACCGTCATCCGCGGATTTAAACTGGCATACGGGTCTTGAAAAATCATCTGCAGATTTTTGCGCTGGTCGCGCATCTGGCTTTGCTTTAAATGCGCCAAATCCTTGCCGTTATAAATCACTTTCCCGCCGGTCGGCTCGGTCAGACGCAAAAGCGCTTTGCCGAGCGTGGATTTGCCGCAGCCCGACTCGCCGACCAGTCCGAGAGTCTCGCCTTTTTTAATGTCCAGCGAAACGCCGTCGACGGCTTTGACGTGCTTTGTTTCCTTGAAAAGCCCGCCGCCGGTTTTGTAATGGACTTTCAAATTCTGGATTGAAATTAAATTGTCTCCGTTTTCGTTCATAAATTTTGTTAGCGCTTTTATTCGTCAACCTTCATCTGCAAATTAATTTCGGCGGCAGATTTATTTTCGTTTTCCGTCACCGATTCGGCGTAAACTTCGCGCGCGAAATGACACAGCGAATGGTGATTCTCGTTTATCTGGACAAACGGCGGATATTCGCGATGACAGATTTCCTGCGCCCAGTCGCAGCGCGGCGAAAACGGGCAGCCCGGCGGCAGATGCGCGACATCGGGCGGAAGTCCGGGAATCTGGTAAAGCTCGGTTCCGTCTTCGTGCGCCGGGTCGGGAACGGATTTCAGCAAGCCTTTCGTATAAGGATTCGCCGGCGTCGCAAAAAGCTCGTCGGTCGGCGCCTGCTCGAAAACTTTTCCGGCATACATCACGATAATTTTATCGGTCATTCCCGCCACGACGCCCAAATCGTGCGTAATCAGAATGACGCTCGTTCCCATTCTCGCTTTCAAATCCTTGATAAGCTCTAAGATTTGCGCCTGAATCGTCACGTCGAGCGCGGTCGTCGGCTCGTCGGCAATCAAAAGTTCCGGCTCGCACGACAAAGCCATCGCAATCATCACTCGCTGGCGCATACCGCCGGAAAATTCGTGCGGGTAGCGGTCGACGCGATTTTCGGCGTCGGGAATGCTGACCATTTTCAGCATTTTTATCGCGTGCTGGTAAGCCTGTTGTTTCGTGTGTCCGAGATGCAGGCGCGTGACTTCCATCAATTGCGTCGAAATGCGCAGAAACGGGTTGAGCGAGGTCATCGGGTCTTGAAAAATCATCGCGATGCGCTTGCCGCGAATGCTCCGCACATCGTCAATCGAAAGCCGCCGCACGTCGATGCCGTCAAAAATAATATCGCCGTCCACGATTTTTCCCGGCGGCTCGGGAATCAGGCGCATCACCGAAAGATTCGTCACGGATTTCCCGCTTCCCGATTCGCCGACGATGCCCAGAGTTTCGCCTTTTTTCAGCTCGAACG
>DASVWG010000231.1:0-16284 GCA_036389695.1 Pyrinomonadaceae bacterium
GCGTTTCAACGTCCTTCCCAGACAATGAATTGGCTCAAGCCAAAGAAAAAGGACGTTGAAACGCCCTTTCGATATTTATCCCTCATTTGACCACGCCGTAAACGACGTGGCTATCAGCCACACTTTATTAGCACACTACCTAAAAATCCTCGGAAGACTGCCGCCCTTAGTTTAATGGCTTTACCAGCTAAGCTGGCGATACGACCGCGAAATGATCGACTGAAGTCTTACCCTCAACTTTCCTTTTCATCTCTAATCTGATAAAATCAGCCTTTTGTTTCAGTAGACGAAAAATAAACAGAAGCAGACAACGATGAAAGAAATTATATCGACGGAAAATGCGCCGGGCGCAATCGGACCTTATTCGCAGGCGGTCAAAACGGGAAATATGGTTTTCCTTTCGGGACAGATTCCGATTGACCCGCAGACGGGCGAATTCGTTTCGGGCGGCGTGGCGGAACAAACCGGGCAGGTTTTAAAAAATCTGAGCGCCGTGCTGGAAGCGGCGGGAACGAGCCTGAACAATGTCGTGAAGACGACGGTTTTCTTAGCCGATATGAATGATTTTACGGCGATGAACGAAGTTTACGCGCGCTATTTCAGCGAGAACAAACCGGCTCGCGCGACCGTTCAGGCGGCGCGTCTGCCGCGTGACGCGCGCGTCGAGATTGAATGCATTGCGCTCATTGATTGACAGTAAAGGCAGAAACGCGACAGTGATGGAGCGTGTTCTTTAGCAATTAGACCAGCTAAAGTTGAGACACGCTCGTTCACACTCGCGTTTCTGCCTGTAAAAGAAATGCCAAGCGCCGAATAAATCCACGCTTGGCAACCAATGGTTAGAGTTAAATCTCAAACTATTTTACACAGCTTTGACAACTTTGCCCGCTTTCAGGCAGCGCGTGCAGACTTTTTGTCTGACGGCGGCGCCTGACGGCGCTTTGACGCGAATCGATTGCAGGTTCGGGTTAAAGCGACGACGAGTTTTGTTGTTCGCGTGCGAAACGTTATTTCCAAATTGCGGACCTTTTCCGCAGACATCACAGCGTTTTGCCATATTTTTAAAGCCTCCAAATATAAATACGAGGTATATAAGACGAGTTTTAATATAAACTCAAAAACAAGATTTATAACAAATTTTTCGAGACAAAGTCAAGTAATGATAGATATGGTTAATTTTGAAGGAGCGAAAGCTACAGTGCGACAATTCAGTTTTAGATTTTCAGCGATGGCTGTTTTAGCCGTCGCCACGCTTGTTTTTACGTCATGCGGTTCGGACACTCGCGTCGGAAACCCGACAGGCGATGCCGCCACCGTCAACGGAAAAGCAATCAAGATGGAAGACGTCGAAAGAGTCATCAAATCCCAGATGCAGGGACAGGAAAGCAGGCTTTCTCCGCTTGAGCTTGCCCAGGCGCGTTTGCAGGTGCTCGACACCTTGATTCAGCAGGAAGTGATGTATCAAAAAGCCGAGACGGAAAAAACCGTCCCGACCGACGATAAAGTCACCGAGGAACTGAACAAGCTCAAACAGCAAAGCGGAAAATCCGCCGAAGAGTTTGATAAGGAAATAGCCAAGCGCGGCGAAACCGAAGCGAGCCTCAAGGAATCACTCAAAAAGCAGCTGGCGATTCAGGAACTGAACACAAAAATCACCAGCAAGATTGAGCCGCCGAAAGACCAGGAAATCGTCGATTTCTTCAACGGCAACAAAGAAGGCTTCAAGAATAAACGCGGCGCGCAGCTCGGCGTCATCGTTATCGACCCGCGCAAAGTCGACGAGAACGATACGACGAGCAACGAAATCGAAGCCACGCAAAAGGCAAAAGAAGTCGGCGACCGCCTGCTGCGCGGCGCTGATTTCGCGACCGTCGCGCGCGAAGCCAGCGAAGACCCGCAGACCAAATTGCAGGGCGGCGACTGGCGATATTTCGCCGAGGATGAATTGAAACAAACCTTCGGCGCGGGCGTTGCCGATTACGTGATGAACAAAATGCAGAACGGTCAAATCATCCCGCAGGCGCTGACGCTCGAAGGCAGATTCGTTATCGTCAAGCTCCAGCGCAAACAGGAGCAGGACGAAGACCGCACGCTGGAAACTCCGGGCGTCCGCCAGCAAATCACCGACTTGCTGATTAATTCCCGCAAGCAGCTTCTGAGCCAGGCGTATATGGCGATGGCGATGGACAATGCGAAAATCGACAACCTTATCGCGAAACAGGTCGTCGAAAATCCGAACAACCTGAGCGGCGCGCGTCCGGCGGGCGCGGATACGCCGGCTGCGTCGCCGACGGCGGCAAACACGAATGTCGGCAATACAAACGCGAACGCGAATGCTCCGTCAAACAGACCGGCAAACGCGAACACGAAACCGGCAAACACGCCGCCGGCGGCAAACAGACCGAACGCGAACCGTTAGTCTTCGCGCGAAACTTGAAAAATGACAGGTAACAGGGAAACCTGTGGCTTGTCATTTTCATTTGATACACAAGTCAGAACCGCCTGCGGTAGCGGGCGGTTTAACGCTGATAGTTTCAGGTTTCTGGTTTCTGGTTTCAAGTTAAAACAATCGGCAAACTTCAAACCTGAAACTGGAAACTTGAAACTCTATTCTTCAACCGCCCGCTACCACAGGCGGTTCTGACCTATGCTTTTTCGTCTTTCCGAGGTTTACAAATCATACAGCGCGCACGAGATTTTGCGCGGCGTTTCGTTTCAGATAAATCTGAGCGAAAAAGTCGGTCTGGTCGGACGCAACGGCGCGGGCAAAACGACCGTTTTCCGCCTGATTACCGGCGCGGAAACGGCGGACGCGGGCACAGTCGTTAAAATCAATAATTTAAAGCTCGGACTGCTGGAACAACACGTCGATTTTACCGAAAACGAGACGGTTCACACGGCGGCTTTGTCGGCTTTTCAGCGGCTGCACGACATCGAAGCCGAGATGCGGCGTCTGGAAATCCGGATGGCGGAAAATCCGTCGGACGAAATTCTGGAACAATACGCCGAGCTGCAAATCGAATTCGAGCGCGAGGACGGTTTTTCCTACACGGCGCGAGCCGAAGCGATTTTGCTCGGTCTCGGCTTTGCCAAAGAAACGTGGACGCTTGAGACGAAAAAACTTTCCGGCGGTCAGAAAAATCGTCTGGGCTTGGCGCGGCTCCTGCTTTCGCAGCCCGACGTTTTACTTTTGGACGAGCCGACGAATCACCTGGACGTCAACGCCGTCGAATGGCTCGAAAATTTTCTGCAAAATTACGAGAAGACTTTCGTTTTAATCAGCCACGACCGGTATTTTCTCGACCGCGTCTCGAATCGCATAATCGAAATCGAAAACGGGAAAGCCTTTTCCTACAAGGGCAATTATTCCGATTTTTTGATTGAGCGCGAGGAACGCCGCGAAGCGCAGCGCCGCGCGTTTGAAAACCAGCAGGCGTTTATCGCCAAAAACGAGGAATTCGTCCGTCGCAACATCGCCGGGCAGAAAACGAAAATGGCGAAATCGCGCCGTAATATGCTGGAACGTCTCGACCGCGTCGACGCGGTTTCGGCTGATAAATCGAGCGGGAATTTTCAACTGAAAAAAGTCGAGCGCGCGGGCGACCAGGTTTTGACGGTCGAAAATTTATCAATCGGCTACGGCGAAAAAATTCTGGCGCGGAATATAGATTTTTCGCTGCTGCGCGGCGAAGCGCTCGGCGTCATCGGCGGCAACGGCACGGGCAAAACGACTTTTCTGAAAACGATTCTCGGCGACCGGCGCGAGCTTTCGGGCAAAATCCTCTGGGGCGCGAAGGTCGATACCGGCTATTATTCGCAGAATCTGGAAGATCTGGAAGAACGCAACGAGATTATTCAGGAATTGCGCCGCGTCGCGCCTTTAGCCGAAAACGGCGAATTGCGCGGGTTTCTGGCGAGATTTCTTTTCACGGGCGAGGATATTTTCAAACAGGTCAAGGATTTGTCCGGCGGCGAAAAGGGAAGACTCGCGCTGGCGAAATTGATTTATTCAAACAAAAACGTCCTGATTCTGGACGAGCCGACCAACCACCTCGACATTCCCTCGCGCGAAGCTTTGGAAGCCGCGCTCGACGCTTTTCAGGGCACCATTATCACCGTCAGCCACGACCGATATTTTCTGGATAGAATCGCGACGCAGATTATGTCGTTTGAAGAAGATAAAACGGTTGAGATTTTCAAAGGTAATTACAGCGAATTTCACGAATGGAAAAGCAGTCAGCCGTCAGCCGTCAGCCGTCAGCCGGAAAACGGCTCACCGGTTAGAAACGTCGAGCAAAATAACGAAGAGCAAAGACCGAAGACCAAAGAACAATTATCAAAAAACCAGCGCCAGCGAATCGAAAACCGCATCAGGGAAATCGAAAATCAGATTCCCGTCGCCGAAGAGCGTCTCGCGCAGCTTTCCTTTCAGATGAGCCAGCCGGAAGTCGCTTCAAATCATGAACGCCTGCAGGAAGTTTCCGCGCAGTTTCAACAGACCGAGCGAAAAATCCAGACGCTGTATGAAGAATGGGACGAATTGCTTGGCTCACTTTCGGATTGAAGCTTCGCAGGCGACGATTTTAAAAGTGACTTTATTCGACCTGACCACGCCGCGCCAAACTTTTATGCCTTCAAAACTGTCGCGCCCAAACTGACCGTATCTTATGTAAAAAGTGTAAGTCGCGGTTTCGGCGAAATTAAGTTTGCCGTCGAAAGAGCTGGCGTCTTCAAATTTCTGATTGGCGTCTAAAATTAAATAATCGCCGACATAGCCGGGACCATCATCGCCGATACTGGTTGAGCTTCTCATCGAAGCGCTGCCGAAGCCGCGTCCGCGCCGGTTTTTTTTATTGGCTTCAATTTGTCGCTCAGATTTCGGAAACGTTATATATTGCGAGCTGTGGCTATACCAGATAGAATTTTTGTCGATTGCTATTTTATCGCTCGTAACGTTTTGCATTTCGGCTTTCACTTTAATCATTTCATTTAAGCAGAAAGTATCTTTTTCAAGACTGATGGTTAATTTCAGCGGCGGATTTTCATCCGTCTGACCAAACGCGAGCGAAGCAAAAAGAAGAATGCAGGAAAAAGCAAAAGCAATTCTTAACATACTTTTAAAAAGATGTTTGGCGAATTGCTTTTGTTGCATTACCGGAAAATATATCTAGCTTTCCAGACTGTAATTCGGCGCTTCTTTCGTGATAATCACGTCGTGAACGTGCGATTCGCGCAAGCCTGCCGAGGTGATGCGGACGAATTTGGCGTTTTGCTGTAATTCCTGGATTGATTTGCAGCCCGTGTAGCCCATTCCCGAACGCAGACCGCCGACCAGCTGCGTGACCATATCGGCGAGCGTGCCTTTATAGGCGACGCGACCTTCGATGCCTTCGGGCACGTATTTCGAATCGGCGACCGTGCCTTCCTGCGCGTATCTGTCGGAAGAACCTTTTTTCATCGCGCCGATTGAGCCCATTCCGCGATAAGTTTTAAACGTGCGTCCCTGAAACAGAATCGTTTCGCCCGGCGCTTCTTCGGTTCCGGCAAACAGCGAGCCGATCATCACGCTGTCCGCGCCCGCCGCAATCGCTTTCGCCACGTCGCCGGAAAATTTGATGCCGCCGTCGGCGATGACCGGAACTCCGGTACCTTGCGCCGCGCCGACGCATTCGGTAATCGCCGTAATCTGCGGCACGCCCGCGCCCGTCACGACGCGCGTCGTGCAAATCGAACCGGGACCGATTCCGACCTTGACGGCATTGACGCCCGCCTCAATCAAGGCTTTCGTCGCGTCCGCCGTCGCCACATTTCCGGCAATTAATTCGATGTCGCTGAACCGGCTGCGGATTTTTTTGACGGCTTCGATGACGCGCGATGAATGTCCGTGCGCCGTATCGACGATGATGGCGTCGGCGCGAGCATCAATTAACGCCTGCGCGCGCTCGAAAAAATCTCCGGTCGCGCCGATTGCCGCCGCGACGCGCAGGCGTCCGAGATTGTCTTTCGCGGCGTGCGGGTAGCGAATCGCCTTTTGAATGTCTTTGACCGTGATTAAGCCTTTCAGAAGCCCGTTGTCGTCGACGACGAGCAGTTTTTCGATGCGATGCCGCTGGAGCTTGCCTTTCGCGCCGTCCAGCGTCGTGCCGACCGGAACGGTGACGAGCGGCTGTTTCGTCATCACTTCGGAGACGGGAATGTCGAAGCGCGTTTCGAAACGCAAATCCCGATTGGTGATAATGCCGACCAGAAGACCGTTTTCGTCGGTCACCGGAATGCCGCTGATGCGGAAGCGCTCCATAATGTTCAGCGCTTCGGAAACGAGCGCGTTGTCGCGAATCGTGACGGGGTCGACAATCATACCCGATTCCGAGCGTTTTACTTTATCGACTTCTTCAGCCTGCCTTTCGATTGATAAATTTTTGTGAATGACGCCGATGCCGCCCTGCTGCGCGAGCGCGATTGCCAGCAATGCTTCCGTCACGGTGTCCATCGCCGACGAGCAGAGCGGAATGTTCAGGCGAATGTTTCGGGAAAACTGCGTCGAAGTGTCAACCTCGCCCGGCAGAATTTCCGAATACGCCGGAACCAGCAAAACGTCGTCAAATGTTAAGCCTTCTTTGATTTCATTTATTAACATAAAAATATTAGTCCTTTGTCCTTTGTCCTTCGTCCTTCGCTAGTTGAGCATGAGCTGAGAATACAATTTTAGCTCAACCGGCGAAGGACGAAGGACAAAGGACCAATGACGAAAAAAAACTGCCCGCACTTTTCAGGCGGGCGCTGCACGAGCTAACCAACATTATTTAAAAGAACAATTTTTCTTTTGTAAAAAAGTCGCATAATTTACGGCGCGGACGGCGGGATGGCGCCGCTTTGCAGAATCTGCGCGATATTATCCTTTGTAATTTCAAAAACGTTTTTAGCTCCTTTCGCCGGCGGCGCGGGCGCTGTTATCTGTTTGCCGTTCAGCGTTAGCTGAATTTTATCCGGAGTAAACCCCCGGTAATAGGAAATTTTCAAGTTTTGCTGCGCCGTCAAATTAAGCGGTTCATTCGGCTTAACATCTTTGCTTGTCATTCTGCCGTCCGCCCAATATGTGACGTTAATCATATCTTTCAGAGCCTTAAATTCGAGCTTTATTTCATTGGTCGAAGCTAAAGGCGCCGTATTCGTATTGACGCTTTCGTTGGTATTAACCGTTTTGTTTGCCGCTTGATTGGCGTTGTTATTGGTCGCCACATGATTCTGGCTGTTCTGATAATAATTAAGTCCCCAGAGGATTCCGCCGGTCAATAAAGCGAGAATAATAAAGGCGAAAATCAAGGTCGGCAGCATCGACGAGCGCGAATAATCGTCGGTCAGCACTTCGGGGCGATAGGTTTTCGGGTCGTCGCCGCTTTCCGCGCCCTGTTCGGCGAGCAGCTGCGAATAATCCTGCAAAGCTTCCTGCTCGTCGACGCCGACGAATTTGGCGAAAGATTTGACAAAACCTTTGTTGAAAATTCCGCCCGGCAGCGTGCGATAATCGTTGTTTTCGATGGCTTCCAGATACAGAGCCGAAATTCGCGTCTGCTCCGCGACTTCGCTTATACTGATGCCGCGCGCCTCGCGGGCTTGCCGGAGTTTTTCACCGAGAGTTAAAGACATTTATGGTAGTTTATGTGTGTCCCTTATCGGATTGCAATTCAAAAACTGCTCTAAAGAGAGAAATATATCTTTAATAAAGCGCCGCTGTCAATCGTTTCATCCTTTTTTGTATGGTATCAGACGCTTGATTATACGAAACGCGCGTGATAGTTTAGCCTTTACCAAACACTTGTATTAAAATCAGCAAAGTAAATCATTTTTAAGCGAGGAAAATCAGAGAATGGCTCTTGAAGCACTGGGAATGGTCGAGACCAAAGGTTTCGTCGGCGCGGTCGAAGCCGCCGACGCGATGGTCAAAGCGGCAAACGTCCAACTTATCGGAAAAGAATACATCGGCGCAGGCTATGTGACGATTTTTGTGCGCGGCGACGTCGGCGCGGTCAAAGCGGCGACTGACGCGGGCGCGGCGGCGGCTCGACGCGTCGGCGAATTGATTAGCGTTCACGTCATCCCGCGCCCGCACGGCGAAGTCGAAAGAGTTCTGCCGCGCGGCGTCGGCTACAGCCCCGACGAAAAAGCCCTGCAGGGCGGCGGCGGTCGCGGGCAGCTCGGCTCCGGCGAAGCGGGCAGCGAAATTTCGGCAAATGATAGAAGCCGAAGCAGGAATAAATAATTTTCGCTTTTGGTCTTTGGTCTTTGACCTTTGACCTTTGATTTTTGCTGTTTGATGTTGAACATAACTCATCAGCAAAGACCTGAGCTCAAAGGTCAAAAATCAAAGGTCAAAGACCAAAATAAAATCAAAACGATGGCAGATAAAGATTTAATTTCGCAGCAGGAAGCGCGTGACGCGGTCGAATCGGCGTTTCGGGCGTTTCAGACAATCGCCAAATTCGACCAGGCGAAAATCGACCGCATTTGCGAAGCGATGGCAAGCGCCGGACTTCGCGAAGCGGCGCGTCTCGGTCAATTGGCGCACGAAGAGACCGGTTTCGGCAAAGCGGAAGACAAGCGCGAGAAAAACCGTTTTGCGGCGGAGGACGTGTGGAATTATTTCCGCCGTATGAAAACCGTCGGCGTCGTCAGGGAAACCGAATCGGTCGTCGAAATCGCCAGCCCGCGCGGCGTCGTGGCGGCGATTATTCCTTCGACCAATCCGACCTCGACCGCGATTTTCAAAATCATCATCGCCATCAAATCCCGCAACTCGATTGTCCTTTCGCCACATCCTTCAGCCCAGCGCTGCATCGCCGAAACGACGCGCGTTCTGCGCGAAGTCGCCGTTCAGGAAGGCTTGCCCGCCGAAGCGATTCAATGTCTTTCGACCGCGACCATCGAAGGCACGGAAGCCTTGATGAAGCACAAGCAAACCGCCGTGATTTTGGCGACGGGCGGAATCGGCTTGGTGCGCGCCGCATATTCGTCGGGCAAACCGGCGTTCGGCGTCGGACCGGGAAACGTTCCGTGTTTTATCGAAAGAACGGCAAACGTCGAAAAAGCCGTCTCGGACATTCTGACCGGAACCTGTTTCGATAACGGAACAATCTGCGCGTCCGAGCAATCGGTTGTTGTCGATGCGCCGCTTGTTTCGCAAGTTCGTGAGCAATTCAAATTACAGGGCGGACATTTTCTGAATCAGACCGAAGCCGACGCGGTGGCGAAAATTCTGCTGACGCCGCAGAGAACCTTAAACGCCGGAATAGTCGGCAAATCAGCCGAATATATCGCCAATTTAGCGGGCGTTTCCGTGCCGAGCGGCACGCGCTGTCTGCTTGCCGATTGCGGCGGCGTCGGGCGCGATTTCCCCTGGTCAATCGAAAAGCTTTCGCCGACGCTCGCGTTTTTCGTCGTCGACGGCATCGAGGAAGGCGCAAGTCGCTGTTATGAGATTTTGAAATTCGGCGGAATGGGACACACTGCCGGGATGCACACGCAGAATCGCGAAGCCGCGATTCGTTACGGCGAGCAAATGCCCGCTTCGCGCGTCGTCATCAATTCGCCGACGACACACGGCGCAATCGGTTTTTCGACCGATTTATCGCCTTCGATGACTTTAGGCTGCGGCTCGTGGGGCGGCAACGTGACGTCCGACAACGTCTCGCCGATTCACTTGATGGACATCAAGCGCGTGGCGTTCGAGACGAAGCCCGTCAACGCGAAAGTCCAAAGTCCCAAGCCCCAAGTCCAAAGTCAAGCCGCGCCGATTTCGCAGCCTGCAATTCCGCAGAGACACACGGTTAAGCGTGAAGAAATCGCGGCGATTGTCGATAAGTTTTTGTCGAAGAAGCTGGCGGAAACGCCGTCGCCGGAAGCGCCCGCGCCGACAAACGGTGCGGCGACGCAGCAAACCGAGACTGCACCTTCAGCCAGTCCCGTGAAAACGATTATTCACGAATTGAAGCCGCAGGAAGCGGCTTCGACCAACGGCGCGAAGGCGAAAGCTCTGGATTTCGTCAGCGAAGACGACGTGCGCAAGGCGATTGAAAACGGCGAGAAAATTTACGTCAACGCCAGGACAATCATCACGCCCTCGGCGCGCGATTTGGGCGAAGAAAGAGAAATCTTTGCCAAAGTATGAAGAAAAATCTGCCGCCGCTTCGTCGAATTCATTCCGACGAAACTCTGGAAAAAGGCATCGCTCGTTTTTCAATAAAGTTTTGGCGAAAGCAGAGCAATCAAAAAATCATCGAATCTTTGCAAGCCGGAAAAGTTGAATCGTTGAAAGTAAAATCTGACGGAAGAATTCTGAACGGAAATGTGCGCTGTAAAGTGCTTGAAGAAAGAGGCTTTGATTTGAATTTGCTGGAACGCGAAATAATCGGGTAAGTTATGAAAGTCGAAGAGGCATTAAATTTTTTTTCCAATCTTTCAAACCAAGAGCGAGTGGAATTTCTGGTTCGACTCGGACACGAACTTACCATCGAAGCGCGGGACTCTTATGAGATTGGAACGGAAAATATCTCGAATCAGTCGAAAATCAGGCGCATAAATGAAATCCAGCATCGAATTTTTCTTGAAATACTTGCATTAGTAAAGAGAAATGAAAAATCTTATCCCGACGATGTTTTGATGCGGATGATTCTGGAACATCGCGAAGATAAAAGTTTTGAAGCCGGGATAGCGCAGGCTTTCAAGCGGGTTGCGGATAGATTTCCGGTGGCGGTTTAATATTAAGGAAAATTTCTTCGAATGAAAAAAGTTTTTTCATCAATCGTTCTGCTGTTGGTTTTATCGCTGGCAAATTCTTTCGCGCAAAATAAACCTGCCGCCGGAACGACGCAGAAAGCGACTGTTCCAATCAGTTACGGCATCGTCGTGGATAATTCCGGCTCGTTTCGGTCGATGCTGGACAGAATTATCGAGATAGCCAAAGACATCGTCGAGGAAAACAAGGCGGACGACGAGACGTTTCTGGTGCGTTTCGTCAGCACCGATAAAATCTCGCTGCTGCAGGATTTTACCGTCAGCAAAGACGAGCTTCACAGGGCGGCTGACGAGATGTATGTCGAAGGCGGTTTGACGGCGATTCTCGACGCGGTCGATTTTTCCGCGCGGCATCTCGTCGAAAAAGCGAACAGTGAAGCGTCGCGGCGAAAACTTTTGATTCTGCTGACCGACGGCGACGACCGCCAGAGCAAATTGAAAATCGAAGAGGTTTTGAAGTTTTTGAAAGACAATCAGATTCGGGTCTACGTCGTCGGCATCTCGGAGGAAAAAGTTTCGACGAAAATTATCGACAGGCTGACTAAGGAAAGCGGCGGCAAAAAATTCGTGCCGAAAACGCTGTCGGAAGTTCCGGCGATAATAAAAGAACTCTCCACCACGATTCGCACGCCATAAGTTTTTTAATCTGCATGACAATGACTGAAAATCCGGTTGAAAATCCAGTTTGTAACGCTTGCGGCGCGCCCGTTCGCCCGCAGGCGCTTTTTTGCTACAATTGCGGCTCGTCGCTCGCGCCTGAAATCGAAAAAACCGATTTGCGCGACAAGGCGACGGGCGCGACACGGCAGCGCGAAGAGATTTTCGACGAGAACAACGCCAAAACGCAGCCGCTCACGGACGCCGTCGAAAATTTCGACGCGCCGATTGCGAAACCGTCCGAAATGCCGGTTGAAGACGGAGCTGACAAAATTCCTCCCGCGCCGGCGGAAACAAAATTAAAATCCGCCGCGTCGCTGCGGCGAAGCGCGCGAACACCGGCGCAGAAGAAAACCGTCGAGGTCATCTGGGACGAACCGGAAAGCGCGTCGAACGTCTGGTTTCTCGTCGCCGCTCTGGTTCTGGCGCTTTTCGCGGTCGGAATTCTGCTGGCAATGTTATATATTAGATAGAAATTACATCGACGCGTTTTTTACGCAAATTCGGTTGAAAGGGAAACGGAAAATTTCGTTTTAAAAATTTATGGAAGCACTCGGAATGGTCGAATGTATGGGCTTGGTGGCGATGATTGAAGCCGCCGATGCGATGGTCAAAGCGGCAAACGTCCGTCTGGTCGGCTACGAAAAAGTCGATGCGGGACTCGTCACGGCAATCGTGCGCGGCGAAGTCGGCGCGGTTCGCGCGGCGGTCGACGCGGGCGCGGCGGCGGCGCGGCGCGTCGGCACGGTCACGGCGGTTCACGTCATTCCGCGCCCGCATTCGGAAGTTGCCGACGGCATTCCCGTTATTGAAACCGGCGAGACGACGCGCAAGAAGATTTCCGGCTCCGTGCCCGAAAAATAAATAAGTAGAAGGCAAAAGGTAAAAGGTAAAAGGCAAAAATGAAAGAAAGTCGCTTTCTTGGTTTTGCCTTTTACCTTTTGTTTTTTCGCCTTAAAATTTATTAATTATTCGGCTTTGATTGATTCGTCGTCTGCAAAGTCGGTTTCGCGCCCGGTTCTTCGGTGACGGCGGTTCTGCCGGTGCGCGTGATGGCGATTCGTTTTTGTTTATTCGGTCCGTCATCGACGACGACGCGGATGTTTCTGAAACGCCCGTCGTTTTCGTCATTGGTCGGGTAATAACTGATGACATACTGCGTCCGCAGTTCCGAGGCGATGTCTCTGGCAATCGTCTCGAGCTCGGTTATCGCCTGCGGAAAATAAGCTTTGCCGCCGGTTTCTTCGGCGAGGCGCTTCAGAAACGCTTCGGATTTGGCTTTCGGGCTTTTCGTGATAAAACCGCCCTCTTTGCTCAAATCGGTCGTAAATCCGATGGCGTAAATCTGCACGTCGGATTCACGAAGGAGCTCAAAAAGCTGCTGCTCGTTGTAATAGCTGTCGCGGTCTTCGCCGTCGGAAACCAGAATCAGCGCGCGGCGTTTCTTTTCGTTCGGATTGCGCGTTTTTTCGTAGGAATCGACTTTTTCCGCCGCCAGATAAACGGCGTCGATAATCGCCGTCTGCCCGCCTTCGATGAAAAGATTGTCGAGCGCTTCGTTGACGTCGGCTTTGTTCGGCGTAAAATCCTGCACGACCTCGATTTTGTCGGAGCTGACAAAGCGCACGACGCTCGTTTCGTCGCCCGGTCGATTCGTGTTGACGATGATTTTGCTGGCGTCGATTACTTTTTCCAGCTGATGGCGAAGCGAGCCGGAATTGTCAATCACCAGCGCGTAATTGGTCGGAACTTCCGCCTTTGTAAAGCCGTCAATCGTTTGCAGCACGTTGTCCTCGTAAATTTTTACTTCGCGCTGCGAGACGCTGCCAATCGGGCGATTGTTGCGGTCGACGATGCGCACGTTAAGATTGACCAGCTCGGTTTTGACTTTAATAACTTCGTCGTCTTCTTCGACAGTCGGCGAAACCGCCGGTGAAGCGTTGGTTTTCGGCGTCGGCGTCGCGGTCGGACGCGAGCTTTGAGTGTTGGTTTGCGCCTTTGCCTGCGGGTAATTCAGAAAAGCGAAAGTCGCCGTTAAAATCAAACCGCAGACAAGCAGAAAAATATTCGTCCGTTTTGTATTCATTTAATTTCCAATCCGTAAATCTCTAAAGTCCAAAATCCGGATTAATTCCAAAATCCGGTTTATTCAGGCGTGTTCGGCGTGGCATAGTAGCCTTCACGACCGCGGACTATTAGACGCGGCAAACCGCGCGGAGGTTTGACCTTAACTTTTACCTTGCGCCATTTTCCGTCGAGGTTGAAATCTTTCGGCGTGTAGCCGATTGAATATTGATGACGCAGCTCGAGCGCGATGCGCTCAAAAATTTCGTCCATTTCGACGTTCGTCTGCGGGTAGAAAGATTTTCCGCCCGTAACGCCCGAAAGCTCGTCCAGAAAAGCCTGTCCCTGCATACCGACCGTGCTCGACGAATCGTTGCCGTCAACGATGCCGACGGCGTAGACCGTCACGTCGGCTTCTTTCATCAGGCGGCGCACCTCGCCGAAATTATAGCGCGAGCTGTTGTCCTGACCGTCGCTGATAATCAACATCGCTTTTTTCTGGTGCGTGCCGCGCGTGACGCGCTCGATGCCGAGATAACAGGCGTCGTAAAGCGCCGTGTTGTGTTTCGGCTGGACGAGCGTCAGCTTGTTTAAAACCGCTTCGCCGTCGCGCGTGCGGTCGAGCAGCAGCTGCGCGCGCGTGTTAAAGGCAATCAGAAAATATTCGTCCATCGGATGGCTGGTGTTGATAAAGCGTTCGAGCGCCTTGCGCGCCCGCGCGATTTTCTCGCCGCTCATCGAGCCGGAAACGTCGAACAGAATGCCGATTGACACGGGCGCGTCCACATCGCTGAAAAATGTAATTTCCTGTTCCTGATTGTTGTCGAAAACGGTAAAAGCGTTTTTCTGCAAGCCGGAAACGTAGCGTCCGTATTGGTCGGTGACGGTCAGGGTCAGGGTCACCAAATCCGTGGGAACTTTGATTACGTCGTCGTCACCTGACGGCGGAGTTCTCTGAGGCGTCTGGGCAAAGCCGGTCGCGGCAGAAAATATCAGCACGGCACACAATAAATTCCACGATAAAAACCCGCGCAACCGGCTGATTTCCACAAAACCATTTACAGCCATAAAATCTCCTCTAATTTTAAATTCATTTTAGGTGACGTCCGCTAAACAAAGCAAGATAAATTTTTGATGTGGCGAAAAGAATTTTCGTTGCGTCACCGCAAAGAAAAGTTTGCAACCTTTTTTCCCGAAAAAGCGTGATATACTCGACGTAATTTGCGATTTTAGATTGGCGATTGGCGATTATACGGGGAAAACCGGATTTTTTCCGAAAATTCGCGGCGAACTTTTACCTTTTTCACTCATCTTATTAAACTTAAAATAATTTTTTGCGAAGCAAAATCCCTATCCAATCGAAATCGGCAATCGCAAATCGAAAATTTTAATATGGCTGAATTTATCTGTCGTCTGGGAACGCCTTCGGGCGAAGTGATTACACGCATTATCGAAGCGACCGCGCCTTCGGAAGCGAAAACGCGGCTCGAAAGCGAAGGCTTTCGCGTTTTCGCCGTGTCGAGCGCCGAAAGGGGGCTGTCCGCCGTTTTGCCGTTTAGCGGGCACAAAAAATCACGCGTCAAATCGGGCGATTTTCTGCTTTTTAATCAACAGCTTTCGGCTTTGCTGCGCGCGGGAATCCCGGTTTTGCAGTCAATCAATTTGCTGAAAGCGCGCTCGCAGTCTTCGGCGATGCGCGACGTTCTGGTGGACGTGGAAGAAAAAATCAAAAGCGGCGTGCCGCTTTCCGAAGCCTTCGAAGCGCAGGGAATTTTTCCGAAAATCTACACGGCGTCAATCCTGGCAGGCGAGCGCAGCGGCGCGCTCGACGACGTGCTGGCGCGTTATGTCGATTACCTGAAACGCAGCGTCGGCGTTTCGCGCAAATTGCGCGGCGCGCTGGCGTATCCGGCGTTTTTGCTGCTGGCGGCGTCGTTTATGGTGATGTTTCTGACGCTTTACGTCGTGCCGCGTATGTCGGATTTGTTTAAAGGCTTGAGCGCCAACAAAGGCTTGCCGACGATAACGCTCTTCGTGATGGGCATCTCCAATTTTGTCGCCGGCAATTTCTGGTGGCTGTTGCCGATGATTCTGATTTTTATTTTTGCGACGTATCTCTGGCTCCGCACGCCGGGCGGGCGGCTTATTTTCCACGCGTTTCTGCTGAAATTGCCGCTCGCCGGAAATTTGATAAAACAGATGACGACGGCGCAATTGGCGCGCTCGATTTCGACGCTGCTGGCGGGCGGCATTACCGTTCCCGATTCGTGGGACATCGCTTCGGAAGCGATTACGAATCTGGAATTGCGCCGCCGCAGTCAAGCCGTTCTGCCGATGATTCGCGAAGGTCGCGGCTTTACCGAAGCCTTAAACAAAGCGAACTGGATGCCGGAACTCGCGCTCGATATGATTGGCATCGGCGAAAAATCCGGCAGCCTGCGCGAGATGCTCGACGAAGTGGCAAACTTTTACGACGCCGAAACCGAAGTGCGGCTGGAACAATTAACCACGCTGCTCGAACCGATGATTCTGGTCATTATGGCGGGCGTCGTGATTACGATTCTGCTGGCGATTTATATGCCGATTATTCAATCTATTTCGTCAGGACCGTTCGGCGGAAGAAGATAAAAAAAGCAGTCAGCTATCAGCTATCAGCGGTCAGCTTTAAGGAAATGAGAAATTTTAGAGAGTTGAAGGTTTGGGAAAAATCTCATCAACTGACGCTGCTGATTTACCAAGCCACAAAAAATTTTCCCAAAGAAGAATTATTTG
>DASVWG010000232.1:0-14161 GCA_036389695.1 Pyrinomonadaceae bacterium
AAACGGGTAAATTTACAGTATGGCTCAGTCATTGAACGAAATTTAAGTTCCTCCAAGCTTTAATTCGGGCAACGCATTTTTGTTTACGAGTGCAAATGACGCAGGCTTGCTTGACATGGTTTACTCCTTTCCCAGCAACCACTATGTTTTTGATAGCGAAAGCTGTTTTGAAGGATGGCTTTCACCCTAATAAAAGCCGTCCTTCTTTTTTTTCACCTCATTATTATTTAGCCGGACATTCACATTATGAATAAAGACGCGATTAAAATAGTCAAACGAAATAAAAAGGACGAGCCGAAAAAAACCGAAGCCGCCGTCGAGACTCCAAAAGACGAAAGCGACGCTCAACACGGGATTGTCAACACGGTTAAAAATTGGATTTCCGAACGTCGTGAAAACAGCCGTTCGGAAAAGGTTTATTCGGACGAGAAAATTCTGGATTGGGAAAGTATGCCCGAAAATTTCAAATAAACGACGAATGAACGGCGAAATTCCGCCGATTGCGCAGCGTTTACTCATAAAGCATCTGCCACAAACGCGAACAAAATCTATGGAAAGCATAGATACCAGGAACGAACAAGGGCGGGGACGGACAGAATTTCGAGTTATATCGGAATTCTGTCCGTCGCAAAATTTGCGGGGATAAAACCATGAAATTTCCGAATCGCCATCGCGTTCTCTATGCCGAAGATAATGAAGATGCTTGTTTTATGTTAAGCGCATTACTCGGATTTTCAGGTATCGATATTTTGTTTGCGCATACCATTAAAGAGGCTTTTCAGGAGGCTCGCGGCAAACATTTCGATTTGTATTTACTGGGCAGCGGATTTTCAGACGGAAGCGATTTAGAGTTATGCCGGCAATTGCGCGAATTTAACCCGCGGACTCCGATTGTCTTTTATTCAAACGACGCTTACGAAATCGACAGGCAAGAAGGGCTGGCGGCTGGCGCTCACGCATATCTGGTTAAGCCTGAAATTGATACGGTTATCCCGACTATACTACGATTGATATCACAAGTTTCAGAATCGGCTAAAATACCGGAGCCTGACGAATTTTACGTAAATCGTCCTCACGGGCAGATTTCGATTCCGACAAATGCCTCTTAAAGCATTGCTTAAACTGAAAAGACAAGAATCGTAACAAAAAATCAGGTACGTTTTAAAGGAAATAAAAAATGATTTATAGAATTTACAAAATAACCGGACGCATCGGAACCGGAATGGAAAGAACCGACGCGTCATTTACGGAAGTCGAGAAAGCGTCGGGCGCTGCCGGAGAGCAAACTTCCCTCGCCGCCTTTGATAATCAGACTAATACGATTCACGTTTTCAACGATAAAATAATCGACCTTTCGAGCATTGTGCAGAAGTTTAAAAATCACTGCGATTTGCCGAATAATCATCAATTCAGAATTCTTCATAAATAAACGTCTTTTATAATTTTGCAGCTTTTATCAAAGCCCGAACGCGATTTTTCCGAAATGTGTCTTATGTCCGATTTAAACGAAGCGCTAAACACTGCCCGAAAAGAAGTAGAAAAGATTATCGAAGCCGACCCGGAGCTGACCGAAGCGGAGGTCGAGGAAGTTCGTCTGGCGCGCGAAAACGAACGCGTCTGGACTTTTACCGCCGATATTCCGAAACTGATTGAGCAAGGCTGGTCGCCCGGCGCCATCACCGTTCTGATTGATAAAGCGGACGGGCACGTTTTGACCGCGGAACAGGAAGCCGACTTTCACAAAAATTGGGAAAACACGCGTCGCCGCGCCGGTTTCGTCAAACAGAAACGATAACTTTGCCAGAGAGCAAAACAGCCTGCCGTTCAGCGAAAGCAGGCAAAGATTTTTCACGCCGCAGGGCACGAATAAATCTTTCGCGACGAGACCATCCGTTTTTAATTACTCAATCTTCCCGGCTCGCATTTCTTTTCCGTTCAGACGAAGAATCAAACCGGTTACGCGGTTTTGCGGGTCCTCGATAAAGTTAATCCCGGCATCTGCGTCCTTGACGATGAATCGCGTTTCGGAACGACTTTCCAATATTGATGTTAATGGGCTTTGCACCAAAAGCGCTTAAATTTGGCATTTTGCGCCATAGGTATCAAAAAGGCAGAAGCCCGCGCGTCCGGCTTGGGCGCAGTTACATTAGCTTGATGCGCCCAAGCCGGACGCGCGGGCTTCCGCCTCGTTTGTTTTGCACCAAAACTGCTTAAAATTTCTGACTTTTGGTGCAAAGCCATGTTAATGATTTTAAACGCCGGAAGTCAGCGATTTGCGGCGAATTCAGATGACAAATTAAGGCTTTGCCGCGAAAGCCGTCGATGAGACGAATTTTTACGACAAAGCCTTAATTTAGACACAAAGCCTGAATTATGAAACGCTTCAGGACGGCGGGCGGCTGTCTCGCTAACGGGCGTTTTCGAAACAGACCTCTGAAACCTTCCCGGATACTTTGAATATTCGCTTAGAGCGACAAATTATTTTGTAAAATCCGGACGTTAACGGGCGAATGCCGATGGAACGGGCACATCGCCGCCGGTGCCGAATCGAATCGCACTGAAACCCGAGAGGCTTTGCAAAAGATACCAGACGCCGTCGGCAGGTCGCCAGACGGCAATGTCCGATATACCATCACCATCATAATCTCCGACTGCCGGAATATCGCCGTTCGTGCCGAATTGGACGACGCTGACTTGACCGTGCAGGCTGGATCTTTGATACCAGGTTCCGTTCGACGGACGCCAGACAGCAACATCGGTTCTGCCGTCGGCGTCGAAATCGCCGACAGCGGGAATGTCGCCGTTTGTGCCGAATTGAACGGAAACCGGAATCCCGCTAGAACTGATTACCAGATGCCAGAAACCGTCTGCCGGACGGAAAACGGCGATGTCCGATTTGCCGTCGATGTCGAAGTCAGCAATTAACGGAATATCGCCGGCGGTGCCGAATTGTCTGGCATTATATTGATTGGTCGAGCTGTCAATCCAGTGCCACACGCCGTCCGAAGGTCGCCAGACGGCGATATCCGCCCGCCCGTCGCCGTCGAAATCGCCGGGACGCGGTACATCGCCGTTCGCGCCGAAATGCAGAACTGAAGCCGTATTATCCGAGCTCCGCAAAATGCGCCAGTCCCCGTTTGAAGAACTGAAAACTGCCAGGTCGGTTTTGCCGTCACCATCAAAATCGGCGGGCGCGAGCTTATCGGCGGCGAGACCGAATTGCGCGGCGTTGAAACCGGATTGCGAGCCGAGCAGATACCAGTAGCCATTCGACGGACGAAACACGGAAATATCGGATTGACCGTCGCCGTCAAAATCGAACGGCGTTCCGATGTAATTATGCAGGCGAACGACTCCGAAGCGAGTGAAGCCGGAAACCACAATCGTGTCGCCGCCTAAAAGAATTTTACCGTCCGGCTGTAATTCAATATCGTTGATATGTGAGGATGAAGTGAGCGGATTGGATCCCCAATCCCTGTGACCATTCGGATTCAGTCTTCCCAGCCCCATAAGTGGTGAATCATCCGCCCGACCGCCGACCAGAATCTTATTGTTCTTTTGTATTTTGATGGTCAATACTCTAAATTGCTGGCTGGGGGCAAAAGTAAAATCCCGCGCTCCATTAACGTAGAGACGAATAAATCCGTGAGTAAACGGGCTGGCAA
The DNA here is from genome assembly GCA_036389695.1 of Pyrinomonadaceae bacterium. Taxonomy (GTDB): domain Bacteria; phylum Acidobacteriota; class Blastocatellia; order Pyrinomonadales; family Pyrinomonadaceae; genus JALZHR01. Next base: position 3,666 of record DASVWG010000232.1, read on the forward strand.
CTAAAAGCTTCCCGTCCCGCTGAACAGCAACATCATTAATGCCCGTGAACGGCGCTGAAAAATTTGTATCCGGCGAGCCGTTGCCGTTGTATCGGGCAATTCCGGCACCGCCGAAGGTGATTATCTGACCGTTCGGCTGCAGAAAGGATTTGCGGAATAAATCGCGCGATAAACCGCTCACGATATTAAAACCGGAGTCGATAGAGCCGTCCGGATTTAACCTGACTAAATTATTTGCCGGTGCGGAGCCGCTGCGCCACGAGCCGGTCAGCAGAATTTTGCCGTCCGGCTGCACGGTGATGCTGTCGATAACGCCGGAATTGCCCGTAAACGGAGAATTAAACGAGTTATCCGGCGAGCCGTCGGCGTTTATCCTGCCCAGAAAGACATCCTGCTGGCTGGATGCGTCGCCTTCAGCTGCAATCAGTATTTTCCCGTCGGACTGTAAAGCAAAGTCGTAAACCGTAAATCTTAAAAATGGAGTAAAACCATTGTCCAGACTGCCGTCGTTATTGAGCCGGACGACGCCTTTGATAGTTACGTCGTCGCGTTTCGGGTAATAACCGAGCGCCAGAACCTTTCCGTCCGGCTGCGGCACAATTTTAGTCACATCTCTGCCGATGCCTGAGATTGACGCCAGAGTTACATTGTAGGTTTCGTCCAACGCGCCGTCCGGCTCAAAGCGGAGAATCACCTTCGGCGTCGGCGAGCCGGGCACTACGAATGGAAGCCCGGCGGCGATTATCTTCCCGTCCGCTTGAATTTCTAAATGACGGACGTTAAAAGTAGTCGAGAGAACGCTGAACGTCGGGTCGATTGAGCCGTTCGGCAGGAGTCGCCGGACGCCGTATCCGCCGACCAGAATTTTATTGTCGGCGGTCAATTTTATATCGTAAACCGCGCCGGCTAATCGGGGAAAGGTAGAATCGATACTGCCGTCGGCATTGTATCTGAAAAGTCCTTTGTCGGTGCCGACCAGTAATTTGCCGTCCGGCAGAGCGTGCAGCGCCGTAAAAGCGGTGCCGGTAAATTGAAGCTCGATGTCCGGCGTTCCGTCCGCGTTCAGGCGCCGAAGATAAGGCGATGGCGGGTCTAAGCTGCTGAGGCTGCTGTTGCCGCCGACAATAATTTTATCGTTCGGCATGATGGTCATCGCCTGCGCTCTGAGCACGAGTGTTCTGTTAAATGCCGCATCCGAGCTTCCGTCCGGATTTAATCTGCCGATTTCGAGGTCGGTAATAATAAGCTTGCCATCTGATTGAAAGCCGATAAACCCGCTGTGACCGGTGTTATATGTGCTTCGAAACGTAGTGTCCATCGTTCCGTCCGGATTTAAGCGAATCAGAAGCGTCTGCATATACAAACCGTTAAAAATTCCAAAAACACCGCGCAATAAAATCTTTCCGTCCGGCAGAACTTTGATATCGGTAATGAACTGGTTATGGATGCCGCCTAAACGGCAGCAGTTTTGATTAAACGACGTGTCAATCGAGCCGTCCGGGTTAAGCCGGATTATTTTGGCGATGCCTAACCCGTTGACAAATTGGAATTCGCCCGCCACCAGCAGCTTGCCGTCTGGCTGAATGGCGGCAGCAGACACCAAATCATTGTAAGCGGGAACGAACGCCCTGAAGCTATGGTCGAGCCGGACCGAAGAAGCGGCAGCGACGGGCGCGGCTTCCAGACAAAGGAGAACAAGCGAAAACAGTAGCAGCTTCCGGACAACATTGACGGGCGTATTATGGGTTTTCATAGACTTTCTTCCTTCCTGTAGAAGTTGGGGACGAGACAAGGGCAAGGACGAACGGATGACGATTACTCAGCGGAAAAATGTAAAAATAGGCAAAATGGAAAAGCCTGGTAGAAATTACTGAGAAAATGCAGACTGGATGAAACGGTCGCCGTCGGTTCGGTACCGGACTATCCGAAAGGCTAACGGCTATTTCGATGCTAGCATACGCTGTCGCCGGGGCGCAACAAAAAAATATCGGATAGTTTTTGAAATTCCGTGGAAATTTGCTCTAAATGCATTATCGCTTTATCTGTCTCAAAAGGGAGCATTTACGGCGCGTCTTTAGTCGAGATTTTGTTCTTTTAATTTCCGTGGCTCTTGAAGTCTTTTTCTCAAGGCTGCACACCGGCAGCCAATGTTTTGGAGTTGATGTCGTATCGTGCAGCCCGAACCTGACCGCGCTTTACCGGCTATTTTGTATCGTTCGACGCGAGCGCCGCGTCGAGATTTTTAAGCAATAATCAACGGTTGGAATTTTGCGCCGGCGGCTTGGGAAGATTTTTGTACTTCATCGAGATATTCTCGGTTTTGACTATTTCCCACTTTCGCAACACCCAGCCGGTTCTTAGTTCCCACTGCGTGCGAATTTGTCCTTCGAGCGCACGCGGGTTGCGCCAGCCCGGAGCCGACCTGGTTTTGATGTCCAGGACAATCATCGCGCGCTCGGCTTCCACCTGTTTCTCGACGACGGCGATTTCTTTCGGTTCGTCTTCGTCAAAGTTCCAGGTAATCGGCTCGGCGGCTCCGTTCTCTTCCGGCACTTCCCAGACGCGCGTCTCATTGATTTGCTCGCGAATCGTCTCTTCAGTAAGCTCGGGCAAGTCGTTTGACGCCGAAGCGGGCGGACTCTGGCTGCCGTCGCCCGGCGAAGAAGACGGCGCACAGCCCGATGAACCGGCGAGCAGCAGGGCTAATCCTAAAAATGTTGAAAGCAGAAATCCGGCGCGCGGCAATTTTCGAACGCGGCGAATCGATTTCAACGTGAGCGGTAAGAATTCATCCGTACGCATATCCTTCCGGTTATTCGCCCGCATAGCTAATCTCCATGCGGCGTATGTGCAGGCTCGCGAGAAAGAGCACGACGCCTGTAAACAGAAGCAGACTCGGCACGGAAATCCACGCCGGCGTCGGTTCGACGAGCACCGCGAACGGTCCTTCGGGCAGCGGCACGGGCACGAGCGAGTGCAGGTAATGAATCACGCTTATCTTCTTGAGCAGCGGCGGCAGCAGAAAGTTAATCCACTCCCAGCCGTAGAGCAGCAAACCCGGAATAATCGGGTTGCGGAAAAACAGCCCGACCAGCAGAAAGACCGCGCCGTATCCGATGCACGCCAGGATTGTGACTCCAAGATAAGCGAGCAGCTGACCTGCGCCCGCGCCCTCGAAAAAGTATCGCGAGGACTCCGACGGGTAAATCGAGAAATAGAGTATCAACATCGAGGCGACCGTCGTGATGCTGAAAAGCGCGACAGTCGCGATGAGTCCCGACAGATACTTGCCGACGACGAGGACTTCGCGCCGGACGGGCGCGAGAAAATAGTAGTGCAAACTCCGGTCAACCACCTCGCCGCGAAACAGATTCATAAAAACCCACGCGCAGCCGAAGAAGACGAGCGTGCGAAGAATCAGCCCGCCGTATATCGCCGCATAGGCGATGCTCAATTCGCCGAAGCTTCCCGCATCGTCGGTCGGCATCCGAAAAATCGCGAACAGCGACAGCAGAACGAGCGGCGAGCCCGCAATCAAATAAAGCAGAAAAGCGCGGCGGCTCAAAAAGTTTTTCCTGATTTCAAGACGCATAACGGCAAGAGTCTGCCGCGTCCACAGCGACCAGGAAGACGCTCGCGCCCGCGTGCTCGCAGGCGCCTCGCTCACATTTGCTGCGGCAGCCTGTTCTCTGATTTCAGACGTTGAACTCATCGGGTTTGCCCTCCGTCGGATGTGATTAAGTATTGATAGACGGCATTCAGGTCGTCGTCGACGGGCGCCACCGATTCGATTTGCAGATTCTGCTCGGTAATCACCTTGTTCAGCAGCAGATAAAAATCATCCGGTCGGCGCGTTTTAACAAACAAGCCCTGACGGTCTTCGTGGATGCGCGCTTCGACCGTGTGCTCGTGTTCGAACAGACGCGCGGCTAAGACCTGCGGTCGGTCGCAGCGAATCAGAATCTGAATCGGATGTTCTTCGATTTCATCGCGCACGCCGTGGACTTCGCCTTCCGCGACGACGTAACCGTTATGCAGCAACACGACGCTGTCGCTCATCATATCCACTTCGTGCAGAATGTGGCTTGAGATAATAAGATACATTCCGGCGTCGGCGAGCTGGCGAAACAGGCGGATGATTTCGGCGCGCGCCATCGGGTCAAGCCCGTTCAGAGGCTCGTCCAGAACGAGCACCGAAGGATTATGCGCGATAGACTGCGCGAGCCGGACGCGCTGCCGCATTCCCTTACTAAACGCCGAAACTTTGCGGTCTGCCGCTTCCACCAGCGACACGCGTTCGAGCGCCGCGTGCGTCATCTCGGCGGTTTCCTGTTTCGTATAACCGTGCACGCGCAGGTAAAATTCGATAAACTCGCGGGCGGTCGCGCCGCGCGGAAACGAATCGAACTGCGAGCAGTAACCGAGCTTTTGAAAGAGCGCTTCCGGGTCGTCGGGCGATATGCCGAGAACACTAATGCGCCCGCTCCTTGGCTTAATCAGCCCCGTCATCAGATTCATCAAAGTCGTCTTGCCCGACCCGTTCGGTCCGACGAGACTCGTAATTCCGGGCGCAATCTGCAAATTAACTCGATTGACGCCGAGAATCTCGCCGTAGAATTTCGACACGTCTTCAAAGACAATCATCTTTTCGGATGATGCGGCGACGGAAGCGCCCGACGCTATTGATGGTTGAAACGATGCAGGCGTCGACGACGACGCGGTTGTCGATGATGTAGTTGTCGGCGTCATTTAATCACCTCGTAAGCGCGCACCTTGCGCGAGAGCAGCCAGACGCATACGGCGCAGACCAGCGCGATGACCAGCCACGAAGCCCAGAGCGGCGGCTCCAGCAGCGCGATGTCAAAAAACTGTCCGTCGTAAATCGGATTGTCGACTTTTCCGCGAATGCTTCCGGTCTGCCGCACGAAGAGTCCGAACAATCCGCGCCAGATGCTGTTTATCGACGCCCACAAGCTAATCAAATGTCCCGCCCGCGTCAGAAAAAGCTGATTGACGATTTCGCCGAACGCGCTCGGCACGAAGAACAGTCCGAGCAGCGCGCCGCTCGCCACCACGCGCCACCTGACGAGCGACGAGACGGCGAGCGCCAGTAAAGACAGCAGGATAATCCAGACCATGAATCCGAAGAAAATCGCCCAAATCATCCACAGATTCGCCCACAGCCACGTCAAGCCGGCGAGAGACGCTTGAAAAAAGAAGATTAGCAAGCCCGGAATCCACGTTATCAATGAAAGCAGGAACACAACGACAACCATCTTGCCGAGCACATACTCGGCGCGCGAAAGCGGGCGGCACAGATAAAGCGGCAGAGCATTGTTCGACAAATCGCGCGAGATGAGCGGCGGCGCGACGAGCACCGTCAGGATAAAAGCAAACGCGCCTTGAAGCTCTACAAAAGTTCGAAAGAACGTGGCGTCGATCGGCAGCAGCTCGCGAACGTTTATTTGCAGCAGCGCGAGCGCGTTCACGTTATGATGCAGATAAACCAGGATTGCCGCGACGAGCGGGTAGATAAAGCACAGGATAAAAATCGTCGTAAACAGCTTCGACTTGAAAACTTCGCGCAGCGCGTAGCGCGGTATCACCAGAAAGCGCGACAAAGCCGAATGCGACTCGCCTTCATACGCCCCGTATAAATGCTCATAAACCGCCATCGTCCGCCCTCCCGTTCGCCCGCGTATCCGCGTTCTGAATCGCGTTTGCGTTATTGACCTGCGCGCTCGCGCCGTCAGTCGTATTTCCGTTTTCCATCGCCTTCAGAAAAATGTCTTCGAGCGAATCACGCTTGAAATTGAGACGCCTGATCTGCACCCCGTGTTCGAGCGCGAGGCGATACAAATCGCTTATTTCGACCGTCTCATTCATAATTAATTTTATGCGCCGCTCGCCCGACAGAGCGCACTCGCAGCCTAAATTACTAATAGCTTCGACAAACGCCGCACGGTCGCCGCCGCGCGTCTCAAGCTCGATAAATTTGCGGTTCGCCTTGCGCTCCTCTTCCAGATTACAGTTGGCGGCGATGTATCCGTCCTTCAGAACGAGAATCTCGTCGCAACATTCTTCAACGTCGCGCAGCAGATGCGACGATAAAAGAATGCGCGCCCGACCGCCGTCGCGAATCTGACGAATAAGCGAAATCATGCGGCTCCGCGTCGGCGGGTCAAGTCCGTTAGTCGGTTCATCTAAAATAATCAGTTTCGGTCCGTGAACTATCGCCTGGGCGAGCTTGGCAAGCTGCTTCATACCGAGCGAATAGCTATCGACCGGACGATAACGCGCCTCGCCCAAGCCGACGTAAAACAGAGCTTCGTGCGCGCGTTCGAGCGCGTGACTCGCGGGAATGCCGGACAATTCCGCCATCAAACGCACGAAATGGACGCACGACATTTTGGCGATAAACGAATCGCTCTCCGGCATATAACCGATGGTCGCGCGCACCTGCTTGGCTTCGCCAGTAATATCCTGCCCGAAGATGCGCGCCGTGCCGGAAGTCGGCGGGTGAAAGCCGAGCAGCGTGTGAATGAGCGTCGTCTTGCCCGCGCCGTTCGGTCCGAGCAAGCCGATGGCGCGCCCGCCGAGCGCGCCGTTCAGAGATTTCAGAATCGGACGTTTTCCGAACGTCACGCTCAGTTGTTCAAGTTCGATAACACTTGTCATTTCGCTATCATTATAAGGCTACAAGTTTTGGTTTCCAAGTATGTTTGCATTTGTTAGTTCGCCTCCCGAACTTCTATTCCCGTCATAGTTCGGGTTGTCGGACTAGACGAGACTTGCCTCGTTGCAGGCTCCACAGCTCCCGAGCCGAGAGAATGAAGGAAAAGAGCGTGGTTACGCCGAGCGCGATGAGCGTCCAGACGAAGAAGAAGGCTCCGCTGGAGTTGGCGATGTCGCCGCCGACAAGTCCCGACCCCGTCATGTGAAGGATGGGTATGCCCGTTACAAGCAGCGACAATACGAGGACGATGATGTACCCCGAGCGCTTTTCGGCGAGCGCCAGCATTGTTCCGTACAGCCAGGCGACCAGGAAGATCACCGGAACGAGATTCGAAAGATTTCCCGGCGCCATTCCGCGGACGACATCGTCCGCATGGTGAAACGTAAAGAAGAGGATTGAGAGCAAAGACGAGATGGTTAACATAACGTTATCTTTCATTCGATATTCTCCTTACTGGATTCGGGTCTGCCAAACATGTAATTCCCTCCGGTAAACACGCTCCGCATAACACGACAAAAACCGACGGGCGCTCGAAATCGCCCGTCGGTTTTTGTGCTAAATTGCGTTGTTTCCGTTCATTACTTCTTTTGTACGTTTTTATCGTCCAATGCGTTCATTAAAATATGCTGCATTTCAAATGAGTGCGGCAGACCGATAAGACTCGCCGGACTTAAGCCGAACGCGCCGCCTTCCGTATTCGCGGCAAGCGTAATGCGGTCGCCCTGCGCGTAAGCGTAAGCCAACGTCGGCGGCGCATTCGTGTCGATCGAGGCGAGCGTCTGACGCTGCTGCTCCGTCAACTCTCCGCCGGCATTCTTCATTCTTTCCGCGAGCGGCTGCATGAGCGGCGCGAGGTCGTGATAAAAAATCGCGGAGAAATTCGTGTTGCCGTCCTGCGGCAGCGTGCTCATAAATCTCGACGAACGAACCAGCGTTTGACCTGCGTCGCGATTCTTAATCGACTGTTCGAGCAGCGCGCGGCTCGGCGCGGCGACCAGATAGCCGTTCGCGTATGTGTAATACACTTCGATTCCCGTGTTAGCGGATTTTATCGAGTAAAAGGTGCGGTCGCCCGCCGCCGCGCTCTCCAAAATCAATTTACCTTTGCCGTGCAGCACGGAAAACTGGTTCAGCTTTTCGATGGCGCGCTCGAACGTGCCCTGCAATTTCGCCTGGTCATAAACTTCCAGAACGACTTTCCACGAAGGCGTCGGGAAGAGAGGACCGTCAATCGCGAAGGCGAACTCACCGCCGAGCGGCGCGGCGAAATCGTCGCGAATACTGAAGCCCTGCGTCTTTTCGATGTCCTGCATATTGCGTCTGAGTTCAGGATCGACCGTCTCTAAAAAGCCGAGCAAATCGTCAACCAGCAGCGCCGGTTCTTTAACCACAAACGCAGTCGCGACGTTCGCGTTCGGCGAGATGAAGTCCAGCGCGCCCATCGAACCCGGCGCGGCGAGCCACGACGCGATGCCGCGATTCGGCTCGCTGAAGGTCAGCGCGGCGCGGCTCAAAGTTTTGCCGTTGACCTGCTTCTGTTCGACGACGAAGTGACGCAAATTCATCACGCCAAGCCGCTGGAAGCCTTCGCGGCGACGTTCCGCGCCCGGCTCATTATCACGACTTACCGTCTGGGCGATGATTTTTTCGAGGTCGGCGGCGACCAGCAGTCCCGCGCCGTCCCGGTAAATATCGTTGATGCGCTGGTTGAACGGCGAACCCGCAAAGCGGTTCGTGCCCGGCGCGTTCAGCGTCGTCGCCAGCCCGCGCAGACGCTCAATCTGCGGAGACGCGGCGAAGATGTCGTTGTGAATCCAGACGAATACTTCGGATTTAGGCGCGGCGTTTTTCGCCGGCGCATCTTTCGTTTTCGCATTGCCGTTTACAGTTGTCGATACCGGAGTATCGGCTACTTTTACCGTCAACGGGTCGTCAATGATGCGGACGCTCGGCATATCGCCGGATTCATTCGCGATGCGAGCGAGCTGCCCGTCAAGATACGCGCGGAAGCTCGCCGCATCTTTTACTTCGCCCAGCACGAGCACGCCGTTCGGCTCGCCCTTCGCGTCCATCTCCGCGCTGACGACGATTTCATCGCCGAGCTGCGAACCGAACTCGCGCACGCGCGTCAACATCTGTTCGTTAATGCCGGAGCCGTTGCCTTTGTTGCCTTTCCACCACTCGGCGAGCGCCGGATTCTGGCTGATGCGCTCCTGCATAATGCGTTGCGATTCGGCAAGCGTTTCGCTGAAATTCGGGAGCGCCGCGTAGAACACAGTGTTTTCCGGCACGAGATCGACGAATTTGGAAGAATAACGGACGCCGGGCAACTGGACGCGTTGATTAACTTCGCGGCGCAGTTTCGCCAGCTCCGAAACGAGATTCGCATAGCGCGTCGCGCTGCGGCTCCACGCCACGTTCTGCTGCACGGTCGTTCTTTCCAAACTACGGCTTGTCGTCGTCTGGTCGCCGGGAAGCAGGGTTTCGTCTTTGCCCGCGTGATTGACCTTCACTTCGCCTTCAACGACCGAAACGCGCGAGCCTTTCGTGCCGCTTTCGACCGCGAAAATCGTGCCCTTGACCGAGACGAGCGAATCGGGCGTCTGAACGTACAGGCGACCGTTGTGCTGTTTGGCGGCTTCGACTATCACATCGCCGCGTTCGAGCCGGATGGTGACGCCGCGCATGTTTTCGGTGACCGAAAACTCGGAGCGCTCGCGCATCTCGACCGTCGAGCCGTCCGCAAGTCGCAGCACCGCGTTCGAATCCTTCGCCGTGCGCACGCGCTCGCCTTTCTGAACCTGCTCGCCCGCCGCCAGCTGGCGGCTCTGCGCGTCAGAAACGACATAAACCGCGCCATCGGCATTTTCGACCGTCGCCGCCAGCGTGCGCCCGGACAGGTCGAGACGCTCGTAAAGAAACATTCCCGCCACTCCGATACAGATGACGAACGCGGCGGCGATGCTCCAGCGCACCGCTTTGGTGCTGCTCCAGCGGTTTGCGCGCGAGCGTTGCGGTTCACGCACAGTGCGCTGCGCGGGTTGACGAACGTAATACGCCGCCCCTGTCGTCGCGTCCGCGCGTTTGGTTTTCAGCGCCCGGCGACACGGAATGCATTCGTTCGTATGGTCTTCCAGGAGCAGCTTGCGAGCCGTCGAAAGCTTCCCTTCGAGGTACGCCGGAATGAGCGATTGAAAATCCGCGCATCCATGAATTTGTTCGGTAGTGTTGTTAGTGTTCATTGTATTTATATTTCCTGAATTTGAATTTGCGGACAAAGAATTTTCCGCCGCCGCGAGCTCGCTCGTCGAAGCGAAATTTTCGTCCGCCGACTGCGCGCTGACCCGCGCCCACGCGCGCGCCGCGGATTGATTGATGATTGATTCGTCGAGCTGCTCGTCGCGTATCGCGCGCGCGGCATCGTCTATCATTGCGTCCAAATCCTGTTTATTATGCTTCATGATGTTTCTCCAGATAATTGCCGATTTCTTTGCGCAAACGTGTTCTGGCGCGGTGCAGCGTGACTGCGACGACCAACTGCGACGTCCCTAAAACTTCGGCGATGCGACCATTGTCGTAGCCTTCGAAATAGCGGAGCGCGAACGCGGTCGCGGCGCGTCCTTCAAGCTTCGCGACCGCGTGGCGGATAAGCTCGCGCAGCTCCGCATCTTTAAAATCGTCTTCGGGACTCGCCACCGAGAGCTTCGAGCTTTGATTAAAATCCACGACATCCAAAGCGACGAAATTGGCGCGTGTCCGC
>DASVWG010000233.1:0-24417 GCA_036389695.1 Pyrinomonadaceae bacterium
CAACACACTCTTAGGACACTACCGAAATGTAGGTAGTGTCCTAATTTGTGTTGCTAATAAAAAATAACTTCTAGCCTCACAATTTTGTTCTGTGATAATCTAACCTTATGACGAAAAAGCCAAAGGCTAGAATGGATGAAATCGAATTAGCGAAATCGGTTTTCGATGAAATTATCGAAGAGACTGAAAGCGAAAACTGGAATAAGCCAATAAGCAAAACGGCTCAAAAGGGCGGTCAAATCCGCGCCAAAAAGTTGTCAGATGAAAGAAAGACGGAAATAGCAAAAAAAGCGGCTCAAACCCGTTGGCAAAAATCTTCTAAGTAGTCTCTTCTGTTGGCGGATTGTTCGGGTCTTCGATAGTGCGAACGTTCGGTGACTCCAATCCTGCGCGAAGTTTATTTTGAAATAGCGGATTATTGTCGTCTTGCGCCGCGCTATCACCTTTTTTAAAAAGTTTTATGTAAAAAACAGTATAGGAACAATCGGTATGGTGTCCGATATAATAAATACGATGCCGACCGATTGTTTCTTTTCTGATGTGCCGGAGGTCTTCCGGCATTTGCCTAAGATGCGTGGACAACGCATCTAATAGCCCTGCTGTTGTTGTGTTAGCACCAAATGCCCTGCTAACGATTTTCTTTTCAACTTGTTTACGCTCACCTAGAAGTGAGTCTAATTGTTCGTTACTTGTATTATTCAGTGTCAGGGAACACACGGGCAGCCTCCACATCAACAAGAGCGTTTCTAAGGGCTTCTAGTAATTCGGGGTCTTGAGCGTCAATAGCGTTTTCCATTTCATCAATGTCTACATTCGCGCCGTTGAGTTGAGCAACTTTTCTTATAAAAGAAATCGCGCCCGCTATTTGAGAAAATGAAAGTGTCGGACATTCCTCTTGAATCCTATCGTAATCAATATATTCATCAATTAATTCGACAATTTCATAGAGAAATACAGGTCTTGAATCGTTGCCAATCAAAGCGGGCAAATAGTGATGTTCAGGTAATATTTGCACATAACCTCCCGTCGAAACACTTAACTCAGCAAATGTTTTAAGTAAAGTGATACTACTAAAAAGAGAGGCAGACGAATCTGCATAGGCAGCTAAATTATCAACGGAATCTTGCGCGCTAGAAACCGTTGCCGAATTTGCCATTGTTGAATCTGCCAAGCTAAGCTTTACTGTGATGTCTTGTCCTAACATAATCAAATTTATATATCTTCTTTAGAATTTTCCGGCTCTTCATCAACTTTTGATTCTTCCTTAAGTTTGGAAGTTTCTGCGCGAAGTCTTTCAAGATTCGCTGTCATCGCTTTGATGTTCTCTTCCATTTGTTTAGGTGTCAAAAGAATTTGAGCTACGCAGACTGTATCAACCGATTTTATGTTGTTAACCTCTTCTGTAGTAAAGGCAAGCGGGTGCTTTGCTTGAAAAAAGTATAAAGTGAACATTCCGTTTCTGTTTTGCACCACTAATCCGTCAGAATAAAGCACAGGCAGGTCGGGAGGTATTACACGCCTAATAGGAATTTCCCTTTCTTCATCTATAATTCTTTCAAATATGTTTGATTTTGTGTTCACCTTTGGTTTAGGAAACAAATTTCGATTTTTTTTAGACATACCATTTCGGCATACTTATTGCCTTAAGCTAACAGAATAATTTATCACAAGTTGGTGCTATTTAATAGTAAAACGCTCAACGGTGTCAATCTAAAAATGAAAAAATCTGAAACACTATGATTTTGTGGTGCTTTTGTTTATTTTATGCTTGCTATTCGCTTAATTATGAAGTATAATTTTTCTTGTAAGTTATTGATAAGAAAAAGATTATGAACTGTCCAGACTGTAACAAACTTTCCAAGAAAAACGGCAAAGACCGACACGACAAACAAAGATTCAAGTGTTTGGCTTGCGGCAAAACTTTCACCGCGACCGGAAAACTTGAAGGCAAAAAGTTGTCAGCCGATAAGATTGAGCTGTGCATACAGCTTCTAGTTGAAGGTAATTCTATTCGCTCGACAGAGCGCATTACTGGCGTTCACCGCGATACGATTATTCGTTTACTCGAAACCGTTGGCGAAAGGTGTTTGGCGATTCAAGAAACGCTCGTCAGAAACGTAAAAGTAGAAAATATTGAAGCCGACGAAATTTGGGCGTATATCGGAATGAAACAAAAGACCGCGAACAAAAACGGTTTCGGTGATGATGAAACAAAAGGCAGCGTTTACACTTTTACGGCGATTGAAAAAGATTCAAAGTTAATCGTTGCTTGGCATCTTGGAAAACGCTCAGAACAAGACGCGCTCATTTTTTTGGAAAAGCTGTATGTGGCGACTGAACCGACAAAACGCTTTCAAATGTCCACTGATGCGTTCAAAGGCTATGACCACACCGTTAATGAAGTGTTAGGAACAAAAGTAGATTACGGGCAGGTCATCAAACTTTATCGCGCGTCAAAATCTGATGATGTTCGCTATTCGCCAAGTGAGTGTATCGGCATCAAAAAGAAAATCATTTGCGGCAATCCGATTAAAGAAAAAATCTCGACTTCCATTGTCGAAAGGTCGAATCTCACGATGCGAATGAGTATTCGCCGTTTTACGAGATTGACGAATGCTTTCTCGAAAAAGTTTGAGAATCACAATTACGCTTTAGCTTTGTTTTTCGCTTACTATAATTTTTGCCGTTCACATAAGAGTTTAGACAATGTTACACCAGCTATGGCGGCTGGACTTTCAAAGTCAATTTGGACGCTGAAAGACTTAATTGGAATCAGCAACACAAATTAGGACACTACCGAAATGTAGAAAGTCTTAACATCAATCGCCTGAAAGTGTTATAATCGAAAAACATTTTTCGGATTTTCAAAATTGATTTTTTGAAGAGATAATATATTTCTTAGCAATGGACGATTCTTTCAGTAATATTCTGCTTTTCTTCGCGGGCGATGTTTCCGCCGTTCCCGAACAGGCATCTTCCTGGGTTTCAATCGTTTTAAAAATCTTCGCGGTTTTGCTGCTGGTCGCTTTAAACGGCTTTTTCGTCGCGGCGGAATTCGCTTACGTCGGCGTGCGCCGCTCGCGCATCGAAACGCTTGCCGCCGATGGCAACAAAAGCGCGCAGCGGCTGCTCAATCTGCTCAATAATCTGAACGCTTATCTTTCCGCCTCGCAGCTTGGCATCACGCTCGCTTCGTTAGGCTTAGGCGCGCTCGGCGAGCCGGTCGTCGAAGCGATGCTCGGCGGCGTTTTTGACAATTTGCCGGCATGGATAGCAAACTGGCGGCATTTTATTTCTTACGGCATTGCTTTTGTCATCATCACGACTCTGCACATTATTCTCGGCGAGCAGGCGCCGAAGCTCGTCGGGCTGCAGCTAGCCGAACGAGTGGCGATGGCGACGGCGCTGCCGATGCTGATTTTTTATAAAGTTTTCAAGCCTTTCATCCACGCTCTGGATTGGGCGAGCGCGAAAACCGTTAATCTTTTCGGCTTGCACGCGACCAGCGCGCACGCCTCGATTTACACGGAAGAAGAAATTCGCCAGCTCGTCAAAATTTCGGAAGAAAGCGGGCATTTGAATAAGGAAGAACGCAAGCTTATCAACCGCATTTTCGAGTTTTCCGAAACGACCGTCCGCGAGGCGATGATTCCGCGCACGGAAATCGCCGCGATTTCGGCAAACTGCACGGTCGAAGAAATAGCGCGTTCTTTTCGTCAATACGGCTACTCGCGCCTGCCGGTTTACCGCGAATCGCTCGACGACATCGCGGGCGTCATTCACTCGAAAGACGTGATGCCGTTTCTGCTGCGCCCGAAGGCTTTCCAGCTCGACAAAATTTTGCAAAAGCCGGTTTACGTCGTCGATACGGCGCGGCTCGAAGACGTTCTGCGCCAGATGCAGAAAGAAAAATTTCATTTCGGCTTTGTCGTCGACGAGCACGGCGGCGACGAGGGAATTATTACGCTCGAAGACCTGCTGGAAGAAATCGTCGGCGATATCTCCGACGAGCACGACGAGGAAGTCAACGAGCAGATTCAGAAAATTAAAGACGGTTTATACTTGCTGGACGGCGGGCTCGCCGTGCGCGATTTGAATCGCCGTTTAGGTTTAAATCTCCCGGTTTCGGAGAGCTACACGACCGTTGCCGGATTTTTGATGAACGAATCCGGGCAAATTTTGAACGAAGGCGAAAGCGTCCCGTTCAACGGTCACGTTTTCCACATCGAAAAAGTCGATAAACGCCGAATTTTACGTGTGAGGCTGGAGAAAACCTGATGACGAAGCCGAAGCTTTTGTTTTCGATTTTGTTCGTTTGTCTCTCTGCCGTCGCTTCTTTCGCCCAGACAGATGTTCAGGATAGAGACTTTAACGTCTTCATTTCGATAAAAGACCAGACCCTTTTACAAACTTCCGCCGATTCGGCGATTGCTTCTTTCGCTCAGACGAACGCTTCGCAGCAGCCGGTTGAGATTTCCGTTTCATCGGAGAATCCGACCTTTTTCGTCAACACCGGCGCGTGGCTGGTGAAAGTAAAAATCACCAACAACAAAAGGAAAACTTTGAAGACGAAAAATTTGGGCGTATTTTCTTTTATTTTCGGCAAGCCTGGTGAGGTTTCAATTGGACGAGACTTTTCGGGCGTTTACTATATTGAAGAACGAAAAATTAAACCCGGCGAATCTTTTGAGTTTGAAGTCGATTTAAGAAAACTAAACTGGAATAATCCGTCGGCGGAAGAAGCCTCCTACCTTCCCGATTCCGAAAAGCGCAGTCCTTATCAGCCGGTTTTGCCGGGCAATTACGAGGTTTATATGCGGATACCTGTTTGCGACTTACTTCGCGGCTCGGGCATTGAAGAATCATGTATTGATCCGGCTATAAGCTGTTTTTCAAATAAGCTCGCCGTCAAGGTCGAGGTGAAAACGGATAAATAATCGCGGCTCTGGTTTTTCCTTCCGATTCACGTTAAATTTATCAGATAAGCTTTATCAAATTTTTTTAACGGAGTCTTTTATCAAAATGAGTCTAATCGAACAAGTCTGGGCGCGGGAAATTCTGGATTCGCGCGGCAATCCGACGCTGGAAGCGGAAGTGGTTTTGGAATCGGGCGAAACGGGACGCGCGGCGGTGCCTTCGGGCGCTTCGACCGGCGAAAACGAAGCCGTCGAGCTGCGCGACGGCGACGCGGCGCGATTTTTGGGCAAGGGCGTTTTAAACGCGGTCGAAAACGTCAACGAAAAAATCGCCTACGAGCTGGAAGGCTTGGACGCGCTCGACCAGAATTTAATCGACGAAACGCTGCTCGCGCTCGACGGCACAGACAATAAATCGAATCTCGGCGCGAACGCGCTTCTGGCGGTTTCGATGGCGACGGCGCGCGCGGCGGCTTTGTTTCTGGAAGTTCCGCTCTATAGATATATCGGCGGCGCGAACGCGAAAACGCTGCCCGTGCCGATGATGAACATCATCAACGGCGGCGCGCACGCCGACAACAACGTCGACTTTCAGGAATTTATGATTATGCCCGTCGGCGCGGAAACTTTTTCGGAAGCTCTGCGCGCGGGCGCGGAGATTTTTCACAATCTCAAAAAGGTTTTAAGCGCGCGCGGTTATCTGACGACGGTCGGCGACGAAGGCGGCTTTGCGCCGAATCTGAAATCGAATGAGGAAGCGATTGAAACGATTCTGGAAGCCATCGAAAAAGCCGGTTATAAAGCGGGCGAAAACATTCTGCTCGCGCTCGACCCGGCGGCGAGCGAATTTTATATCGACGGCAAATACGTTTTCAAAAAATCGGACAAGCGCGAGCTTTCATCGGATGAAATGGTCGCCTACTGGGCGGACTGGTGCGCGAAATATCCGATTATCTCCATCGAAGACGGAATGGGCGAATCGGATTGGGACGGCTGGAAAAATATCACCGAGCAGCTCGGCAAAAAAATTCAGCTCGTCGGCGATGATTTGTTCGTCACGAACACGAAGTTTCTGCAAAAAGGCATCGACACGGGCGCGGCGAATTCGATTTTGATAAAAGTCAATCAAATCGGCACTTTAACGGAAACGCTCGACGCCATCGAACTGGCGAAAACCAACAATATGACCGCCGTCATCTCGCATCGTTCGGGCGAAACGGAAGATTCGTTCATCGCCGATTTAGCGGTCGCGACCAACGCCGGACAGATTAAAACCGGCTCGCTTTCGCGCTCGGACCGCATCGCGAAATACAATCAGCTTCTCCGCATCGAAGAAGATTTGGGCAGCGCGGCGCGCTATCCGGGCAGGCGCGCATTTTATCAAATCAAAAAATAAATAATCATTCACGGCAAAACGGCTTCCGAAAAGCGTCAATCTCCTGTTTACAAATTAAAACAGGAGATTTTTTCTATGACTTTACAAAACGAAACATCGGGAAGCCGTTTGCGCCGCATTTTCATTAACGGCATTATCACTTTTTCGCTGCTTGTTATTTTAAGCGGCTTTGCCGTCGCACAGTCGAGCGAGAAGTCTAATTTGGCTCGTGTGACCTCCAAATCCTTTTTATTAATCGATTTACCGGACTTGAAAGTAAGACAGTTTCTGTTTGTTCCGGGCGACGATAAAAGAGTGCGCGTGCAGATTTCGAACGGCGGCAAAAAGGCTTCCACTCAATGTCGTCTGGAATTAACCGTTCGCAAAATCAACGGCACGGCGGTCGGCAGAAAATTGGAAGTAGTTCTTCCCGCGATTCAGGCAGGACAGGGAGATTGGATTAATATCGACGCTTCCGGCATTTTGCCGAAAAACGTCAGTCTGAAAGATACGACTTTCAAGCTGATTGCCGACTCGACCAAAAGCGTCGCCGAATCGAACGAAAACAATAACGAAGTCTGGCATAACCTGAACTAAGCCGGGTTTATCGAATTTTCGAAAATTATTACCGCCGGTTATTTCCGTTCAGGTTGAAAACTGTTTTTTGTTCGGGTAATTTCTATTTGCGGAAAGAAAAAAATCGTCTGAAAACGCAATCTTCAAATGCGCTTTCAGACGATTTTCGACCGCTAAAAAATATGAAATTACTGATAATCGGCGGAACAAAATTCTTGGGTCGTCATTTAATCGCGGCGGCGCGGGGCGGCGGTCACGCGGTCACGCTTTTTAATCGCGGCAGGCATTCGACGGAAAATTTCGCCGGCGTCGAGCAGATTCACGGCGACCGTCATAGCGATTTGGATAAATTGAGCGGGCGCGCGTGGGATGCCGTCATCGACACTTGCGGCTATCTGCCGCAGAGCGTCAAAGCGTCGGCGGAAGCGCTGAAAGACGCCGCCGGTCAATACGTTTTCGTTTCCAGCATTTCCGCCTACGCCGGTTACAGCCAGCTCGATTTTGACGAAACCGCGCCCGTTGCCGAACTCAATGACGAACAAATGGAAAGAGCCGCCGCGATTGACCCGCAGGGCGAATTGACCGGACCGGTTTTGGGCGAAATGTATGGCGCGCTGAAAGTTTTGTGCGAGCGCGAAGCCGAAAAAGCGATGCCCGGACGAGTTTTGCAGGTTCGCTCCGGCTTGATTGTCGGCTCTTTCGACCCGACCGACCGTTTCACATACTGGGTGATGCGCGTCGCCAAAGGCGGCGAAGTTCTCGCGCCGGGCGCGCCGCAGCGCTTCGTCCAGTTAATCGACGCCCGCGATTTGTCGGAATGGATTATCAAAATGGTCGAGCAAAAGCTGGCGGGAATTTACAACGTCACCGGCAAGCCGTTTGAACTGACGATGCAGGCGATGCTCGAAGAAATCAAAAACGCGAGCGGCAGCGACGCGCGTTTTACGTGGGTAAATGAAGATTTTCTGAATCAGGAAAAAGTCGGCGCGTGGGGCGAGATGCCTTTGTATCTGTCCGAATCGAGCGAGGAATTGAAAGGCTTTCTGGCGGCGAATGTCGATAAAGCTTTGCAGACCGGGCTCGAATTTCGCCCGCTGCGCGAAACGATTCGGGACACTTTAGACTGGCGAAAAACGAAAACGGACGCGCTGAAAGCCGGAATCGACGCCGAAAGAGAAAAAGAATTACTGCGCAAATGGAGCGAACGGCAATAAAATTTTTTTCGTAATAAAGCGGTATGAAAAAAATTTTAGTCATCGGCTCAAGCGGCGCGGGCAAATCCACTTTCGCCCGCCTCTTAGGCGAAAAAACCGGCTTGGAAGTCATTCATCTGGATAAGCTTTACTGGAAACCGAACTGGGTCGAAACAACGGATAAAGACGAGTGGAAAGCGACAGTGCAAAAAGCTCTGGACGGTGACGCGTGGATAATGGACGGCAATTACAGCGGCACTCTGGAGATGCGTCTCGAAAAATGCGACACGGTAATTTTTCTCGATATGCCGCGTGCGCTCTGCGTTTACCGGATTTTGAAAAGACTCGCTTTCCATCGCCCCGGCGCGCGCCCGGATATGACGGAAGGCTGCGACGAAAGATTCGACCGGGAATTTATCAAATTTATCGAATGGACGTGGAATTACCCTTCGCGCTCAAAACCGAAAGTCGAGGCATTGCTGAAACGCTGCGAAAATGAAAAAACGATAATTCGCCTGAAATCAAAAAGAGAAGTCGAGAATTTTCTGCTGAACTGTTCATAAGTTTCCGTGTTAAAATGCCTTTGAGCAGGGAGAGTTTTTATGGGACAAGTCATTATCGAAGTGCCGCAAAATATCAATCTTAAATTCAGCGTTAAGAGCGCCGAAGTCGTCGATGAAATTTTGCAATTGATTAAAGAAAGCCCGAAGCAGTCGGAAACGATTCAACTAACCTATCCATATGATTTGGATGACGTTGACGCAACGGAAGCGTATGGAATCTGGGCTGACCGCGAAGAATCGGCTGAAGAAATCGCACGGAGGATTCGCGACCGTAACAATGGGAAAATATGATTGAATATTTGGTTGATACAAATGTTTTATCCAAAGTTTTTAAAAACGATTTTCCGGTAATACAATTTGTAGAGAGCTTCGACGCCGCTATTGACACGACGATTTATATTGAATGTTTACAAGGCTCAAAATCCAATCATGAAAAGCGTGTGATTGAAAAATATTTGATTCGTTTCGATAACTCCGACATCTTCAGGTCGCGCGATTAATTTGATTCGTACTTACTCGAATACGCACGGCTTACTATTCGCCGACGCTTTGATTGCCGCAACGGTGCTGGAAAATGATTTGACGATTGTTACTTACAACATTGATGATTTTAAATTTATTCAAGGCTTAAAATATTTAAAGCCAGCAATTTAACTATGTTCTTAATCATTGGCACAAAATTCTTTTCATGGGGTTCGCAAGCCACAGCACCGATGCGCTGCGGGCAGTGTAATACGGTCGCGCCGTTTCGGGAGAAAAAGGGAATGCGGTTTATCACTTTGTTTTTCGTGATTCCGATTATCCCGATTAGCGGCATGAAGGAGCTTGCCGAATGTCCGAACTGCAAGGCGAAATACGAGATGAATTAAAGATGAGCTTTCACGAATGGCAAAACGGCGAATTCACCATCAGCACCGACCGCGCGCGGCTGCAGACGGACGCGATTCAAAAATTTTTGACCGAAGAATCCTACTGGGCAAAAACGCGGACGCCGGAGCAAACCGCGACGGCGATAAAAAATTCCTTGCCTTTTGGCGTCTATAAAGGCGAAAATCAAATCGGGTTCGCCCGCGTCGTGACCGATTACGCGACGTTTGCCTATCTCGGCGATGTTTATATTCTGGCGGAATATCGCGGTCGGGGCTTGAGCAAATGGCTGATGGACGTGATTATCAATCATCCCGATTTGCAGAATTTTCGGCGCTGGATTCTGGCGACGCGCGACGCGCACGCGCTTTACGAAAAATTCGGATTCACCGCCTTAAAAGCGCCCGGGCGCTGGATGGAAAAAGCCGCGCCGAACGCTTATTAAACGAAAAATGTTATGATGTTTCCGAGCACGGCAATTTCCGGCACGGGGTTAAAAGCCAATGCGGACATTAAAACTTGGAAACTGGAGCTTTAGTTTTGGAACAGATATGAGCAGCAAAACGCGCCGACCGCTCGCGCTGGTAATTTTAGACGGCTGGGGTTATTCGCCGCGCCGCGAGGGCAACGCCATCGCGCTGGCGCACACGCCGTATTACGACGAAATTTGCGCCAAATATCCGAAAACGCTGCTGGAAGCGTCGGGCGCGCGCGTCGGTCTGCCCGAAGGCGTGACGGGCAGCTCGGAAGTCGGGCATATGAACATCGGCGCGGGGCGCATTATTCATTCGGAAGTGGCGCGCATCAAACAATCTATCCGCGCGGGCGAGTTTTTTGAAAATAAAGTTTTAACGGAAGCGATGCAGCGGGCGAAAGATTCGGCGCTTCATCTCATCGGGTTATTGTCTGACGGCGACGTTCATTCGTCGCAGGAAAATCTTTTCTCGCTCGTGCGGATGGCGAAAAAAGCGGGCGTGCAAAACGTTTTCGTGCACGGCATTCTGGACGGTCGCGACGTCGCGCCGCGCACCGCCGACATTTACGTCGAAGCTCTGGAAATTAAATTAGCCGATATCGGTCTGGGCACGGTCGCGACGCTCTGCGGGCGTTATTACGCGATGGACAAAGACCAGAATTGGGAGCGCACGGCGCGCGCTTACACGATGCTCGTCCACGCCGAAGGCGAGCGCAGCCGCGATGCCGTGTCCGCGATTCGCAACTCTTTCCTGCGCGGCATCGCCGACGAATTTATCCAGCCGATTATTCTGGAAAATCCGAACGGAACGCCGGTCACGACCGTCAAAAACGGCGACGTCGTCATCTTTTTCAATCATCGCGCCGACCGTATGCGCCAGCTCGTCAAATCACTTTCGGTCTCGGAGGCAAACGAATTTCAGCCCGCCGGAAAACCGAAAATTCACACGGTTTGCCTGACCGAATACGACCGCGCTTTCGAGCTGCCGGTCGCGTTTCCGCCCGCCGAAGAATCAAACGTTCTGGCGCAGGTTTTCGCCCGCAACGGCGTTTTAAACTGCCGCCTGACCGAGACGGAAAAATACGCGCACATCACGTATTTCTTTAACGGCGGCGTCGAGGTCGAGCATCCGTGCGAGCAGCGCGTTCTGGTTCCTTCGCCGAAAAATTCGACGCACGAATTTCAGCCGGAAATGAGCAGCTTTAAAGTCACCGACAAACTTCTGCGCGGTCTGGAAGCGGGCGAAAACGACGTTTTTATCGTCAATATCGCCGCGCCCGATATGGTCGCGCACACGGGAAATCTGGAAAAAACCATCGAAGCCGTCCAGTTTGTCGACAGCTGTCTGGGCGGCATCGTGCGGAAAATCAAGGAAGTGGGCGGCGTCGCGCTCATCACGAGTGACCACGGCAACTGCGAGGAAATGGCGGATTTAAACACGGGCGAGCCGAACAACACGCACACGGCAAATCCCGTCCCGTTTCACCTGGTCGACGACCGCGCCAACGGCACAAGATTGCGCACCGACGGCGCTTTGGAAGACATCGCGCCGACGATTCTCGGAATTTTAGGTATCGAAAAGCCATCGGAAATGACGGGCAAGGATTTGCGCGTCGAACATTAAAAGAACGTAAATAGTGAATCGTAAATCGTAAATAGAAAGAAAGCGTTTATTACGAAAAACCTATTTACGATTTACGATTCACTATTTACGATTCGCGATTCACGATTTACGATATTAGAATGAAGTATTTTTCGCTTGCCGGAATTCACCTTTTGGCATTTTTTCTGTTCGCTTTAACTTTCAACGGCTGCCGCTCAAACCAGTCGGCGGAAACTCCGTCGCAGTCCGATTCCAATTCGCAAGTCGTTTTGCCTGACGATGCGAATAAATCTTCTTTTGAAATTCCCGCGCCGAATATCAATCTCGCCAACCCGCTGGTCGTTTCGCAAAAGCCGGAAGACGTGGCGTTGTGCGAGAAAATCAATCGGCGGATTGAGGAAAGCCCGGTTTCAAACGCGCGCTGGGGCGTTTTTGCCGTGAGCTTGAAAGACGGGCGCGTCGTCTGCTCGCGCGACGGGCGCAAGCTTTTTAATCCGGCTTCGATTCAGAAAACCTTGACGGCAATCGTCGCGCTCGACAAATTGGGCGCGGATTTTCGCTGGAAAACTTCCGTCTATGCGGAAAATCAGATTGATGCGGACGGAACATTAAACGGCAATCTGACGCTTTACGGCGAAGGCGCGCCGGATTTTGATGCGGCGGCGGCGCTGGAAAATCTCGTCAGCCAGCTGCAGGCGAAAGGCTTAAAGCGTGTGAAGGGAAATATAACGGGCGACGAAAGTTATTTTCGCGGCGACACAATCGGCGACGGCTGGACGTGGAACGAGCTGCAATGGTATTACGGCGCGGAAGCGTCGGCGCTGACGTTTAACGAAAATACCGCTTTTATCAACGTCGAAAACGGCTCGCCGCGCGCTTCGACCGATTATATTCAAGTGACTATCGGCAATCCCGCGACCGCCGAAAATAATACGAGCGGCGGCGAGGCTTCCGGCATCAAGCGCGGGCTTTCCGACAATAATTTCTACGTCTGGGGAAACTCGAAAAATTTCGGCGCGCGCGTCGCCGTGCATAATCCGGCGGGGCTGGCGGCGAAAAATCTGAAAGAGGCGCTGGAGAAAAAAGGCATCGCGGTCGAGGGCGAAATCCGCTCGCGCGATTGGAAGGCGAACGATAAATTCGATGCGGCGAAAGCTCAACTGCTGGCGTCGGTCGAAAGCCAGACGCTCGGCGAAATCGTGCGCAGGATGAACAAGCATTCCGTCAATCTCTACGCCGAACTGATTTTGCGAACTATCGGAAAACGTTTTGCCGCCAACGTGCCGGGCGACATCCAGCAGCCGCAAAACGTGCGCGGCGACGACACGGCTGGCGCGGCGATTATCAAACAATGGCTCCGGCAGCGTAATGTCGCGACCGAAGAAATAGAAATTCACGACGGTTCAGGCTTGTCAAGGCTCGATTTCGTCACGCCCGAATCTTTCGGCAGAGCCTTTATTTACGCGGCGCAAAGCCCATTTGCGCAAGCCTTCACCGATTCGCTGCCGATTGCCGCGACCGACGGCACGCTCGGCGGTCGCCTGGCGAAAGTGAAAGGAAAAGTGCTGGCGAAAACCGGCACGATTACTTTTGTCAATTCGCTCGCCGGTTATGCCGATAACGCGTCCGGCGAGGTTTTCGCCTTCGCCGTCATCACCAACAACGACACGCGCAAAAACGGGACGGTCGGCATCATCGACGCGGTGACGACGATTCTGGTAACGGGAACGGACGAGAAAGAAACGGAGAAAGAAGCGAAAGCGGCGAATAATAATCAAAACAATAACGGCAACGCGAATGCGAATCAGCCGAATTTTGTACTTAGAAAAAACAATTAAACTGATAACTGATAACTGATAACTGATAGTGAAGACAGCACAACTATCAGTTATCAGTTATCAGTTATCAGTTATCTCATAAAGATTCCCATAAAAAAGAAAAGCCAGAACAGAATCATCAGAAACAGCGGAATAATCGTGATGAGCAGGCAGCCGAGATTTGCCCACGATTCCTGATTCCACGTGTAAGGCGCGGGGCACTCCGGGCATTCGCCTTTGCTCGCCAGAAAAGGGCGCTTGCATCGCGGGCAGATTTTGATTTCCACGCCGTTAGAATATCAAAAAACGCGGGCAATATTTAGCGAATTTCCGTGCGTAAATGACTTTTCGCGGCTTTCGTGATAATCTTTTTTTCCTTTCAAATAACAAACAGATAAACGAGGAACTTATAACGCATTTATGGTTGAAGAATTCGCTTTCGACAATACGGAAGAGCGCCGCAAATTTCGCAAAAACGGCGTCGGCTGGGTGGAAGTCATCGTCGGCTCGATGTTTTCGGGCAAATCCGAAGAATTGATTCGCCGTCTGAAACGCGCCAATATCGCGCGCCAGAAAGTTCAGGTTTTTAAACCGGCGATTGACATACGCTATTCGGTCGAGGAAATCGCCTCGCATTCGGGCTTGAAACACGGCTCGATTCCGGTCGCGTCGGCGAAAGAAATGCTCGATAAAGTCGAAATCGACACGGAAGTCGTCGGCATCGACGAAGGACAGTTTTTTGATTTGGAAGTCGTCAACGCCGTGAATTTTCTGGCAAATCGCGGAATGCGCGTGATTGTCGCCGGACTCGACCAGGATTACACGGGCAGACCTTTCGAGCCGATGCCGCAGCTTCTGGCGGTCGCCGAATTTATCACCAAAACTCACGCCATCTGCGTCAAATGCGGCGAAACGGCGAACTATTCACAGCGCACCGTCGAATCGGACGCCGTCGTCGAAGTCGGCGCGGCGGACAAATACGAAGCCCGCTGCCGCCGATGCTTCGTGCCGCATTCGGACACGCCGACGGTTGACGATTAAGAAGTGAATAGTAAATCGTAAATAGTAAATCGTAAATAGTAAATCGTGAATCGTAAATAGTTAAATGTTTCTCGCTATTTACGATTCACGATTTACTATTCACTTTGTGATTTGCTGGTGCAGCCAAGCCTTCGCCATATTCCAGTCGCGTCTCACCGTCACATTTGAAACGCCTAAAATTTCGGCGGTTTCGTCGATGCTTAAGCCGCTGAAATAACGCAGCTCGACGACGCGCGCCTGCCTTTCGTCAAATTTGGCGAGGCGCGTTAAAGCTTCGTCCAGCGCGACTAAATCGACGGTTTTTTCCTGCGCGGCGACGACGAAGGCGGCTTCTTCGAGCGGCAGATTTTCCGCCGCGCCGCCGCGTTTGTCGCGATTTCTTTCCCGCGCGTAATCGACCAGAATGCGCCGCATCGCCTGCGCCGCAATCGCAAAAAAGTGCGTCCGGTTTTGCCATTCGACCTGATTCTGGTCAATCAATTTCAAATAAGCTTCGTGAATCAAAGCGGTCGTCTGCAAAGTGTGATTCGCGCGCTCGCGGCGCAGGTAGCGCGAAGCCTGACGGCGCAGCTCGTCGTAAACGAGCGGCATCAGCTTATCTAAAACCTCCTGGTTGCCTTCGCTCCATTTCTTGAGCAGCTGCGTAATTTGCAGGGAATCTCCGACGGGTTTTTCCATAATTTTTTCGCTAACAGAATATTCTCGCCGCGCCGCTCGTGTCAATAATTCTTTCACTGAAAAAACAAAAATGAGCGTTTCTCCGAAAAAGTGTCGCGTTAATTGTTGAACGCCAAAAATTAAATCAGGAGGAAAGCCATGAAAACAATCAAATTCTTAGCCGTTTTGATGACGATTTGCTTTGTTTCGGCGAGCGCGCCGCAGACTTTCGCGCAAGCCGCGAGCGTTTTGACAGGCGGCTTGACCGCGCCCACTAAAATTATCGCTGCCGGACAATCCAGCCTGCTCGTCGCCGAAGCGGGAACGATGACGCCGAATCAGGGACGCATCTCGCTGGTGAATCGCGAAAGCGGCGCGCGCCGGACGCTTATCGGCGGTTTGCCTTCGGGCATCAACACCGCCGAGGGACAGCCCGCGCCCGCCGGACCTTCGGGCTTAAAGCTAAACGGGTTAAAGCTTTACTTGACAATCGCGCAGGGCGACGCTGTTCTGCCGGGCGGGCGCGGCGGCTTGCAGGTGAATCCCGCACCGGCGACGCCTTTGAACGATTCGATTTTAGAATTGACTTTGCCCGCCGATTACGAAGCTTTGACGAGCGGTTTTACGTTGTCTTTCAGCGACCAGACTTCGCTGATAAACGGCGGCACAATCACGCTTTTAAACGCGGAAGGCAAAACGCTCGCGGTGCGATTGGTGGCGAATCTGCCCGATTGGAAACGCGAGGCAGTGCCGAGCTTGCCGCAATACAACGTGCGCGCGTCGAACGTTTTCGGCATCGAGTTTTACAACGGCAATCTGTATGCGGTCGATGCCAGCTTTAACCAGCTTTACAAAATCAATCCGGCGACCGGAGCGTATGAAACGCTCGCCTCTTTCGCGCCGAAGCCGAATCCTCTGCCGTTCGGTCCGCCGTTTTCCGAAGCCGTGCCGAATAACGTGCGCGTTTACGGCAATCGCCTGCTCGTTTCTCAATTAACCGGATTTCCGTTTGCGCCGGGCGTGTCGGAAATTCGCGAAGTCAATCCGGCGGACGGCTCGCAGGCGAGTTTCGTCGGCGGTCTGACGTCGGCGATGGACATTCTGCCGGTGGCGATTCCGGGCGATTACGACCTTTTCTTCGTGCTGGAATTCAGCGCGAATATGCTCGGCAACCCGACGCCGCCCGGACGCCTGAAGCTTTACCGGTTTCTGAAATCCGACAACGCGAATTCCGAAGGCGACGTTGACCCGATTGTGCTGGTCAGCAATCTGATTTCGCCGACCAGCGTCGCGCGCGACGGCGAAACCGGCGATTTGTTCGTCACCGAAATTTTTACGGGCAGAATCATCCGCGTTTCGGCGACCGTTAATCCGAACACACAGATGACAAATAACAATCAGGCTGTGTGCAATCCATGCACGTTTCCGCTCGGAAACCAAAATTAAATTAAAGAAAATAAAGGAGAAGATAAAAATGTATTCAAAAATTACGAACGTCGTTTTAATTCTGATGTTTGCGGTTATCAGTTTTCACGCGCAGGAAAAAGCGAAAGGGAACGATAAAGACGAAACAATGATTCGCGCCAATGTCGAGCAGATGGCGAAAGGCTGGAACGCCAAAAGCGGAGCCGAATTTGCCAAGCCGTTTGCCGAAGACGCCGATTACGTCATTGTCAACGGAATGCAAATCAAAGGTCGCGCGGCGATTGCCGAAGGTCATCAGGGCATCTTCGACACGATTTACAAAATTTCGACTTTGACTTTGAGCGTCGAGCAGATACGTTTCCTGCGTCCGGATGTTGCCGTCGTTCACGTCCGCGCGGCACTGAATTTCACACGGGAAAACTCCACGCGGACAAACAACGCGCGAATTACGCTCGTGATGACCAAAAATAAAGACAAATGGGAAATCGCCGCCTTTCAAAACACGCAGATTCAAACGCCGGGCAGCTAACCGGAAAAAATCGACTGACACAACAAACCGCCGGATTTATAAGCCGTCTCAAAAACGGTTTGAGCGAGAGCTGTATCTATAGCTCGAACCGTAATTTACCGGCTTATCTTTTCTACACCCAAAACAAAGGCTTCTACGAAGCCGAATAAATTAAAAAAGGAGACAAATAATGAGTATCAATCTAACGAGAGATTCTTTGGATGGAAGAATTAAAAGCAACAACGCTTCGATTATTCTCAGAGGCGGTCATTACTGGATTTTCAAGGAAGGCGACAATCCCGGTCGCTGTCTGGTCAAGCCGGGCGAGACGCTGGCTTTCAAGGTGCAGTATAACGGCACGCCCGCGTGCCAGCCCCAGAACTCGGGCTTTCCGGTGCAGGAATTATTTTGGGGTCCCGAGCCGTGGAATATGCTGTTTAACCATATGAAGGATACAAACTGCAATCTAGTGCGCATCTGGCTGACGGGCGGAACGGAGGTCAGCGGCACGGGAGCCGACCCGAAACCGCTCGATTTGACGCCGTTTGTACGCGTGAAAATCGGCACGAAATGGAAATGGCAGGTTTATAACGCGGTCGTCGGCAACGTCTGGAACGAAGAATATTTTCGTCGTCTGAACGCTTTCGCGACGGCGGCTGAAAATGCCGGAGTCGTCGTGCAAATCTCGCTGTTTAACTATCTGGATTTGTCGCGCAGCCAGGAAGGCGGCAATTTCCGCGCGTGGTGCCGCAGCCCCTGGAATCCGGAAATGAGCGACCATCCGGCGACGCTGCCGAACTGGGCGAAAAATCACCTCGTTAACGCCGGCGGCACGTTTTTATGCACCGACGCGCCCAACAATACGGCGGAAAACGCGCGGCAGGCTTTTTTCCTCGCGCCGACCAATCAGCTCAGAAGCGTCCAGCAGGCGCTCGTCCGCAAAGTCGTGCAGACGCTCGCCGCGCGCACCAATATTATCTACGAAGTGATGAACGAGCCGCGCGGCACCAATCAAAACGTGCAGACAGCGCAGCAGCAAGGCGCCGCGTTCAGCTCCGTCGTCGCGGGATGGATTTTGAGCGCCGCCGCCGGACGCCGACCGCTTATCAGCGTCAACGCTTCGAATCTGAATCGTGCCAATGGTACTTTCGATGTGGATTACTGGCGCGATAATCAGGCGACCATTCCGAACTACGATAAGCTGGATGCGATCAGCTATCACGGTCTGAGCGGCTATGAACAGCAGACGCAGCTCTACTGCGGCAGAAACGTCGGGGTTCCGCCCGTTGACCTGACAAGCATCAGAGACCGTTTCAATAAACACCGTCAGGGACATAAAACCAAATCGCTCATTTACTGCACCGACGCGGCGCGCACGGGTATTCACACTTTCCCCGGCGCCAGCGGCGGCGAGTATGAGCTGCAAACGCGTGACGGTCAGATTTGGACGAATTATCCGAGCGTCAATTCCGATACGCCGCAGCAGCAGCGCATCAAATCCGATTTGCAAAACTGGGCTTACTGGTGTTTCAGCCTCGCCGTCCCGAACGCCGGTATGGCGCATTTCCAGAATCACAGCCTGTATCAGGTCGGCTACCGCCGCATCTTCAACGCGCTGAACGAAGTGCAAGCCGCGCCGATGAGCTTTGAGGCAATCGAGTCTGCCGAAGAAGCCGAAGGCTTGGCGGCGGCTGACGAAACTACGGAAGTCGCGCCGGTTTAAAGAGGCAGAAGCCCGCGCGTCCGGCTTGGGCGGAACGAAGACGCGGAGAAAGGGAGACGCGGTGACACGGAGAGATAGTCATTAGAATATCTTTTCTCCGCCTCTCCGCGTCTCCGTATCTCCGAAAAACACTCTCGGTTTGCGTCTCCCCAAAATTATTATTTGTTGATTCATCGTTCGCTTGTTATCCTTAAAATAAGCGATGCCGAATTTTTCACAGTCAAACAGCCGCGTTCTGTTTCGCGCCGTTTTATTATGCGGCGTGCTGGCGGGACTTTTGTTTTCGTGCGGCGAAGGCATCCGGCTTTTCCCGTTTCCGCCGGTCGCGTCGCCAAATAAATATTCCGGCTGGCAAAGCGACGGGCATGTTAAATACCAGGAAAACGCGCAGCGCTTTGAGAATAAGCAGGGCAATCAACATTCGAAAATTCAGCGCGATAACCAGACGCATTACTGGACAGGCGCTTACGACGCGCTGCATAACGCGCCGCCGCTCGCCGTTTCGCATTCTCTTGAAAGCGGCGTTTTATTCAATTCCGGAGTTTTCAAATCCAGCTTTTTCGCCGCCGACGCCGCGAGCCGCGCTCCTCCCTTTTCAGCTTAAATTTTTATAAATCATCCGCAGTTTTTTGAAAAGCCGAGCCTTTTTTCTTTATCGGAGGCTTTGAGCGCTCGATTTGTATTTATTTAGAAACGAGGAGGAGAAATCTAATGCACACACCGCCATTATTTAACGATTTACTGAATATTCTGCTGCTTTCCACACCGCCGTTATTTAACGATTTATTGATTATTCTGCTGGTTTCCGTTCCGGTTGCCTTTCTTTGTCTGCGTCTGAAGCTGCCGCTGCTGGTCGGTTTGATGCTGACCGGAATCGTCATCGGACCTTACGGTTTGGGACTTATCAGAGAGCTGGAAGCCATCGAGATTCTCGCCGAAATCGGCGTGATGCTTCTGCTTTTCACCATCGGTCTGGAATTTTCGCTGCGCCGCATCAGCGAGATGCGGCGTCTGGTTTTAATCGGCGGCGGCTTGCAGGTCGCGCTGACGATTGCGGCGACTGCCGTCGTCTCGGTTCTTTTCGGGCGTAGCTTGAATCAATCGATTTTTTTCGGCTTTCTGGTCGCGCTCTCCAGCACGGCGATTGTTTTAAAAAGCTACGCCGAGCGCAACGAAATCGACTCGCCGCACGGTCGCGCGGGCGTCGGGATTTTGCTTTTTCAGGACATCAGCATCGTTTTGATGATGCTTTTCGTGCCGATTTTAGGCGGCAAAGACGCGGCGACTTTCGGCGCGGTGGCGCAAACGCTCGGCACGTCTCTGCTGGCTTTGATTCTGATTGTGCTCGCTGCGTGGTTCTTCGTGCCGAAGCTGCTCCGGCAGGTTGTTCGCCTGCGAAGCCCCGAAGTTTTGCTTTTAACGGCGGTTTTGCTGACTTTGGGAATGTCGTGGATGACGGCGCATTTCGGACTTTCGCTCGCGCTCGGCGCATTTATCGCCGGAATGGTCATCGCCGATTCGGATTACAGCCATCAGGTGACGGCTGATATTCTGCCTTTCCGCGACGTTTTCAACAGCGTGTTTTTCGTCTCCATCGGTCTGCTTCTGTCGGTCGGCGCGCTGCTGGCAAATTTCTCGACCGTTCTGCTCTGGGTCGTCCTGCTCGTCGTCGGCAAAAGCTTAATCATCTGGGCGATTGTGCTGCTGCTCGGCTTTCCGCAGCGCGTGGCGACGATGACCGCGCTCGGTTTGGCGCAAATCGGCGAATTTTCCTTCGTGCTGGCGAAATCCGGTCGCGCCGTCGATTTACTGCCCGACACGGATTACCAAAGCTTTCTCGCCGCTTCGATAATTTCGATGATTGCGACGCCGTTTATGATTAGCGCCGCGCCGCGTTTCGGCTATTTCGTCCAGTCAATTTTTAAAGACCGCAAAATACACGAAACGCCCGCCGGCGGCGAAGAAGACATTCACCTGACTTCGAGCGGCGGCTTAAACAATCACGTCATCATCGTCGGCTACGGCTTGAACGGGCGCAATCTCGCCCGTGTTCTGCGCGCCGTTCTGGTGCCTTACACGATTCTCGATTTAAACGCCGACGTCGTCCGCGAAGCAAAGGAAAAGGGCGAGAAAATCAACTTCGGCGACGCCACGCGCCGCGAGATGCTGCACCACGCGCACATCGAAAACGCCAACGCGCTCGTTTTGGCGATGTCCGACCCGCACGCCGCGCGCCGCACCGTCCAGCAGGCGCGCCAGCTCAACGAAAAAATCTACATCGTCGTCCGCACGCGCTACACGTCCGAGATTACCGAGCTGCTCGAACTCGGCGCGGACGAAGTAATTCCCGAAGAATTCGAAACCAGCATCGAAATCTTCTCGCGCGTTCTCTTACGCTACGGCGTCGACCGCTACACCATCGAAAGCCAAATCGAAAAAATCCGCCGTCAGGGCTACGAGATGCTCCGCTCGCCCTCGCTCCAGCAAATCCAGTTGAAAAACCTCAAAAACGCGCTCCACGAAGCGATGACCGAAACCATCAAGCTCAACGAAAACTCCCCGGTCGTCGGCAAAAATCTCGGCGAATTGAACCTGCGCGGCGCCACCGGCGCGACGCTCATCGCCGTCATCCGCGGCGACGACACCAAAATCAGCCCCGGCGCCAACTACAAGCTCCACGCCGGCGACATCTTGGTTTTATTCGGCAAACCCGAAAAAATCGAGCGCGCCATCAAAATCTTCCAGCCCGAAGAACTGACCGGCGGTTTTAACCCGTAAAATTTTCGGAGTGAATTTTAAGAATAAAGTGTGTGAAATTTCTATTTACGGCGTTTTTGATTTGTCGGGGCGGGTGGATTGATTTGACGCGGGCGTTGAGGTTGGTTGGATTTCGTTTGCGTTTGGAGCGTATGGAATATTGAACGGCGCGACGAGTGCCGCGCCGTTCTCCGGTTTAGGGATTCGGTGCGAGTTTATTCCAGCGCGGGATTGCCGCCCATTTTGCCGAGGACGAAGCCGATGACGCCGCCCGCGATTGCGCCCAGGACGGTGGCGGCGATGATGTCGACGAAGACCGGCAGGTAACTGGTATAGAGGTTCATAAAAGCCATGTATTGAAAGTCGATGCCGATGACCATCGGGAGCATAATCAGCGCGCCGCCCTTTAAGCCGCCGGTGAAGGTTCTGATTGTCGCCCAGTAGTCGAAGATAAACGCGAAAAGCCAGGCGAAAGCAAAGTTAAAGATGATGAGCGGCAGCCAGGCGGGCGGGTCTTTCTCCAAGCCGTTGTAGTGAATCATATACGGTTTCAGAAAATTCATCAGCAGGATGCCGAAAATCAACCAGCCGAGCAGAGTCATCACAATCCCGCCGACTACAGTCGCCACCAGAACTCTAATATTCATACAATTCTCCTTTAGGGAAAGTATTTAAAAAGCCGAAATGAAACGATTGATGGGCAGAACCGCCTTGGAATGACGCAAGATGAACAAGCGAAAAGTATACGAGTTAAGCGCGATTGTCAAACCTTTAGCCACGTCCTTTAGGGCGTGGTTTGAAAAGCCCAGGCGAATAAAGGGCGTTTCAACGTCGTTCCCAAACGAAGCGGCGGCTGAAGCTGTAACGCAAGGACGTTGAAACGCCCTATGATTGCTATTAATCTCGCTGACCACGCCGTGAACGACGTGGCTATTTGAGCGTTACTGAGTTTTATGGATTATCGCGTTGACCTGATTTATAATCGGAGATTCATAATTTGTTTAGCATAGTCGCCGGAGCAATTAATATTTGAGCAATTTCAAGGCGACATTTACCGTCATCAGGCATTACTGAACGAAGTCCCAAACCACCTTTATTAAGCGCTCCGTCCATTGTTCCGGCTTCTTCCTTCGTGATTAGAATAACTTCATTTTCGCGCAAAATACTGGAGATTACCTCATACGTTCTGTTTGATTCCAATAATCTTTTTCTTATAACCGAAAGCGGAATTCTATGCTCTCCGTAAAGCTCTTTGACTTTTAAGCCGCTTTCATAAGCTTTAACTGACATTTTATAATGCTTTTTAGCGCGTTCGGCTTTATAAAGCGGTTCTCCGATTGAATTAAATTCATCGTAACTCCGGAGCAACTTATCAAAAGGATTGCCGCGCGAGAATGCGCTGACAACTTCATTGTTTTGTCCCAGAATAGCCATCAAACAACGAATAATTCCTTCCTGATGAGTCATAATATTTTATCTGTTGATTTCTGATAGTCTTCTCTGCTTTTCGAAATGCTCGAAAATTTCCCTGGCGGCTTTCGCGCCGACGAAAGGCGAAAGCTCCGCGACGCTTGCCTGCGCGACTTTTTCTAGCGAGCCGAAGTTTCTGAGAAGTTTCAGCTTGCGTTTGTCGCCGATGCCGGGAATGGCGGTCAGTTCCGAAGTAAAATCGCGCATCTCGCGGCGCTTGCGGTGGTATTGGATGGCGGTGCGGTGCGTTTCATCGCGGATTTGCTGGACGAGGCGAAAGACCGGAACGCCCGCTTCGAAAGGAATCGGTCGGTCTTCCGCGCCGTAGCGCAGCAGATGCGAGATTTCGTTGTGTCGTTTCGGCGGCTTGACCAGCCCGACAAGCGTGATGACGCCTTCCAAATCCAAACTCTGCATCGCCGCCGCCGCCGCCGAAAGCTGTCCTTTGCCGCCGTCGATGAAAACGAGCTGCGGCAGAGGCTTTTCTTCGTTAAGCAAGCGTTTGTAGCGGCGGAAGACGGCTTCGTTCATCGAGGCGAAATCGTTCGCGCCTTCGACCGTCTTGATTATCAGGCGGCGAAACTCGGCGCGGTTCGGTTTGCCGTTTTCGTAGACGACGATGCCCGCGACGTTTTCCGCGCCGGAGATGTTCGAGATGTCGAAAGATTCGATGCGCTCGGGAAAATGCGGCAGTTCGAGAATTTCCATCAAATCTTCCAGAATTTTTTGCGAGTCGGGCTTTAAAACGCGGAAGCGCTGCTCAAAGGCAATCTTCGCGTTGTTTTCGACCAGCGCAATCATCTCGCGCTTTTGCCCGCGCTTCGGGTCGAGGATTTTGACTTTGCGCCCGCGTCGTTCGGTTAAGGCTTTCTCTAAAACCTCGCGGTCTTCGAAATCGGCGGGCACGTTGATTTCGAGCGGCACGTAATCGGTCGAGTAATACTGCGACAAAACTTCGCTCAGGAAATCGGAGACGCTGAAATGCCCGGCGTCCAAATCTTCCCAGAAAAACTCGCGGCGACCGACGATTTTGCCTTCGCGCATCGTGAAAAGCTGGAGCGCGAGCCGCGCGCCTTCGCGGTAAAAACCGAAAATATCGACGTCGCGCTCAAAGGTCGTCGCCATTTTCTGCTGCTCGCCCAAAGCGAGGACGGTTTTGTGCAAATCGCGGTATTTCGCCGCCAATTCGTAATTCTCCGTCTCGGCGAAATGCCACATTCTCTGCTGCAAAGCGTCGGCGAGCTCCTTGTTTTTGCCTTCGAGCAGAAGCTTGACGTCGCTCGCCGCCTGCGCGTATTCGTTCGGCTTGCAAAGCTCTTTGACGCACGGCGCGAGACATCTTTTTAAATGATATTCCAGACACGGGCGCGGCAGCTTCCCGTCAATCTCGATGTCGCAGGTGCGCAGTTGAAAAGTGCGGTTGATTAAATCCAGAGTTTTGCGGGCGAGAT
>DASVWG010000234.1:0-2939 GCA_036389695.1 Pyrinomonadaceae bacterium
TCTCAAGACTAGTCACTGGAAATATGTGTTACATTAAGCATGTCTCATTATCAATGTTGAGACACGCTCCATAACTGTCGCGTTTCCGCCTTTTATTTTGATTTGGAGTAAATTTATGTCGCGTAAATTCAGATTAACTAATTTCGTTCCGGTAGTTTTGCTGGTTCTTTTCGTCGCTCAGGCTTCTTTTGCGCAGGAGCTTTACGAGATGCCCGCCGGTGTCGAGTCGCGCTGGGCGAGCGGCGAAAATCCGACGGGCGAGAAGGGCAAAGGCGGGCAGGCGAACGGCGGGCGAAAAGGCGCGCCGACCGTGCCGATTCGGGCGGGCGAATCCAGAGTTTTAGCCGAAGCAAAAAATACGAGCGGCACGGTTCGGCGAATCTGGATGACTTTTCCCGACCGCAGCCCGCAGATGCTGCGCAGCCTGCGGATTGATATGTATTGGGACGGCGCGGCAAAACCTGCCGTCAGCGCGCCGCTCGGCGATTTTTTCGGCGTCGGTCTGGGGCAAACGACCGTCTTTCAATCGGCTTTTTTCTCGAATCCCGAAGGCAGAAGCTTTAACTGTATGATTCCGATGCCTTTTAAAACGGGAATGAAAATCGTGATGACGAACGAAAGCAGGACGAATCTGGACGAGCTTTTTTACGACGTAAATTACACTCTGGGCGACCGCCACGCGGCGAATATGCTTTATTTTCACGCTTATTACCGGCGCGAAAACCCGACGACGCTGCAAAAAGATTATGAAATTCTGCCGCAAATTTCGGGCAGAGGTCGATATCTGGGCGCAAATATCGGCGTGATTGTGAACACGAAAGATTATTACAACACGTGGTGGGGCGAAGGCGAAATCAAGATGTATCTGGACGGCGACCGTCAGCTTCCGACAATTGCCGGAACGGGAACCGAAGATTATATCGGCACGGCTTGGGGACAAGGTCAGTTTGCGAATCTTTATCAAGGCTCGCCCGTAGCGGACGAAAAAGCGATGCGCTGGAGCTTTTATCGTTATCACGTCGCCGACCCGATTTACTTTTACAAGGACGCGCGCATCACGATGCAGCAAATCGGCTATCTCGCCGAACACAGCGCCGCGCCGTTTATCGAAAAGAAAATCACGCTTTACCGCGCCGGCGCGGGGCGCGTGCCGCTGGATATGACCAGAGACCGCACAAAAGTAAATCCGGCTGACTGGAAATTCGAGCGCTCGGACGATTGGTCGAGCTGCGTTTATTTTTATCTGGACAAGCCTGTGAACAATCTGCCGCCGATTGATGCGGTCGAAAAAAGAATCGCGGGTTTGTAAATAACAAATTACCTGATAAGAAAATCTGCCCGCGAAACAGGCGAAACGGCACGAAAAATTAAAAAAGTATTTTGAATATTTCTTTATTTTTCGCGTTTTTCGCGTATTTCGCGGGCAATATCTTTTATTTACAAAAATTAAACTTTTCCTCGCTGCACCTCGTTCAAGTTTATGCGTTTGAATTATGCGCGGCATCTAAATTAAACTTTTGAAATATGGCAAAAAAGAATACGGAAAATCAGGGCGAGGCGATTCAGCCGAGCAACAACATTCGCTGCCGTTACTGCGGTCAGAAAAATCAAGTCCGCGAAGGCTATCAAAACAATCAGGCGGTGTGCGGTCGCTGCCGTCTGCCTCTGTCGGACGAGCCGCACAAAAAGTTTGCCGATTTGAGCAAACACGATTACGTTCACCCGGCGGACAGCAAGGCGCTCGCCGCACTGCGCGCGATTCCGGGCATCGACACGGCTCTGAAAAAACTTCTGGCGGTGACGGGCGAATCGGCGATTCGCGTCTCGTTTATGGCGAGCGCCGTCAAAGTCACGCCGAAACAATGTCCCGACCTTCACGCGAAGCTGCAAATCGCCTGCACGACGCTCGGCGTCGATATGCCGGAGCTTTACGTGCAGCAAAATCCGATTGTCAACGCCTTTACGGGCGGCGTCGAAAAGCCGATTATCGTTTTGCACTCGGCTTTGATTGAGCGCCTGACGGACGAAGAAACGCTCGCCGTCATCGCGCACGAAGTCGGGCATATTCACGCCGAACACGTCCTTTATCTGACGGCGGCGCGATTGCTCGAAGCCATCGCTAATCTTTCGGTCGCGCGTTTGATTCCGGGTTCGGAAATTATCAAGTTTCTGATTTCCGCCGGAATCAGCGGCGCGCTGCTGGCGTGGGCGCGCCGCGCCGAGCTTTCGTGCGACCGCGCGGCGATGCTGGTCTGCCAGGACGAGCACGTTATCGGCAGAACGATGATGAAATTGAGCGGCGGAACTTTCGCGTCGAAGATTGATTACGATTTGTTTTTAGAGCAAGCCAAAGAGTTTCAGAAAAACTATGACGAGAAAGCGCTCGACCGCTTCTGGGCAGACCTCATCAACGCCGGACTCTCGCACCCGTTCCCGATTTGGCGCGTCGCGGAAATTTTAAAATGGGTCGAAGACGGCGAATACGCCGAAGTGATGGAGAAGGAATAAAGGTTAAAAGTGAAAAAGTGAAAAGGTGAAAAAGTTTCGTTGAATTATTGCTCAACTTGCCTTTTTCACTCTTTCACTTTTTCACTCTTTCACTTTTTTATGCTGGTCGTTTTAACCACCACGCCGAATGCGGAAGAAGCCGAAGCTTTGGCGAGAAAAATCGTCGAAGCTCGCCTTGCCGCGTGCGTGCAGGTTTTGCCGCCGATGAAGTCGTTTTACTTTTGGGAAAACGAGATTCAAGCGGACGCCGAGCATCTGCTTTTGATAAAAACTCTGCCCGAAAAATTCGACGCGCTGAAGGATTTCATCCAAGTCAACCACAGTTACAGCGTGCCGGAAATCGCCGCGCTTCCGGCAGAAAAAGTTTCGGAAAGTTATCTGGACTGGATGAAAGATTATTTATCGTAAACGCGGAATGAGTAACGCGGAAC
>DASVWG010000235.1:0-5135 GCA_036389695.1 Pyrinomonadaceae bacterium
ATTTTTAAAATTATTTTCCGGTTCCAATCTAAAATCTAAAATCTAAAATCTAAAATCTATCTATGTCACAAAACGCAGGCATCATCGGAATGGGACACGCTTATCCGAGCGGGATTCTGACCAATGCCGATTTGGAAAAAATCGTCGAGACTTCCGATGAATGGATAACTTCGCGCACCGGCATCAAACAGCGCCATAAAGCCGCCGACAACGAATACACTTCGCAATTCGGGACCTTAGCGGCGCGTCAGGCGCTGGAACGCTCCGGTTTAAAACCGGAAGACATCGATATTATCATCTGCGCGACGACGACGCCCGACCAGATTATGCCTTCGACCGGCGCGCTGATACAGGCGCAAATCGGCGCGACCAACGCGGCGGGAATGGACGTTTTCGCGGCTTGTTCCGGCTTTATTTACGGCATCACGATGGTCGAATCGATGATTAAAACCGGGCAGATTAGATATGCTCTGGTCATCGGCGCGGAAGTTTTGACGAAATACGTCGATTATACCGACCGCGGCACGTGCGTCATTTTCGGCGACGGCGCTGGCGCGGCAGTTTTGGGTCCGGTCGAAGAAGGCAAGGGAATTTTAGCCACCAAAATCCGCTCCGACGGTCGCTACGAAGAACAGCTTTACGCGCCCGGCGGCGGCACGAAACTCGGCACATCGCACAAAACCATCGACGACCGGATGCACTTTTTTAAGATGAAAGGCAACGAGCTTTTCAAAGTCGCCGTGCGCTCGATGGCGGAAGTTTCGGCGGAAATGCTTGCAAAGGCGGGTTATACGGTTGACGATGTCGATTTGGTGATTCCGCATCAGGCGAATCAGCGCATCACGGATGCCGTCGCTTCGCGTCTGGGCGTGCCGGAAGAAAAAGTTTATTCAAACATCGCCGAACACGGCAACACTTCGTCGGCTTCAATCCCGATTGCGCTCGACGAATGCATCGAAGCCGGAAAAATCAAAGAGGGAAGCCTGGTTTTGCTGACCGCCTTCGGCGGCGGCGTGACGTGGGGCGGAACTTTAATGAGATTTTAGTCCTTCGTCCTTCGTCATTCGTCCTTTGCGAGTATCGACTCGCGAAGTAGACGTTGAAAGCGAAGGACAAGGGACAAAGGACGAATGACGAAAATCGCTTTTATATTTCCCGGTCAAGGCTCGCAAGCGGTCGGCATGGGCAAGGATTTATACGATAACTTTGCCGCTTCGCGCGAAGTTTTCGACGAAGCCGACGACGCGCTGGGCTTTAAATTGTCCGAGATGTGTTTTGCGGGCGACGAAGCCGATTTGCAGCTGACGGCGAACACTCAGCCGGCGATTTTGACGACGTCCGTCGCGGCGTTTCGCGCGATGGAAGCGGAAGGTTTTCCGTCGCCGGATTACGTCGCCGGACATAGTTTGGGCGAATATTCGGCGCTGGTCGCGGCGGGCGCGATGAGCTTTGCGGACGCCGTCAGAACGGTGCGCAAGCGCGGAACTTATATGCAGGAAGCCGTTCCGGTCGGCGTCGGCGCGATGGCGGCGATTCTCGGTCTGCCGCTCGAAACAGTTGAAATTGCTTGCCGCGATGCTGCCGAAACGCAAGTTTGCAGTCCGGCGAATATTAATTCGCCCGCGCAAATCGTGATTGCGGGAAACACGGAAGCCGTTGACCGGGCGATTGAATTGTTAAAGGCACGCGGCGCGAAACGGGCGATAAAATTGAATGTTTCCGCGCCTTTTCATTGCGCGCTGATGCTTCCGGCGCAGGAAAGACTGGCGCAGGATTTACAGGAAATTAATTTCAGCGATTTGAGATTTCCGATTATCGAAAACGTTTCCGCCGCAGCGAACGCGAAAGGCGAGCGCGTCAGCACGGCGCTGACCGAACAGGTTTCAAAGCCCGTGCGCTGGGCGCAATCGGTGGAAAATCTGATAACCGAAGGGGTCGAAACGTTTGTCGAGACGGGCGCGGGAAAAATTTTATCGGGTTTGGTTCGCCAAATTAACCGCGATGTTCGTTGTTTGAACGTCGAAAATTTTGATAGTTTAAAACAAGCAGTACCAACGCTATAAATTTAACAGGAGAAGAGAGTTGTTATGGCAGATTCAGCCGTTCAGGAAAAAATCAAACAGATTATCGTTGACGAACTTGGGGTGGACGAAGCGGAAGTTACGGAAAACGCCCGCTTTATCGAAGATTTGGGCGCGGATTCGCTCGATTTGGTCGAACTCGTGATGCGTTTTGAAGAAGAATTCGGCATCGAAATTCCCGACGAAGATGCGGAAAAAATTCAAAGCGTCCGCGACGCCTACAGCTACGTCGAGCAGCACAAAAAGGATTAGTAAATAGTAAATCGTGAATCGTAAATAGAAGTTGATTTTATATTAACCGAATCTATTTACGATTTACGATTCACGATTCACAAAAATATGAAACGTCGTGTTGTAGTAACAGGGCTCGGTTTAGTCACGCCGTGCGGAAACGATGTTCCGACCACGTGGAACGCGCTTTTGCGGGGCGAAAGCGGTGTTGACTACATCAAAAAATTCGATACGGAAAAGTTTCCGGTCAAATTTGCCGCCGAGGTCAAAGATTTTGACCCGCTCAGCTTTCTGGATAAGAAAGAAGCGCGGCGAATGGGCGGATTTACACATTTTGCCATCGCCGCTTCGGACGAAGCCATCAAGCACAGCGGCTTGGTGATTGACGATTCCAACGCCGAAATGGTCGGAACTTATATCAGTTCCGGCATCGGCGATTTCTGGGCGATTGAGCGCGAGCACGACAAAATGCTTTCGGGCGGACCCGACCGCGTTTCGCCGTTTTTCATCCCGCAGTCAATCGTCAATCTTGCGTCGGGCAACGTCTCGATTCGTCACGGCGCGAAAGGTCCGAACACGGCGACGGCGACGGCTTGCGCGGCGGGCGCACACGCCATCGGCGACAGTTTTCGCATTATCGAGCGCGGCGATGCCGACGTAATGATTTGCGGCGGCGCGGAAAGCGCGATTACGCCGATGTCGGCGGCGGGCTTTGCGGCGATGCGCGCGCTTTCAACCCGCAACGACGACCCGAAAAGGGCGTCGCGCCCGTTTGACGCCGAGCGCGACGGTTTCGTCATGGGCGAAGGCGCAGGCATCGTGATTCTCGAAGAACTGGAATTTGCCAAAGCGCGCGGCGCGAAGATTTACGCCGAAATCGTCGGCTACGGAATGAGCGGCGACGCTTTTCACATCACCGCGCCGGACGAAACCGGCTCGGGTCCGCGCCGCGTGATGCTGAAAGCGATTAAAGACGCCGGAATCACGCCCGAACAAATCGGCTATATCAACGCGCATGGAACTTCGACGCCGTATAACGACAAGTTTGAGACGCTCGCCATCAGACAGGTTTTCGGCGATTACGCATATAATCTGCCGGTCAGCTCGACCAAGTCGATGACCGGACACGCGCTGGGCGCGGCGGGCGGAATCGAAGCGGTTTTCTCGGTTCTCTCGATTTACAACAAAACGCTTCTGCCGACCATTAATTACGAATTTCCCGACCCGGATTGCGATTTGGATTACGTGCCGAACGAGCCGCGTCAAAAAGAAGTCGAATACGCGCTGTCAAACAGCTTCGGCTTCGGCGGAACAAACGCGTGCCTGATTTTCAAGCGGTACGAAGAATAGCTATCCGATGCGTTCGATTGCCCCGGCGCGGCGATTGAGCGCATTTGTTTTATTTGCTGAATGAATGGTCATTCATTTTCGGTGGAAGTTTTTATCTAAACCGTTTACAATTTTTGAAATTCACAATCTGTTTATTTTGAAATAAAAATTTATGAAAATAGTCGTTTTAATGAAACAAGTTGCCAACAAGGACGCGATTTTGCGGATTGGCAGAGACGAAAAATGGATTGAAGAAGCCGATTTGTCATACGTCACGAACGAATCCGACGGCTACGCTTTGGAAGAGGCGCTGCGTCTGAAGGAAAAGAAAGGCGCGGGCGAAGTCATCGTCTGCTCGCTCGGACCCCGGCGCGCGCAATCGACCATCAAAGACGCTCTGGCGCGAGGCGCCGACCGCGCGATTCACATCGTCGTCGATGAGGCGAATCAGCTTTCGCCGTTTCAGATTGCGAAAACCATCGCCGGCGCGATTCGCGACGAAAGCGCCGATTTGGTGATGACCGGCTTGCAGTCCGACGATAACAGCTACGGTCAGACGGGCGTGATTCTGGCTGAGCTTTTAGGAATTCCGCACGCGACCATCGTTATCGAGGTCG
Organism: Pyrinomonadaceae bacterium; assembly: GCA_036389695.1. Lineage (GTDB taxonomy): Bacteria > Acidobacteriota > Blastocatellia > Pyrinomonadales > Pyrinomonadaceae > JALZHR01. Next base: position 4,259 of record DASVWG010000235.1, read on the forward strand.
ATGCTTCGGGCGCGGATTTTCGCGTCAAGCGCGAGCTGGAAAGCGGTTGGTATCAATGGTTTACGTATCCTCTGCCGTCGCTTCTGACGATTCAATCCGGCATCTCGCAAATCCGCTACGCCAGCTTAAAAGGCATTATGGCGGCGAAGAAAAAGGAAATCCGCGAAGTCACGCCGACGATTGAAAGCTTCGGCTCGGCGCAGAAAATTCAAAAAGTTTATCTGCCGCTCAAAACCAAGCAAACGCAGATTCTCGGCGGCGGCGACACGAAAAAAGGCGCGGCTGAACTGGTCGAAAAATTGAAAACGGAGGTTCGCGTTCTGTAGTAAATCGTAAATAGTGAATCGTGAATGGAAAAGACGATTTACAATTAACGATTAACGATTAACGATTTACAAAATTATGAGTATTTTAGTTTTCATTGAACACAAAGATTGCCAATTAAACAAAGTTTCGCTCGAAGCCGTCGCCGCCGCGCAGAGTATCGGCAAGGACTTAAACCTAAAAGTGACCGCCGTTATTCCGTGCGATAAAGATTGCGCTCTGGCGCAGGAAATCGCCGGTTACGATGTCGAAAAAGTTATCGTCGCCAAAAACGAAAAGCTGAATATTTACACGCCCGACGGTTACGCCGACGCTTTCGAGCAGGTTATCAAGGCATTGAGTCCGCAATACGTCGTGATGGCGCACACATATCAGGTGCGCGATTTTGCGCCGAAAGTCGCGGCGCGTCTCGGAAAAGAAGTTTTGGGCGATTGCATTCGTTATACGAACGACGGCGGAAAGCCGGTTTTCACGCGGCGAATTTTCTTAGGCAAACTGGACGCGGACATGACGATTGAAGGCGACGCGCCGTATTTCGTTTCTTTCCAGTCCG
>DASVWG010000236.1:0-12685 GCA_036389695.1 Pyrinomonadaceae bacterium
GAAATTGTAACGCTAAATGCCGAACAGCGTATTTGTGTGGAAAAAGCGATACGCGAAACTTGCACGATTCGCCGGTGGATTTTACAAGCAATAAATGTGCGGACAAATCACATTCACACGGTTGTTTCGATTGGGATAAACAAACCGGAAAGCGCGCTTAATGCCTTTAAAGCAAATGCCACGCGAAAAATGCGGGAAAACCAATGTTGGCAGAATGAGAGAAGTCCGTGGGCTGATAAAGGTAGTAAAAGATATTTATGGAATGAACGCAGTATTGAGTTGGCGATTGATTATGTGATTAACGGGCAAGGGGGCGACCTGCCGGATTTTGATTAGAGTTTATATAGTTAAACCGCCCGCTACCGCAGGCGGTTCTGACTTCTGGCGAGAAAATCGTTCAGGATAAACGCCGCCGCGTTGCTGTCGATTTGTTTGCGGATTTGGCGGTCATTTAAGCCTTGTTCGCGCAGGAATCTTTCTGCCGACATCGAGGTCAGACGCTCGTCCTGAAAGTAAACCGGAATCGAGAGCGAGAGCGAGAAATTGCGGTGCAGGCGGCGGGCTTCCATGCTCATTTCGCTTTCGCTGCCGTCGAAATTGTACGGCAAACCTAAAACCAGTGCGACCGCATCAAACTCCTCGATAAAAGCAGAGATTTTCCGAAGAAGCTCTTTCCAACTGCCGCGCGGTATGACACAGACGGGACGGACGGCGATTTGCATTTCATCGCAGACGGCGATGCCGACGCGTTTGGTGCCTAAATCGAGGGCGAGAATGCGCCCGTGAGAAATCTCGGAAAAGTCCGGCTGATTAATAGTTTCTTCTTCTTGCACGTAAATAATTGATAATTGTCAACGGATAATGGATAATTGCGTCAACATAATTGATATTATCAGTTATCGAGTATCAATTATCCACATAATAGTGAGGTTTTGATGTCTTTTCGCACTAAATTATTATTTGTTCTTTTTTCCGCCGTTCTCGGCATATACGCAATCAGCAACGGTTTATATAACGGTTTCGACTCGATTCGCAACTTCTTTTCCGCGCAGGCGCAGCAGCCGGTCAACGATGCCGGAGCGCAGATGCGCATTTTTGAAAGCGTTCTTCAGCACATTCAAAACGATTATGTCGATGAGCCGAATCTGGAAAAAGTTCGCGCCGGAGCGCTGCGCGGTTTGGCTTACGGGCTCGACCCGTATTCGTCTTATCTGACGGCGGAACAGGTCAAGGATTATCAGGCGAAGAAAACGACCAGTCAGGTCGGCATCGGCGCCGAGTTTTCGCAGGTTTCGGGTTATCTCTACGTGATTTCGGTGACGAAAGGCTCGCCCGCCGAAAAAGCCGGTTTGAAATCGGGCGACGTGATTGAATACATCGAAAACAAAGCGACGCGCGACGTTTCGCTTTACGACGCGCGCCAGCTTCTTCTGGGCGAAGCCGGTTCGAAGGTCAACGTTCGCGTGCTGCGCGCGGGCATCAAGCCGCAGACTTTGACGGTCGTGCGCGGAACGTTTAAAGTTCCCGAAGCCGAAGGAAGAGTCGAAGCGGGCAAAATCGGCGTCATAAAAATCTACAGCCTCGACGAAGGCGAAACGGCGGACATCCGCAACCAGGTGCAGAATCTCCAGAAACAGGGCGTGCAGAAAATCGTTCTCGATTTGCGCGGGCTGGCGACGGGCAAGATTGAAGAAGCCGTCGGAGTCGCCAATCTTTTCATCAAAGACGGCAATCTGGCGCAAATCATCGGGCGCGAAAATAAAGTCACGAAAACCTTCAGTGCCGACCCGAAAAACTTTTTGTTTGACGGCAAGGTCGTCGCTTTGATTGATTTGGGAACTTCCGGCGTCGGCGAAGTGGTCGCTTCGGCGATTCTCGAACGCCAGCGCGGCGACGTCGTCGGCGAGCGCAGCTTCGGCGCGGGAACCGAGCAGCAGTTGATTCCTTTGCGCGGCGGCGACGGATTTCTTCTCACGGTCGCGAAATGGGCTTCGGCAAGCGGAAAAACTTTTCTGGCTGACGAGCGCGCCAATTCCGGCGTCAAACCTTCGGTCGAAGTCAAACGTCCGGACATTCCCGAGCCGCTCGACCCGGAAGAATTAGCCGACCAGGAAGACGAGCAGAATGCCAACCCGCAGGCGCAGCCTTCGCCGCAAGCGCCGCCGAAACCGGTTCAGCAGGAAGACGTCCAGTTGAAAAAAGCTCTGGAACTTTTGCAGGATAAGGTTGCAACTCAGAGCGCAACGGAGTAAAATATCAATTTAGTGGAAGACGGAAAGGTCGGGACTCACCCTTGAGGCTCGGCTTTTTTGTTTTCCGCGACAAATTTACGAACAAAAAAACGTTTGTTCATTTGCCGTAAGATTGTTAGAATCATTTTCCAATGACAACGGACACCAAATTCAGAGTGCGCGTGCTTGAAGAACGTGACCTTCAGGAGTGGCTCAGGCTGCGCAAGCTTCTGTGGGACGGCGTGAGCGAAGCGGAGCATCGCGAGGAAATGCTCGATATTTTTGACCATACCGAAACGCAGCTTGTTTTAGTCAGCGAAACCGAGAAGGGAAATCTGGTCGGTTTTCTCGAAGCGAGCATTCGCCCGTTTGTCGAAGACTGCGTGACCGACCACGTCGGTTATCTGGAAGGCTGGTTTGTCGAGCCGGAATACAGGCAGCACGGCGTCGGGCGCGAGCTGGTGCGCAACGCCGAAAAATGGGCGCGCGGCAAAGGCTGCGTCGAGATGGCATCGGATTCGGAAATCGGCAATGATTTAAGCGTGAAAGCCCATTCAAAATTAGGTTATACTGAAACTTCACGATTGATACACTGGCGGAAAGAGTTATGAAATTTATAAAGGCAAAAGGTAAAAGGCAAAAGGCAAAACTAAGAAATCGGTTTTCTTCAATTTTACCTTTTACCTTTTACCTTTTGCCTTTTCTTACTCTGCGTCTCTGCGTTTCTGCGGTAATAATTTTTCTTTGCCTGTTTGCGGTTAAAGCGCAATCGACGAATCAGGATTTTCCGACGCCGATTACCGGCACGGAAATCAGCGGAAAAATTCCGGCGCGCGATGTCGGCGATGCGCGTTTGACGAATTATTTTTACGCTTTCAGCGCAGCGCAGGGCGACGTTTTTATTAACGTTACGGCGACGAATTTAAACGGCGACATCGACGTTTTCACTGTCGGAAGCCTCAGACCGCTCACGAAAATCAGTCTCTACGCGGGCGACAGCGCGACCGAAACCGGGCGCGTGATTTATCTCAGAAAACCGGAAAAATTAATTTTGAGAGTTGAAGGACGCACGCCGAACGACAATCCGGCGACGTTTCGCATCAAATTCGCGGGCAGTTTCGTTCCGCTCGAAGCGACGGTCGGCAGCGAAGAGCCGAAGCTTCCCGAAATCAAACCGGATGAAAACAACAATATCCGCGTAAATTCCGTCGGCACGATTATCGAAATCAAGCCGAAACCGACGCCGTCACCGAAAGAAACGACGGCGAAAGTTGAAAGGGCAGCTAAACCCGAAAACGAAATTAAGGAAGAAGAAAAGAAGGAAACCGAAGAAACCAAAGAAGAAGAAAAATCGGCAAAAGTCATCGTCACCGACGAAACGCCGAAAGCGACTGAAGAAGCTCCCATCAAAAAGACGCCGCCGCGCCGCCGAACTCCGCCCGCTTCCCGCGCGTCGAGAACAAAAACTCCGGCTGACGTCGCCAAAACTCCGCCGAAAACCACCGCTCCGAAAACGACTAAAACCGAGCCGCCGAAAGAGCCTGCGCCGAATCCGCTCGCCGGCGTCCGCTTAATTGTTGCGTTTAAAGACGGCACGACGCTCGAACGCCCGATGAGCGAAGTCTCGCGCGTCAACGTCGATAATAAAGGAATGCTGACCATCGTCCTGAAAGACGGAAAAATCGAGCGTCATTCGATTCTCGACGTCGCCAAAATGACGATTGAATGATTTAAACGATGAATGATGAACGCGGAACGATGAACGGAAGGAAGTTTTGAGTTTTGAGTTTTAAGTTAAGCGAGAAGCATTAATTCAAATTCAAAATTTAGTTCATCGTTCCGCGTTCCGCGTTCATCGTTTCGTTTAACTTTTCCTGCTGATTTCCTGTTTGAGTTTCGGAATAATCGGATTTTGCGGATTTATCTTTTCCAGTTTCGACAGCGTTTCCTGCAAATTCTGCATATCGCCTTTTTCGACGTAAACCGCGCATAAATTCTGCAAGGTCGGCTCGTGGTTCGGATTTTTTTCCAGCGAAGTTTTATATTCTTTTATCGCGCGGTCGAAATCTTTCGGCTCGCGCAGGAAAAACGTCGTGCCGAAATCCGTGCGGACATCGACGTCGTCGGGCTTGATTCGTAAAGCCTGCTCATACCATTTTTCCGCCTCGACGTATTTTTTCAAGCCGTAATTCGAATTGCCCAGGCGAACCAGCGTCTGGTAATGGTCGGGCAGAATTTCGTTGGCTTTTTCGTAATATTTGACGGCTTCTTCAAAGCGGTCAATCTGGTAATACATATTCGCCGCCGCATACTGCGCCTCGAAATTATCCGGCTCGTTTTTCGCGCGCTCAATCGCTTCGGTCACCTGCGCAGTCGCGCCGCCGTTTTGACTGGTCAAAGGCGCTTGATTTCCCGCCGGAAGATTCGGCATCGAAGCCGTCTGCGTCTGCATCATCGCATTGCGGTTAAGACTGTTCGCCAGAAAAAAACCGCCGCCGAAACCGGCGAGAAGCCCGATTATCGTAAATAAAATAACTTGCTTGTTCATATAAAAGCTATCAGCGGTCAGCTATCAGCCGTCAGCAGTCAGAAAAAAGCTGACCGCTGATAATTGACCGCTGACCGCTATTTCTACGCGTAAGAGTGCAAGCCCGGAAGCAGGTAGCTGACGCCCAGATATGTGAAAATCACGAATAAAAAGCCGATGATGGCGAAATATGCCGAGCTTCTGCCCGTCCAGCCGCGCGAGATGCGCGTGTGCAGAAACGCCGCGTAGGTCAGCCACGCAATCAGCGCGCCGGTTTCTTTCGAGTCGAAGCCCCACGGTCTGCCCCACGATTCGTTTGCCCAAATCGCGCCGGTAATCAGAAGCATCGCCAGACCGGCAAAAGCGAGACACGCGGTTTTATACATCAAGCCGTCGAGCGAATCTAAAGAAGGCAATCTCTCGCGCAATTTGTCGGTTCGGAAACTGAAAATAAGCACGAAAAGAAGTCCGGCAAACGCCGTGATAAGTCCGGCGAGCTCGACCGGATTGGCGTTCAGGCTCAGATACATCTGCTGCCCGTTTTGCGCGAGATATTGTTTTCCGAGTTGTTCGAACTGCGCGGGCGAGATTTGCGAAAACTCCTGAAATGTAAGCCGCTGGCGTTCGGCAATCGCTCTGCCCGCCGTGATGTATTCTTTCGAATTGCTGCCGATTTGCTGCTGCAAACGGTTATTGACGTCGGTCGCCGATTTAATGCCCGAAACTAAAAACGCAATCGCCAGAATTTGCGCGACGAGCGAAAGCTTTAATAAAACGTGCCCGATTTTTTTCGCGGCTTCGTTGTTTTTATAAAGATAAAGCAGGAAACTTATAATCATTCCAAGACATAAAACGCCTGCAATGACGAGACTTAAACCGACATACGGAATTTCCAGGCGAAACGGCGCGCTGGCGGGTTTCGGCGAGCCGGGAATGAAAATTCCGGCGCGATAGACGAAATCCGTAAAAACCGAAAATTTGCTGATGGTCGCGAAAACGCCGAGCGCGAAAACGCTCGCCCAAATCGCCATCGCCTCGACTTTCACGTTGTCTTTTAATAAATAAATGACCGCAATCGCAAAACAAACCAGCGTCACGCCGTAGCTTAAAGACGCGACGCCGACGTGAATCGGTCGCCAGTAAGAATCGAGAATCGGCATCAGATTCGAATGCTCGCCGCCGATAAATCGCGCGAGCGTCAGAATAATCGCCGCCAGCGGCAGCGTAAAAGCGCTTAAAAACTGAAAATTTTTGCGATTGGCGAGCAGAAGCGTCGTGATGCCCGCGCCGAAAGCGAAAGCGAGACTTAAATCATACAGGTTCGCAAACGGAATGTAGCGAAACATCCACGGCGTTTCCGTGCTTCCGGCGGCGCGAAGCTGCGTGATTTCAAAATCGTAAGCGGCGACCCAGCGCACCAGCCAGCTCGAAAGATTGAAGAAAACGCCGAGCGCGCCGCTCCAGAGCCCGATGCGCTGCGCCATCTCGGACGGCGCGTAAAGATTCGTCAATTGAAACAGCGCGGCGAGAATGTAAGAGCCGAGCGCGAGAATCATCAAAGCCGTATCGGAAATAAACCGCGCGCCGATTTCCAGACGCAGAAACAGCATCGCGAACGCGCCGACGATGACAAAAATCGCGGGCAGATAACCTCTCCACGCGGGAGCGATTTTGGTTTCACTAATTTCGTTGGCAGACATAATTTTTCCAATGCAAAATGCAAAGTGCAAAATGCAAAATATTCTGAATTTTTAAGTTGGCGTTTCCAGTTTTTCGACAATTTTTTTGAACTTGTTTTCAAAACCCTGATGATTGCGATTGACGTTTGCGCCCAGAACAATCTCGTAAGCCTCGCTCAAATCCTTTTTCTGAATCAAAGCCCAGACGCGTTTGTGCGAAATAAAAAACACGAAAATCAGCGCGGCAATCAAACCAAAACCGCCGAAATACCACGCGATGAAAGCGCCGTGATACGGGTCGTATTTGATTGACAGAACGTGCGCCAGCGGAACTTTTTCAAAATCGGCGAGACGGAATTTGTAGCCCGCGACCGGCGCGCCGATTGGAATTCCGTCGGGCAGTTTATTGAAAAAAGCGTAGGCGTTTTTCTTTTCGCCCGCGGGCGTCGTGATATTCAGTTTCACCGCCGGATTGTTGTAATCGGGCGAGCGCGTGTCGGCTTGACCTTTAGACAATGTGAAATCGGGAAAAAACGCTTCGTATTCGATATTCGTTCCGTCCGCCAGAGCGGTCGAGCCGTTGCGCGCCAGATTGATGTTTACAGGCTCGCCGCCGTTTTCCGGCATGAGCTCCAGCGTCATATTTCGCGCGCTGCCGACGGTGATGGCGCTGGCTTGAAAAAAGCGAAAACCGCGATAGCTGAAAGGTCTGTTTAACTGCACGTCCGCCGTCGTCGCGCCGTAATCGGGGTCGTCGATTTTTATCTGCGTGCGCCAGTCGAGCGTGTTTTGAATTTCAATCGAGCCTTTCGGGTCAATCAGTTTCTGCTCGATGTCGGTGCAGGAAATTGTAAAGGGCAGCGCGACATTATAACGCTCGGTCTGCAAGCCCTGCGTGTTGTCCAAATCAAAATCGATAAGCTGAATCTCGTTCGTTTTCTGACCGGGCATCAGGCGCACGTCGGCGTCGAAACCGCTTTGCAGCGCGACAAAGTGTCCGAGAAACAAAGTCAAAAGCGCGACGTGAACGATATACGCGCCCAGACGATTCCATTTTCCGCTTTCGCCGAAAACGTAAACCCGGTTGTTTTTCTCCGTGACGCGCGTTTTCAAATTGTGTTTGCGAAAAACTTCGGCGATTTTTTCGGCGATTGCCTGCGGCGATTCGCCGTGCATCGACAAATTCTCGTTGAATCTCTGATTCAGAAGCCACGCTTTTGAAGCGTCCCGTTTCGGCGTCCGAATATATTTCCACGCGCCCGGAAAACGGTCAATCGAAGCGAGCACGATATTTAAGGAAAGAACCAGCAGCAGAAAATTGAAATACCAGCTATGATAAATATCAAACAAGCCGAGATTGCCGAACAGCCATTTTTCCGCCGGCGTCAGCCCGGCGAAATACGTCTCAAAGCCCTGCACGTTTTGCTGGATGATTATCATTCCCAGAAAAGACAGAAAAACCATCACGCACAGCAAAACGATGCCGAAGCGAACCGAGCTTATAAAATCCAGAAAGCGGTTCACAATCGGCTGAGATTTCGTTTTCGCTTTTGCTTCGGAAGTTTTCGGAACTTCTTTGACAACAGTTTCTTCTAAAGCGGACATAAAATGCGAACGTCAGAACTTAAAGCGCGCAAAATACAAAGCAATTCGAATACCCTGATTAATAAGACGGATTTCGCGCTTGATAGTCTAAAAAAAATCATAACTTATGCGGGTTTTATTGTCATCCCGCTAAAAATTAGTTTCTCTTTTGTGAAAAAGAAGTTTTGTTTGCGCGTTGCAGTTTGGAGAATTGCTTTGGCGAGGTTATTCTGAAAATTAAAGGTGAAGCGCAAAAACAATACCGATGTAATTTTTAATGGTTTTGAATGGAACAAAGAGAAAGGCAACGAGAACTTCAAAAAGCATAAAATTACTTTTGAAGAAGCCGCCACAGTTTTCGACGACCCGTTCTTTATTGTTTTCAAAGACCCGCAACATTCGTTTCGCGAGCAAAGATTTATTATAATCGGTTTATCGGACAATCTTCGCTATTTATTTGTAAGTTTTGCCGAGCGAGCGAGCCGAGCACGCATTATCAGCGCCAGAGAATTGACCGCGAAAGAAAGAAAAGATTATGAAAACAAAAGGCAAAAGTTCTGATGAAGGCTCGCGCGAAGAATATAATCTTGATGAGCTTGAAATTGCCGCCGTCGGAAATGGCTGGAAGCGGGAAATTGCCTGGGCGGTTTGCGTAACATCAGAAGATAAAGCGCTTATTCCTTTAAAATTGTATAAAGTAGAATTTTATCCGCAGCTTTCAAAAGCTAAAGTCGTCGAAAAAAACGGCGAAGCGATTTTTTATCCGCAGGAATGGTTTCTGCCCGTAAAATTTGCCAAAAACGTCAAAAGCGTTTTGGAAAAAGTCGCTTAAATTTTAGAAATGGAAAATATCGCAACCGAAATTCAGGAAGCCAGAGCCGCGAACGTGCGCGAAAAAGCATCGGCTTATGTTGAGCTGACGAAGCCGCGCATCGCGTTTATGCTGGTTTTGACTGCCGCCGCCGGATTTTATCTCGGCTCGGACGGTAAAGGCTTCGACTGGGTTTTGTTTCTCAATTCGATGCTCGGCATCGCGTTTCTGGCGTTCGGCGTGGCGACGCTCAATCAGTTTATCGAGCGAAACATCGACGCGCTGATGGAAAGAACGGCGCGGCGCCCGCTGCCGTCGGGCAAATTAAACGGCGCGGAGGCTTTGATTTTCGGCATTCTGCTTTGTCTCGGCGCGGAAATTTATCTCGTTTTTCTGGTTAATATTTTGACGGCAATCTTAGGTTTGCTGGTTATCGTCGGCTACGTTTTGCTTTACACGCCTTTGAAGACGCGGACATCCGTTTCGACGGCAATCGGCGCGTTTCCGGGCGCGATGCCGCCTTTGATGGGCTGGACTTCCGCCGCCGACGAAATCACCATCGGAGCGTGGATTTTGTTCGCGATGCTTTTCCTCTGGCAGTTTCCGCATTTTCTGGCGATTGCGTGGATGTATCGCGAGCAATACAAAAAAGCCGGAATCCTGATGCTGCCGGTCGTCGAGCCGGAAGGGAAAATTACGGCGCGGCAAATCGTCCTTTTCACCGTTTTGCTTTTGCCGGTCAGCCTCGCGCCGTATTTTATCGGTCTGGCGGGCTTGATTTATTTAGCGGGCGCGATACTTTTAGGCGGCTGGTTTTTGTTTTCGTCGATTCAGGCGGCGCGCGCCAAGTCGATTCCGCAGGCGCGAAAGCTTCTGCTCGTTTCGGTTTTATATTTGCCTTTGATTTTTGCCTTGATGGTTTTTAATCATTAGTCATAAGGTCGGAACCGCCTGCGGTAGCGGGCGGTTGAACGCGAATGTTTCAGGTTTCTGGTTTCAAGTTCCAAGTTAAAACAATTGGCAAACTTGAAACCTGAAACTTGGAGCTTGAAACTTTTTTACTTAAACCACCCGCTACCGCAGGTGGTTCTGACAGTATGAGCTTAAAAGTCGGCACAGCCGAAACCTCTACCAATGTCGAGCCGGAAAAAAAACGAAGGCGCTCCAGTCTGAGCGGCGGCGGAAGTCCGGGCAACGGCGGGCGCAGGCGCGGCGGCGGCGGCGGTGACGACGGCGACAATCGAAACAAAGACCGGAATTTTGAGGAAATCGAGGAATTTCGACCGAACAAGATGCGCGTCGCGATGTGGTTTACGCTTCTTGTCGTCGTGATGACCTTCGGCGGATTAATCAGCGCGTATATCGTTTTATCGACGAATCGAGACCTCGAATGGAAGCCTTTCGCTTTGCCGGTACAGGTTTGGATTAGCACGGCTTTGATAATCGCCAGCAGCATTTTTTACAAAATAGCGCAGAATAATTTAAACCATGACCGGCAAAAAGCGGCGAAACAATGGCTCCTGGCGACGACCGTTTTGGGCGGAATGTTTATTTCGTCGCAGATTCTCCTGTGGTTTCTGCTTGCTCGCGCGGGCGTTTATATGCAGAGCAATCCGTATGCGGGATTTTTTTATATTCTCACGGCGGTTCACGCGCTGCACGTTTTAGGCGGCATCTGCGCGCTCGGTTACATCGTTTTGCGGGCGTGGCGCGAGACCGGTTCGGAAGAAGAACTCGCGCGGCGCAAAACTGCCGCGACGGTCGTCGGCTGGTATTGGCATTTTATGGACGGACTCTGGCTCGTTTTGCTTCTGCTGCTCGGATTATACAAATAAATTTCAGACGAATAATGATAAATACCGCCGCGCCGCAGGAAAAAAAATCGCTGCTCCTGATAAATCTTCTATCGGTCGTCGTGCCGCTCGCGGTGGCGATTTTGCTTTCGTTTCCGAATAAACTCGATTTGGGCGCGTGGACGAAAAATCTCGCGCACGCTATCGGCATCGTCAATACGCTGACCTCGATTCTTTTGATTTGCGGATGGATTTTGATACGACGAAACAAGCCTGAGCTTCATCGCGTCGTGATGACGGCGGCTTTTGCGCTGGGCGGCTTGTTTCTGATTTTTTACGTCACTTATCATCTGTCGAATCCCGCCAATCGTTTTGCGGGCGAAGGCTTTGTGCGCTACGTTTATCTGTTCGTTTTAATGACGCATATCGGCTTGTCGCTCGTCGTTTTGCCGCTGGTCTTGCGGGCGATGTTTTTCGCCGTGACCGGACAATTTGCGCGGCATAAATCAATCGTCAGGTTCGCTTATCCGATTTGGTTATACGTTTCCTTGAGCGGCGTCGCGGTTTATTTTCTGCTCTATCATATTTATTAATTTTTGCTTGCGCGCGCCGTGTAAAAAATGCTATATTTTTCACGTTGAAAAGTTGTCGCTGAAGTTACTTCGAAAGAAGTAGCGCGGGGGAACCAAAGTAAGTTTTACTAACTCCAAAAGGTGAAACAAACAGGGGCGTAGCGTCATTTCATGGTTGACGCGGGAAACTTCTTCTTTCCTAGCCCGGCAGCTAACCTCGTAAGCTATGGTGAAGAAGGTCACGAAAAAGTTTTGCCGTTTCTGGTAGGTGCGATTTCGTTAACTTTGCGCCTTTTATTTTTCAACAAATCCTAAAAGACTCCGGTCTTCTCAAACGAAAACTCCGTATCACGTGATACGGAGTTTTTGCTTTTACGGCAGAAACGCGACAGTTATGAAGCGTGTTCAAGTTTAGTGATTCGGCATGTTGATTGGAATTCGTATTTCCAATATTTAATCTTAAAACACGCTCCATCACTGTCGCGTTTCTGCCTTTTAAATATCCTAAAAAATCAGTGTCCCATTCTTACTAAGGCAATTTGCGGATTGATTTCAGAGGGATTTTCATATTCCTGTCGAAATTGACCTCAGAAGGACGCGCGTCGACCGGAATCGAAAAATTCTGCGTTCTTTTGTCGATTTTGATTTTTTCGGTTTTCGCGCCGTTCGCCGTGACGATTTCGATTTCGAGCGGCAGAATGAAAACGGCGGGCGTGATTGAATCGGGTTTTTGAGTTTGCCTGACGGTCAGGTTCAATCTTTTTCCGCGCGGCTGGTAAAGCTGCCGGATTTCGAGCTGCGGAAAACCGGCTTGATAAACCCATTGTTTAAAAAACCACGTTAAATCCCGACCGGCGGCTTCTTCCATCGCTTTTTTCAAATCCGGCGTTTCGACGTTTTGGAATTTGTGCCGGTTCAGATAGATGTTTATCGCTTTCCAAAAAGTTTCGTCGCCTAGTTCCTCGCGCAGAGTGTGGATGACCGCGCCGCCTTTCTGGTAATTCGTCGTGTCGAAAATCGAATCGTCGTCTCCGCGCGCCAGAAGGTTGAAAAGCGCGTGACGCCTTTTGTTGACGGCTTCTTCGCTGATAAAACGCGTCGCGTCCTCGTCTATTTTTCCCAGATAATTTTCGCGCCCGTAGGCTTTTTCGCGATAAGCCGCTTCCATAAACGTCGCGAAGCCTTCATTTAGCCAAAGCTCAGCCCAGTTGCGACAGGTGACCAGATTGCCGAACCAGGAATGCGCCAGCTCGTGCGAAACGAGGTCTTCGGTTTCGTCCGGCAGAATATCGACGGCTAAAATTTCGGTGTCGGCGTGCGTCGTCGCGGTGATGTTTTCCATCCCGCCGAATTGAAAATTGGCGACGATTGTCTGGTCGTATTTGCTGTAGGGAAAATCCACGCCCGTCAAATCCTCGTAAATCCGCATCATCGTTTTCGTTTTGCCGAAAGCCTTTCGCGCCGTCGCTTCCTGACCGGGATAAACGT
>DASVWG010000237.1:0-31394 GCA_036389695.1 Pyrinomonadaceae bacterium
TTATCCTGAAGGAATGACGCCGCCGACCGGAAGCGGAAACACGAACACGAACGCCAACGCGATGACGGCTAACTCGAACGCGGCGACGAATTCAAACACGAACGTGAATTCGACGGCAAACACCAACGCGGCGAATTCAAACGCCAACACGAACACGACAAAATAAGTTCAAAGTTCAAAGTTCAAGGTTCAATGCTGAAAGCAGGCATTGAACCTTGAACTTGAAACCTTGGACTTTGAACCTTTGATTTTTATGGACACTTTTGTTCAGCAGCTTATCAACGGCTTGACCATCGGCTCGATTTACGCGCTGATTGCGCTCGGCTACACGATGGTTTACGGCATTTTGCGCCTGATTAACTTTGCGCACGGCGACATTTATATGGTCGGCGCGTATGCCGGTTTTATACTGGCGACGGCGCTCGGCTTTGCCGCCAGCCCTTCGCTTTTCGGGTTTATCGTGACGCTTCTCGGCGCGATGGCGATTGCCGCCGCTATCGGCATGGCAATCGAGCGTTTCGCTTATCGCCCGGTGAGAAAATATTCGAAAATGACGACGCTGATTACGGCAATCGGGATGTCGCTTTTAATCGAGTATCTTTTTATTTTCTTTTTCTCGCCGACGCCGCGCTCGTTTCCGTCGCTCTTGAAAGTGCCGGCGTGGTTTCCGCAGTTTTTGCAGCCCGACGAGTTTGGAAACTATGTATTGTTCGGCAACGCGAAAATCTCTTTCGTGCAGTTACTGATTTTCGTCGTTTCGCTTTTGCTGATGATTCTGCTGCAATACATTATTTTTTACACGAAAATGGGCAAAGCGATGCGCGCGGTTTCGTTTAATCTGAACTCGGCGAAACTGATGGGCATCAACACGGACTTCGTGATTGCTTTTACGTTTGCCTTGGGTTCGGCGCTGGCGGCGGCGGGCGGCGTTTTGACGGCGCAGTATAATCCGAAAATCGACCCGCTGATGGGCATTCTCTACGGCTTAAAAGCGTTTGTCGCGGCGGTTCTGGGCGGCATCGGAAACATTCCGGGCGCGGTTCTCGGCGGCTTGCTCATCGGCGCGGCGGAAACGCTGGTCGTCGGCTACGGCGGCTACATCGGCGTGCCATCGACTTACCGCGACGCCGTCGCCTTTGCCATTTTGATTTTAGTTCTTTTAGTTCGCCCGGCAGGTCTTTTAGGGTCGAACGTGCAGGAAAAAGTTTAGGGATTGTCAGTCGTCCTTTGTCCTTTGTCCTTCGCAAGTTGAGCTTAAATTTAAAACTTAATTTAAATTCAACCAGCGAAGGACAAAGGACAAAGGACGAAGGACGAAATAAAATTATGTCTTCCTGGTTGAAGGGTTTAATAGTTGGAATTATTCTGGTCGTCGTTCTTTATATTTTGAACGCGATGATGAGCAGCGGCGGATTTTTCGGGATGGGCGTTGACGATTATCAAGCCCGCCTGCTGGTTTTTATCTGCATCAACGTCATTATGGCGACGTCGCTGAACCTGATCAACGGCTTTACCGGACAATTTTCCATCGGGCACGCCGGATTTATGGCGGTCGGCGCTTATGCGTCGGCTTATTTTACGGTTACTTACGGCAAAGGGCTGGAAGCGTCGTTCGGCTTTCTGGGCGAGCTCGGCGCGGCGAGCGTCGTGCTTTTAATCGCGGTTCTGATTGGCGCGATTGTCGCCGGACTGATGGGCTTGATTGTCGGCATTCCTTCCCTGCGTCTGAAGGGCGATTATCTGGCAATCGTGACGCTCGGCTTTGCCGAAATTATCCGCATCGTGATTCAGAATCTCGACGCGGTCGGCGGTGCGACCGGCTACGCCGTTCCGGGCTACGCCAGTTTTCTGTGGATTGGACTTTTTACCATCATCACCATCGTCGTGATTCACAATATCGTCAAATCCGATACGGGACGCGCGCTGATTTCAATCCGCGAGGACGAGCTGGCGGCGGAAGCGATGGGCGTCAACGTGACGCGTTATAAAGTTACCTCGTTTGTCGTCGGCTCGGCTTTTGCGGGCATCGCGGGCGCGCTTTTCGCGCACTATAACAAATTTCTGCATCCGAACGATTTTCAATTTATACGGTCGTTTGAGATTATCATTATGATTGTCATCGGCGGAATGGGCTCGATGACCGGCGCGATTCTGGGCGCGATTATCGTCACGCTTTTGCCCGAAGTGCTGCGCCAGCTTCCGGCGATAACGGTCGGCGCGACGACGTTTCAATTCGCCGATTTGCGCCTCGTGATTTTCGCTCTGATTTTGATTTTGACGATGATTCTGCGCCCGCAGGGGATTCTGGGAACGAGAGAATTCGGTCTGAGCTGGCTCAAACGCCCGCGCCGAAGTTCCGAAGGAACCGAAGCCGTCGGCGGCACGAGCGGCGTTCCTGAAGCGCAGCAGGAAGAAGCGAAACACTTGCAAAGCGAGGAAGACAAAAAAGATTAAAAGGCACAAGTAAAAAGATTTACTAATGGAAAACGGAAATCACATTCTGCAAACTGATAAAGCGACGATTCGTTTCGGCGGTTTGATTGCCGTCAACGAATTGACGATGCAGGTCAAAAAGGGCGAGATTTACGGGCTTATCGGTCCGAACGGCGCGGGCAAAACGACGATTTTTAATCTTTTGACCGGCGTTTACGAGCCGACTTCGGGCGACATACACATCGTCGGCAAGCGCATCAACGGCTTGCGCCCGTATCAAATCTCGCGGCTCGGCGTTTCGCGCACGTTTCAAAACATACGTCTTTTTCCTTCGATGTCGGTGCTGGAAAACGTCGTCACGGCTTGCCATCGCCACGCCAATCAAAACATGATAGACGCGGTTTTTCGCCTGCCGCGCTATCACAAAGACGAGCGCATGCATCGCGATTTCGCGCTCGAACTGCTGGAAATTTTTGACCTGGCAAAATACAAGGACGAAGGCGGCACAAGCCTGCCTTACGGCAATCAGAGAAGATTGGAAATCGTCCGCGCTCTGGCGACGCGCCCGCAGCTGCTTCTGCTGGACGAACCGGCGGCGGGCATGAACCCGTCCGAGCAGGAAGACCTGACGCGCCTGATTAAGGAAATTCGCGATAAATTCGGTCTGACGATTGTGCTGGTCGAACACAATATGCGCGTCGTCATGGGCGTCTGCGACCGCATCCAGGTCGTCGATTACGGCAAATCAATCGCGCTCGGCTTGCCGCAGGATATTAAAAACGACCCGAAAGTTATCGAAGCGTATCTTGGAGATTAGGTCTTCGTCCTTCGTCCTTTGTCCTTTGCACATTGAGCAATAATTCAAAACTCAATTTAAGCTCAGCTTGCGAAGGACAAAGGACGAAGAACGAAGGACAAATTTTATGCTTACTTTAGAAAACGTATCAGTCAATTACGGCGCCATCGAAGCCTTAACCGATATTTCATTGCACGTTAATCAGGGCGAAGTCGTGACGTTAATCGGCGCGAACGGCGCGGGCAAAACGACGACGCTGCGCACGATTACCGGACTGCTCGAACCGAAAGAAGGTCGCGTCGTTTACGAAGGCAAGGAAATCAACGGGATGGCGACGCACCGGCTCGTGCCGATGGGAATGGTGATGTCGCCCGAAGGGCGCGGCGTTTTCGCCAACCTGAGCGTGCGCGAAAACCTGGAAATGGGCGCGTATATCCGCAAAGATAAAGCGGGCATCGCCAAAGATATGGAGCGCGGCTTTACGATGTTTCCGCGCCTGAAAGAACGCGAGCAGCAAAAAGCCGGAACGCTTTCCGGCGGCGAACAGCAGATGCTGGCGATGGCGCGCGCCCTGATATCGCGCCCGCGTCTTCTGCTTTTGGACGAGCCTTCGCTCGGACTTGCGCCGCTGGTCGTGCACACGATTTTTGAAGCGATTGAAGAAATTCGCTCGGAAGGCACGACCATTCTGCTGGTCGAGCAAAACGCCAACGCCGCGCTGCATCACTCCGACCGCGCCTACGTTCTGGAAACGGGCAGAATCGTCATGGAAGGCGATTCAAAAACTTTGGCAAACGACCCGCGCGTCAAGGAAGCTTATTTAGGCGAATAAATTCTTACAATATAGAAAAAAAGACGCGGGAAGTTTTCAACCTTTCCGCGTCTTTTTTGTTTGGGCGAACGAGGCAGAAGCCCGCGCGTGAGCAAGGGCGGAGAAAACGCAAAACGCAAAATGCAAAATGCAAAATAGAAACACTTTCTTCATTTTGCATTTTGCATTTTGCGTTTTGCGTTTTCTCCGCCCTTGCTCACGCGCGCCTTCTGCTTCGTTTATTCCTCAATCTTTTCAAGCGGAACGCGCAGAGTCACAAGCGTTCCTTTTCCGAGTTTCGATTCGACCGAAAATTCTCCGCCGAGTTCCGTTGCGCGTTTTTTCATTCCGGGCAGACCGTTGCCGCCTTTGGTCGCCTGCCAGTCGTATTCGACGGCTTCGGCGTCCGGCTCAAAACCGCGCCCGTCGTCTTTCAAAGTCAGAATCAAACAATCGTTTTCAATCGTAAATTCGATTTCGACCGCTTTCGCGTCGGCGTGTTTGACGACGTTGTTGACCGATTCCTTAAAAATCAAAAAAACTTCGCGCCGCAGGTTCGCGCCGAGCGGCGCGTCCAGATTGGCTTCCGGCGCGCGAAATTCGAGGTCGATGTCGGCGGCGGTGAAAATTTCGCTGGCAAAACGCCGCATTCGCTGCGTTAAATCGTGCAGATGGTCTTTTTGCGGGTTAATCGCCCAGACGATATCCGCCATCGATTCGACCAGTTCGTTTGCCGTCGAAGCGATAAAATCCAGCGATTCGTGTCCTGCGCCGTTTCCGCTCTGCCGCGCGACTTCGCTGAAAAGCGCAATTTGCGTTAGTGATGAGCCGACGTCGTCGTGCAAATCGCGCGCGATGCGCGAGCGGACGCGTTCAAGCTCGGCGAGGCGTTCTTCACGCGCTTTTTGCAGCGCCGCTTCGGCGCGTTTGCGCTCGGTCACGTCGCGCGCAATGCCGGTAAAAAATTTCTGCCCGTCCTGTTCGAATTCGCCGAACGAAAGCTCAAGCGGAATTTCGCGCCCCGTTTTGTGTCGTCCGGTCAATTCAAGCGTCGCCCGACCGATATTTTTCCGGCGCGTTTGCAGATAGCGCTCGACGCCGTTTTCGTGACGCGGGCGCACCGCTTCGGGCATCAGTTTCGTCAGATTCTCGCCCGCCAGCTCCGCCGCCGTATAACCGAAAATGGCTTCGACGGCTTCGTTGACGTAGACGATGCGGCTGTTTTCGTCAATCGTGATAATCGCGTCCGAAGCGGTCTGCGCCAGCGTGCGGTAACGCGTCTCGCTTTCGCGCGCGATACGCTCGGATTTGCGCGAAGCGTCCAGCGCCTTTTCGACTTCTTCCGTCTTTTTCACGCGGTAGCGGTCGAGCGCGAAAACCCCGGCGGCGACGAATAAAACGATTGCCGTGATAAACCACCAGCGCCGCCAGAAAGGCGCGAGAATATTAAAGGAAACGCTCGCCGAAGCTTCGCCGACCGCGCCTTCGGGGTTGACCGCGCGAACCAGAAAACGATACGCGCCCGGCGCGAGATTGGCGTAATTAACCGCGCGTTCTTCGGTCGGCGCGCTCCAATCGGCGTCCGCGCCTTCCAGCTTATGCTGGTAACGCAGAGCGCCGCTCGCGCTGAAATCGACGGCGAAAAATTCGATTTGCAGATTGTTCTGGCTCGCAGAAAGTTCGAGATTTCCGATTTGCGCCGCGCCGAGCGCCGGAACGAACCGGCTTTCGCCCGCGATGCGCAGCGCGCTAAACCACACGGGCGGCGGACTTCCTTGTTTTTCCGGTTCGGGTTTCAGTCTCGACAAGCCGTTCGACGTGCCGAACCATAACGCGCCTTCGCGGTCACGCGCCGCCGCCGTGACAAAATCGCCCGTCAAACCGTCGTTGATGGAAAAATGTCGAACGCTTCCCGTTTCGGGCGAAATCCGGTCGACGCCGCGCGCCGTCCCGACGTAAATATCGCCGTTTTCGGCTTCGACGAGCGTGCGGACGTTGTTGCTCGACAAACCGTTTTCGGTCGTAAACCGCACGAAACTTAATTGTTCCGCCGACGGATTATCAATCCGGCTGACGCCGCTTTGCGACGAAGCGAGCCACAGACGATTTTTGCGGTCGAAGCTCAGCGCGGTGATAAAACCCTGCGGCAAATTCTCCGTCCTGATTTCGGTAAAACGCCCGTCGCGATAAAAAGCCAGTCCGCCCTGATAAAATCCGAGCCACGCCGTTCCGGTGCCGTCTTCGACAAAAGCGGAAAGCGATTTTTCCTTTGGAAAACCTTCGCTTTCGGAAAAAACCTGAAATTTTTCTTCCTGCGGATTCCAGCGAGCGAGCATATCGTCCTGCTCGTCGCGCGCGTGCGTGCTAATCCAGAGGTTTCCGCTCGAATCTTCAAACATCCGGTAAAACAGGTTGCTCTTTAACTGCTCGCTCGCGCCGTCGTAAACGGCGAGCGGCTTTTGCGCGGCGAGGTCCCGGAAATTTTTCGGCGCGGCGAAGCGATAAAGCTTTCCGCCCGTTAAAATCCACCACTCGCCCCGGCTGTCCGGAAAACCGGCGTGCGACGTCCACAGAAAAATCGGATTCGGCTCGGTTGGCGGGCGCACGGTTTCAAATTTTCTGCCGTCGAAGCGACTGATAAAACCGCTGCCGGTGACGGCGTAAAAAGCGTCGTTTTTGAAAAACAGAGACTGAACGGAAAGCGAGCCTAAACCATCTTCAGCGCCGTAAGCCGTCATTCCCGAATGGTTCAGCCGCATCAAACCGCTGCCGCCGCTGAGCCATAAATTTCCGCCCGCGTCTTCCGTGATGTCGATTATTTCGGCGGTCAAGCCGTGCGATTTGTCGTAAATCTGCCAGCGCCGCCCGTCAAATTCGATTAAGGATTGAACCGCCGTTATCCAGACGTGACCGTCAGACGAGCGAAAAACGCGTCGAAAACGATTGCCGGTTGAATTAGCCGGCAATCGAAGCATCGCGCTTCGGTTTTCCGGCAGAGACAAATTTTCCGTCAGGAAAATCGGCTCCCGCGCGTCGATGCGGCGGACGAAAATGTTTTCGTTTGCCGGAAGAGCTTCCGGCGATTCGGCTTTGAAAACGTAGAGGTCGCTGCCCGAAGCGAACCAGATTCTGCCGTCGTCTTCCGCCAGCGACGCGTTCAGATTGTCCTGCGTCGTCGTCTCGATGCCGTAAAAAACGTCGCGTCCGTCGGGCAGGCGGCGAATCATTCCGCGCGTCGTCGTTATCCAGAGGCTTCCGTCGCGCGTTTCCTGAAAACCGGAAATGCCGAAGCCCTGCCATTTTTCTTCCGGCGGATTCAATTCGGTTTTTCGCAAAGCGAATTTGCCGCCCGTTTCCTCAATCAGATAAAGCGAGTTCGCGCCGAGCCAGAGATTGCCGCGCGAATCTTCGTAAAGCGCGCCGCGCTGGTCGCCGATGCGCTGCACGCTCAGAACGTTTCTGCCGTCGCCGTTTGTCGGCGCGCTTTCGCTCGCCTTCGGGTCGAAACGATAAAGTCCGCCCGTGGTCGTAATCCAATAAACGCCGTTGCGGGTTTCCAGAATCTGCTCGATGCCGGGCGGCGCGTCCTTTTCGCCGATTTGGTAAGTCGTAAACTCGCGCCCGTCGAAACGCGAAAGACCGTCGCGCGTGGCAAACCACAAAAATCCGCGCGAATCGCGCATCGTCGAATTGATAAAGCTGCTGCCGAGACCGTCAGCCGTAGTGTAGATTTTGACCGGCAGACGCTCGGCGCGACCGATGAATAACGCCGAAAATAAAATGGCAAAACCGAGCAGACACCGGCAAAAGATGCTCTGCGCATCGCGGATTCCGGTCTTGTGAGTTGTCGCAAACGCTCCTGACATCGCTTTGCCGCCCAAAGATATTTTTTCGGATTTCCCTTGCCGGCGGTTCGTTTATCTTACCCGTATTTAATTTTTTTCTAAACGTGCGAAACGAAAAATTTTGAAATAAGTTCTCTTGATTTAAAGGAAATTTCTACCTGAACAGGCGGTGAATTACGCGGCGAAAAACGTTAGCTTAATCTCGGGCTCGGCAATCGGACGCCGTTTCGCGCGTCTTTTACCTTTGCCCCGGCGGCAAAAAAATAAATTTATGTGCGTGAGAATACATTTAAAAACGGACGGAAATCGGCGAATGGAAGCGGCGAATTCAATTATCAAAACGGCGATTGTCGAACAGCAGACCGAGCTGCGCGACGGCTTGGTGGCGCTTATCAATTCGGCTCCGGGCTTTCTTTGTTCGGGCAGTTACACGACGACCGGCGACGCGCTGGCGAAGCTTGAATACGCGTTTCCCGACGTCGTTTTATGCGACCTCGCGCATTCGGGCGAAATCGACGGGATTCGCGCTTTAAGAGATAAATATCCGAATTTGTTAATCATCGTTTTGAGCATTTACGATGACGACGAGCTCATCACCGACGCTCTGTGCGCCGGAGCGGACGGTTATCTGCTCAAGCGAACTTTGCCCGCGCGCCTTCTGGAAAACATTCGCGAAGCCTTTCACGGCGGCGCGCCGATTTCTCCGGAAGTCGCCGCCCGCATCATTCGTCTTTTCCGTGATTTTCACCTTTCGCAGCGCGACGATTTCGAGCTGACGCCGCACGAAACACGGCTTTTAAAGCTGCTGGTCGAAGGTCACAATTACACGACCGCCGCCAAAGTTTTAAGCGTCAGCTACAACACGGTCAAATTTCATATGCGCCGCATTTATCAAAAACTCGAAGTAAACTCAAAATCCGCCGCCGTCGCCAAAGTAATGCGTCACAGGTTGTTTAAATAAACGATGAACGCGGAACGATGAACGATGAAGTAATTTTGAATTTTGAGTTTTGAATTCTGAATTAATGATTTCTGATAACTTAAAATTCAAAATTTAAAACTCAAAACTTTCTTTCGTTCATCGTTCATCGTTCCGCATTCATCGTTCTCTTCAAAATTGCTATCCATACGGGCGGTGACACGCGGCGCAGGAAATTGTTATTTCTTTAAATAGCAGTTGGTTTTTGACGCCGCTGAGGGCTGGCTTGAAACGCGCGCCCTTCACTCCTGTTACCGGCGGGCGTTTTTAATCTCCGACGAAAACTTTTCGGGTAAGGAAAAATCAATGAAAAATTTGACTCGATTTAAAATCGCAACAAGCGTCTTCGTGTTTTTGGCAGTGCCGCTTATCGCCGCGACGCTCTGTAAAGCCCAGCCGTCGAACGTAAAAGTAGTCGTCAGCCCGCGCAGCGCGACGGTGACCGTCGGCGGCACGCAGCAATTTACGGCAAAGGTCGGCGGTGACTTTGCTACGAGAGAGGTCGTCTGGTCGGTCAACGGCATTACGGGCGGCAATTCGCAGTTCGGGACGATTACCACCGGCGGCAGATATACCGCGCCCGCCGTCGTTCCGGCAAATCCGATTGTGCAGGTCAGGGCGACGAGCGCGGCTGACAGCGCGGCTTTTTCCAATGCTTCGGTAACGGTGCAGGCGCAGGCGACGCCGACGGTCAGCGTCGGCAGATTTCTGAAACAGACGACTTTCGGTCCGACGCCGCAACTTATGACGCACGTCCAGCAGGTCGGCTTCAACGCTTTTCTGGACGAGCAATTCGCCGCGCCCGAATCGATTTATCCGAATCCTTTAACCGCGACGCGAGCGCAGATGGTCGACCGTTTCTGGATTAACGCCTTTAAAGGCAACGACCAGTTGCGCCAGCGCGTCGTTTACGCTCTGAGCCAAATCTGGGTCGTTTCGCTCAATAAAAACAACGAGCCGGAACAGGTGATTCCGTGGCTGAATATTCTGAGCCGCAACGCGTTCGGCAATTATCGCACGCTGATGCGCGAAGTCACGCTCGACTCGACGATGGGGCATTATCTGGATTTGGTCAACAGCAACAAACCCAACGGCGGCAACGGCGCAAACGAAAATTACGCGCGCGAATTGATGCAGCTTTTCACCATCGGGCTTTACAAATTAAATCAGGACGGCTCGCTGCAATTGGACGGAAATAACCAACCGATTCCGGCTTACACGCAGACGGACGTGCGCCAGCTCGCACTCGCTCTGACCGGCTGGACATATCCGACCACGCCCGGGCAAACGCCGAGCCAGGGCAACAACGGCTCTTACTACATCGGTCAGATGGAGCCGCGCCAAATCAACCACGACACGACGGCGAAAACGATTCTGGGGCAAAGCCTGCCCGCCAACCAGATGATTCAGGACGACCTTGAAGACGCGCTCGATATTATTTTCCAGCATCCGAACGTCGCGCCGTTCGTCTCGACGCGCCTGATTCGCGCGCTGGTGACGAGCAATCCGAGCCCGGCGTATATCGCGCGGATTTCCGCCGTTTTCAACGACAACGGGCAAGGCGTACGCGGCGATTTGAAAGCCGTTGTCAGGGCGATTTTGCTCGACCCGGAAGCGCGCAACGACAATCCCGCACCAGAGTTTGGGCGTCTGCGAAGCCCGTTCCAGCACACCATCGCGTTTCTTCGCGCGATGCAGGTAAATATCAACGAGCCGCTTTCTTTCGCCTATCTTTACACCGGCATGGGTGAGTCGATTTTGAACGCGCCGACGGTTTTCGGTCATTATTCGCCGCTTTACAAAATGCCGGGCAACAACCAGCTTTTCGCGCCGGAATTTCAGATTTACACGCCGACCGAAGCAATCAATCGCGCGAATTTTATCTATTGGATGATGAACGAAGGTCCGGTCGATTTGACGCCTTTTACGAGCGTCGCGTCGAACTCGACGCAGTTGATTGACGCCGTTAACACGCGCCTGCTCGAAGGCAGAATGACGCCCGAAATGCGCGCTTCAATCACGACGGCGCTGCAATCTTCGACCGACAATCGCTCGCGCGCATTAACGGTTCTTTATCTCGTCGCCACGTCGGGCGACTTTATTATTCAACGTTAGTCAGAACCGCCTGCGGTAGCGGGCGGTTGAACGCTGGAAGTTTTAAGTTTCAAGTTTCAAATTCCAAGTTAAAACAATTGGCAAACCAGAAATCTGAAGCCGGAAATTTGAAACGCTAAACTTCAATCGCCCGCTACCGCAGGGGGTTCTGACAAGGAACAATAATGATAAACAAACATAAAATTTCTCGTCGTAATTTTTTGGGAATGAGCGCCGGTTTCGGAGCGCTGGCGGCATTGAGCCGGTTTAATTTATTAAAAGTCGGCGCGCAGACGAACGATTATAAAGCGCTGGTTTGCGTGTTTCTGTTCGGCGGCAACGACGGTCATAACACGGTCGTGCCGCTCGCGCCGTCTGAGTATAACGCTTATCAAAGCCTGCGCGGCGGCTTGGGCTTGGCGCCGAACGAGATTTTGACGATTAATGCGGGCAACGCCGCCTACGGCTTACATTACGGCTTGCCGGAACTGCAAAGTCTTTATAATCAGGGAAAACTGGCGATTGTCGCCAACGTCGGAAATCTGGTCAAGCCGACGACGCGAAACGATTTATCGCAGCTTCCGAATCAGTTATTTTCGCACGCCGACCAGACGACGCAGATGCAGAGCGGCTCGCCTTCCGGCGCGCTCGGCACGGGCTGGGGCGGGCGCGCCGCCGACGCGATGCTTCCCGCCAACAACGGCTCGAGCTTTCCGTCGTCTGTTTCGCTGAGCGGCGCGGCGGCGTTCAGCGCGGGCAGTCTCGTGCAGTCGGCAAGCCTCGAACCGGGCAACAATTTAAGCCAGTCGGCGATGACCTTTTACCCGCAGACGGCGGCGGACGCCCGCGCGCTGGCGCAAAAGCAAATCGTGACGACGGGCAGCCCGTATGCTTTCACGGGCGGCGCAAACAAAGTATTGAATGACGCGATTAATTTAAACGCCATCCTGCGCGGCGCGGGCGGCAATCCGCCGTTTACGACGCAGTTTCCTTCGACCGAATTAGGCGTGCGTTTGAGAGAAATCGCGCGTTTTATCGGCTTGCGCAACACGGTCGGCATTAGTCGTCAGGTTTTCTTTTGCGGCATGGGCGGCTTCGACACGCACGGCGCTCAGGAATGGAGTCACTGGAATTTGCTCCAGCAATTGAGTCAGGCTTTATCGGCTTTCTACGCGGCGACCGAGGAAATGGGCGTCGCCGGGCAGGTGACGACTTTTACGACCTCGGAATTCGGGCGCACCTTGCAGCCGAGCGGTTCCGGCTCAGACCACGGCTGGGGCGGTCATCATTTCGTCGTCGGCGGCGCGGTTCGCGGCGCGGCGATGTATGGGACGTTTCCCGCGATGTCGCTCGGCGCGCCGCATTTTCTCGATTCGCGCGGCATCCTGATTCCGACCACTTCGCTCGCGCAATACGGCGCGACGCTGGCTAAATGGTTCGGCGTCACGGACGCGCAGCTCGATTCGGTTTTCCCGACGCTCCCGAATTTCGCCGCGCGCGACCTCGGATTTATGTTCTAGCCGGAAAACTCGAAAGATAAATATAACTTTGACTTGAAGCCGAACGACAATTTGTCGTTCGGCTTCAAGTCTTTCCGTTTCAAAAAAAGCTTCAATTTGTGTAATAGTTTCAAAAAAATGCGTTTTCTGTTATATTGCGGGCACCCGAATATTCTTAACATTACTGACGAATCGTTTTTTATAAAATTCCGGTCGGAATTTCAATCTCTGCGAGGTGACAAATCAGCCAGGGTCGTTTTGGCGGCTGATTTTCTTCTATGATGGCTAAAGACAATGGAATGACTCAAGAAAATTTTGAAGCACTTTTGAACTGGCTCGACCGCAACCGTGAAATCGCCGGACAAAAATACGAAAAAATCCGACAGCGCCTGATACGAATTTTTCTCGGGCGCGGCTGTCATGAAGCCGAAGAGCTCGCCGACGAAACCATCATTCGGGTGACGCGGAAAGTGCCGCAGGTAATCGGCAATTATGCCGGCGAACCGGCGCTCTATTTTTACGGCGTAGCGAATAAAATCCACTATGAATGGCTGCGTAAACAAAAGAAAATAAATAGTTTGCCTGTAACCGAAACGCAGCTCGAAACCGAATCCGGCGCGGAATATGAGTGTCTGGAAACCTGCCTTGAAACTCTGCCCGCGGAAGAGCGGCGGCTTATCGTCGAATATTACCGCGATGAGAAAACCGCCAAAATCGAAAACCGCCGCGAATTGGCGAAAAAATCAGGAATCAGCGTCAGCGTGCTGCAAGTCAAAGCGTTTCGGATTCGCGCGCGTTTAAAAAAATGCCTGCAAAAATGCCTTGCCGAAAAAAATTAAGGCGAAAGGTTTTGCAAAGTCTGGACATACCATTATGGAACAAGCGGAAAAGGAAATGAACGAAAACTCGAAGCAGCGGGAAGCCCTCAGAAAATATCTGCTGGGCGACTTACCGGACAAAGAAAAAATGCAGGAGATAGAGCAAAAATTATTGACGGACGATGCCTTTGACGAACAGTTATCAATCGTCGAAGACGAGCTGGTTGACGAATACCTCGACGGCTCTCTTTCCGAAACCGAGCGCGGGCGTTTTCTCCAATTTTTTCTCATCTCGCCCGAAAGAAAGGAAAAGCTGCGTTTTATCAGCAATTTGCGAAAATATGCCGGAAGAGAAACCGGCGTTCAGAAGGTCAAAGAAATTCCCGAAGAGAAGAAACCCTTTTTCGACTGGCGCGGCTTATTCGCTCAGCCGGCTCTGCGTTTTGCCGCGCTCGCGCTGATTGTCGCCGGTTTCGGTTTTATCGTCTGGCGCGTCGCTATTTATCAATCGGACGTCGAGCAGGGATTGGCTCAACTGCGCCTCGCCTATCGCGGGCAGCGCCCGACGGAATCGCGGACGACGGCAAATTTCGATTACGCGCCGCTGCCGGATACGCGCGGCAGCGAGCCGCCCGCCGTCAGTGACGATATAGCGCACGAACGCGCGCAAAGGTATCTTCTGGACGCGTCGAAAAACGCGACCGACGCCGAAGCCCATCATGCCCTGGGACTTTTATTTCTGACTGAAAAAAAATTTGATAAGGCTCTGGAGGAATTTAAGCTGGCGCTGAATCTGGCGCCCGGCGATGCAAAGCTTCACAGCGACCTCGGCGCATTTTATCTGGAAAAAGCCAATCTGCCCAATCAATCCGAAATCGCTCAGAATCTTAATTTAAGCCTTCAGCATCTGAATCGCGCTCTGGAGCTGAAACCGAATCTTCCGGAAGCGCTTTTTAACAGAGCTCTGGTTTTGCAAAAAACGACGGCTTCCGCCGAGGCGCGCGAGGCTTGGGAAAAATATCTCAAAACAGACTCTACTTCGGAATGGGCGGACGAAGCGCGCAGACACCTGCAAAAGCTTGAACAAAAAAAATCGCAAAATTTTTCCGGCGATGAACTCGAAAGAGCTTTTTTAGATGCCTTTCGCCAAAAAAACGAAGCCGAAGCCGCGCGGCTGATAAGTCAAAACAGAGAATTAGTCAAGACAAAATACCTGCCGCAAAAACTCGCGATGTCTCTGGTTAAAGCTTCAGCCGCCGAAAAAGACGAATATCTGCAGGCTTTAATCTATACGGGAAAGCTGGAAGAAAAAAATATCGGCGATTCGTTTGCCAAAGATTTGGCGTCTTTCTACGCGAAGGTTCCCGACTCGAAGCTGGAATTATTAACACAAGCGCAAGCCTCGATGCAAAACAGCTATGAGCAATATCTGGGCGACAACAACAGAGAGGCATTTGAAGAGGCGAGCCGCGCCCGCGAGCTTTTCCTGCAAGCCGGTGATGTTTACGAAGCAAAGCTGAGCGAATTTATTATTGTTTATTGTCAAATTAAAACGGAAGGCACCCGGGACAGCGTTCAGATAGCCGAAGAAATAGTCGATTTTTGCCGGCGAGGCAATTATAAATGGCTGCTTTCGAATATTCTCTACTGGCTCGGCGGAGCGCAGCGCTCGCTCGGCGAAAGAGCAAAAGCGGATGAAAATTATAAATATTGTCTGGCTTTAGCCGAAGAAACCAGAGACGCTCAGGTTCTTCAGAAAATTCTGGTCAGGCTGGCTAATCAAAATAAATTTGTCGGTCAAAATGCGGCGGCGCTCAATTATCTGCAAAGGGCTTTCGACGAGATTGACAAAACGCCGACGCTGGCTTTGCGCGAGAAATGGAGAACTTACAGCGCCAGCATCCAGATTCTGTCGTCGCTCAAGCTTTATAGTCTGGCAAAAGCCATCTCGCTGGAGAATATTAAATTAGCCAACGATTTGCAGGATTCGCTGTTTATCGCCAGTTCTCAGCTTGACGCAGGCATCGTCCACGCCGACACCCGAGATTTCGACGAAGCCGGAATCTGGCTCAACGAAGCCAAACAAAAGGCAGGCTCGCTTTCCGACGACTCCGACCGGACGGCAATTTTAGCTAAATCTTTACTGACGTTGGGATATCTGGAAATACAGCTTAATAATTACGCGCAGGCGGCGAAATTTTACGATGAAGCATTAAGCATCGTCGAAAATAAGGAAGTTCCCTTTTTTCTTTACGAAATCGAAAAAGGTCGCTTGCTGGCGGATATTTCCCTAAACAAAGACGCCGAAACGAAAGAACAAATCGCCAAAATTATCAATTTGGCGGAAATTTATCGAAATCAGATTTCCGGCGAGCGCGAAAGAATCAGTTTTTTCAATAATCAGCAGGATATTTACGATATAGCCGTCGGCTACGAATTCAATCACGCCAGAGATGAGCAGGCATACGATTATCTGGAAATATCGAACGCGCGTTCGCTGCTCGGTTGGTTGAAAAAGGGCGTGGACGTTAAAGAAGAGAAAAAGCAAATCGAAAATACCTTTAACGAAACCTTCCAGCCGCTCCGGCTTAACGAAATCCGCGCGCAAATGCCGGAGCGCGTACAGATTCTGCAATACGCCGTCTTAGAAGATAAAGTCTTAATCTGGCTCGTTTCAAAAGACAATTTCACGGTCGCTGCGTCCGACATTGGTTCGGAAAAACTGAAAGAAAAAGTAACGACGTATATCGAGCTGGTTTCTAATGAAGACAATCGGAAGCAGGAGCAATCCAGGACGACGGCGCGCGAGCTTTACGATTTGTTGATTAAACCGGTCGCCGGTCAAATCGACCCGGCGCGCGTTGTATGCCTGATACCGCAAAAAGTTCTGTTTCATCTGCCTTTTGCCGCGCTGGCTGCGCCGGACGGAAAAACATTCCTGGCGCAGTTTAATTTTTTCTATGCGCCGAGCGCGAATGTTTTTCTGCATTCTACCGAGAACGCGCGGCAAAAATCGGCTTTACCCGGAGAGACTCTTCTCAGCATCGGCAATCCGCTCTTCGACCAAAATCAGTTTCAAAATTTTAAATATCTGCCGGACGCGGAATTCGAGGCGCGTGAAATCACCCGATATTATGCGCCGCCGCCGCAAACATTGATTGGAGCGCAGGCGACT
Organism: Pyrinomonadaceae bacterium; assembly: GCA_036389695.1. Taxonomy (GTDB): domain Bacteria; phylum Acidobacteriota; class Blastocatellia; order Pyrinomonadales; family Pyrinomonadaceae; genus JALZHR01. The sequence continues at coordinate 16,451 of DASVWG010000237.1, forward strand.
AAAACGGCGGTGCGGAATTCGCTGCAAAATGTCGAGGTTATCCATTATGCCGGGCATTATCTCGTCAAACACGGCGAACCGCTGGCTTCCGGCTTGCTGCTGACTAAAGACGCCGGCAGCGACAATGCGGAAGACGGCGTTTTAACCAACGCGGAATTAATCAGCCAGCAGCTGCCGCAGGTCAAGCTGGTCGTTCTTTCAGCCTGTCAGACGGGCGTCGAACAATCTTACAACGGCGAAGGATTAGTCGGGCTTTCGACGACGTTTTTAAAAGCCGGCGCGCCGCTGGTGGTTGCAAGTCAATGGAAAGTTGATTCGAGCGCGTCGGCTGAATTGATGAAAAAATTTCATTTTCTGCGCAAACAGGAAAAACTTTCCACAATAGCGGCTTTAAGACGCGCCCAACTCGAATTGATGGAAGCCTCCGGCGGAATCTACCGCCAACCGTATTTCTGGGCAGCCTTCGCCGCTTACGGCGGATATGCCGAGTATTGACCTAACTTAAATAAATTTAATTAAAAGGAGAAAAAGAAAATGGCAACAACTGTAGAAATTGAAATAATAGGCGTAGCTATCACTTATCAAAAAGGTACCAATTGGCATATCCTTTTTCCGCTCGATGACGCTGGCTGTCACAAAGTAAACTTCAAATCTAAAAAAGATGGCGAGGCTGCATCAGGAATAACTCCGCTGAGGACTTCAGAGACAATCGAAATCGAAATTACTCCGAAGAACGGAGCGACTTCGACAACAGGTGCCAATGATGAATTTAACAATCAAGTTTACAACTTAACCTCGACAACACGTCCAAGAACTCATTCCAAAATCAGAAAGAAAGACGATGCCGATGGAAAATACGTGCGGATGATTCTTCCAAACGCTAATTTTTCGGTGCGTTATGCTATAACAAACTTTAAAGTTCCGCAGCTAACAGAGGAAGTAGAGATCGGTTTACCGCAACCGCCACAAACAATCCCACTTCCTCTGGCTCATTCGGTAAGGGCAACAATTACTCTGAAAACCGACGCACAGGTTAAGTTTAGCGCCAAAAAAGATGGTCGTCCTTTTGATTTCATTACTGACAAAAATTCTTCATATACCTTAACTTTCAACAATGATTGCGAAGACCCAAAGAATAGAGAAAACGACATGAAGTTGTATTATCGAGTTATTGAAGAATTCAAGGTTAGAGCAGATGGAACGGAGGAGAGAGTAGGAAGGAAGTTCCTTATTGGCGACACTAATCCATCAACTGCTAAACTTGATAAAGAGGAGTTTTTTGAAATCACTAAAGATCCGCCTGATTCAAGGAGTTTCGCAGAAGGCAACACATGTTTGGTTTCTCAGGTAACCGAGAAAGACAGCATAGCAAAACTCCCATAATTGATTATTTGAGCGGAGCGAACATTGTATTCAGCAAATGAAAACTCGAATTAGACTGACGACTCTTAAATAATAAACAAAGAAAAGACTGAAGAATTAATTATAAACTTCAGTCTTTTCCAATTCAGGCTTTATACCGACCCTACCATTATCGAAACAGCTTGTTCGCGTCAAAAAACAAGTCTCGAAATTAATTGCCTAAAAACCGGCGCGCCGGATTTACGCGAAACATTCGACCGGCACAATGATAAATCCCGTAAAGCCTGCGGTTAATTTATCTTTTGCCACTGGTTCGGAGTGATGCGACGGTTTCCCCAGACGAACGGCGCTTGTGCATTATTTGCCGAAATGCGAATCGCGACCAGTGAGCCGTAGCCGTCGCCGGTTTTCGGGTCGACCCACCAGCCCGCGCTCGCGTCCCAGACTTTGATTTCGTTTTCGCCGACGGCAATCGCGCAGCCTTCGTGATATATCAAATCGCGGTCAATCCAGCGCAGCTCCGTCGCGTCGCCGTCGCTCCAGCTGCACGACCATTGAGTCGTGGCGACCTGCGAAAATCGCTGGACGAGCTGGACGCGGTAGCTTTTCACGCCTCGCACGGTGAAAACTTCGTGTGCCAGTGCGGCTAGCGCGCCGCAGTCGAGCGTGTGACGGCGGACGGCTTCGCACCAGTAAATCGGGAAGCTCGACGCGCCCCAGTTAAATTTCTGCCGGAGCCAGCGCGGTCCGGCATAGATGCTGCCGCCGCCAAGCTCGGAAAAATCCGTTGCCGTTATCCACTCGCGGGCGATTTCGCAGCACATCTGCCCGTGATGCGAGATTTGCGACGGATACCATTCGCGCCATTTTTCAAAAACCTCGGTTGTCGCTTTCGCCGCGCCGAGACCGTTTGTTTCCATAATATTCGTTTCGTTTGTTTGATTAACCGCGTCCAAATACATAACTCATACTCCTATCGTAAGCTCCGGCGTCGCAGAAGACGAGAATGTCGCCGACCTGCGCGTTTTCGGGCAATTCAACGTTTGAGGCAACGATGTCGTGCTCCATGCAAAGTCTGCCTAAAAGCTGCGTTTTACCTCGGTTTAAAGATTTCCAGCCGCCGCCCGCCTGGTCCTGGCACAAAATCCGGTGCGGGTAGAAAAAATACATCGGCAATTCGGCAATCGAGCCGTCCACGACGACTTCGCGAGCGTCGCCGAAAGCATTGCGGATTTCCAGAATCTGCATCGCCACCGCCATCGAAGGCTGCGCCAGCGCCTTGCCCGGTTCGGAAAAAATCTGTTTCACGTTCGGCAGAAACTCGGGAATCATCTCGATTGCCCGGCGGAATTTTTCGCCCGCGTTTTTCTGCAAATCTTCGGGAAACCATCCGCCGCCGACGTCCAGGATTTCAATCATTCGCCCGGCGAGCGCTTCAATCGAGCCGCACCAGCGCAGCATCGATTCAAACAGATGCCACCACTGCTGGACGCCGACATTGCTGCTCGCCATATGAAAATGCACGCCGAAGCGGCACTGTTTCGGAATGCGCCGGACGGTTTCGACCAGCGTCTGAAAAGTTTCCGGCGTGTCGACGGCGATACCGAAACGCGAGCGAATATTCGGCGTGCGCAGACGAATGCCGAGATACTGCGTTTTCAGTTCGCCCGCTTCGATGCCCGCGATAACGCGGTTCAGTTCTTCCATCGAATCGCAGAAGACGGTGAAAAACGACGCGTCGGTCAAAACCTCGCGCTGCCACCATTTGGCGGGACCGTTCAAAATTATCTGTTCCGGCTTGAAGCCGACCGCCAGAGCTTTTTTCACTTCCAGCAGGCTGATGGCTTCGGCGTAAAAACCGGATTTGAGCGCGAGCTTTATCAGGCGCTTGTCCGGGTTGGTCTTGATGCTGTAAGCGTTGTTGACCTTGATTTGCCCGGTGCTCAAATCGGCGGCGAGCGCGGCGGCTTTCTGAAAATATTCTTTCGCCGTGTTTTTCAGAAACACGCTCGCCGGCGTCTGCATCCGCGAAAAATCCAGCGCTTTCAAATCGTCGATAAAAGTCGGCGGAATGGTCGCCGTTTGATTTTCCGCCGGTTTGCCGTTGACGCCTTCGCTGCCGTTTCCGTCGTGGTCAAATTCGAGCTGGTGCAGGCGATTGGCAAACTGAAGCAGCCCCGAAGGATGCTTGAGCGAATGCCCGATTCTGCCGCCCAGCGGCTCGGGCAAAGGCGGCAGCGGAAATTCCGGTCTGACGGGAACTTCCAGGACGACGCGCGTAAATTCTTCGGCGGCGGCGACGGTTTCCTGCGCCGGAATGCCGGTCGCGCCTTCGACAAGGCTTGCGGGAATGTTGCGCCCGGTAATGGTCGAGCCGTGAATCCAAGCCGGAAAACGCGGATTCCATTCGAGCAGCCACAGTTGATTATCGGCGTCGCGCACCATCTCCAATTCCGCGCCGCCCGTCCAGTTTATGTTTTTGATGATTTTCCGCAGCGGCTCAAGGATTTCTTCCGGCACGTCGGCGACGTCGCCCGCCCAGGTTTTGCTCATTTCCGTCAAATCGCGCTTGCGCATCCGGACGCATTCGAGCAATTCGCCCTGGTAAGCCGCGATGGTGATTGATTCCTCGTAGCCGGAAACGTGCGCCTGCAAAAAGAGCTTATCGGTCGCCCACGCGTTTGACAGAACGTTTCGCATTTCCTCGAAATGCGCCCACGAAGCGATTTTTACCGCCTCGTAATAAGGACCTTTAAGCCACACTTTCCAATCGTGCTCGCGGCAGAAGGCGTGCAAATCCCAATCGGAAATCTCGGTCGTCACAAATGTTGGAATTTTGACGGGCAGCCCCGCGTGCGCCGGAATCGCCGGTTTTCCGACCTGATTCATCGCGCCGAGCGGCGGCGTCAGCAGATTCGGATGACCTTCCGGAAAGAGATTGGCGAGCCACAGAATTTCCAGATCGATGCTGGAAATCCACAATCCGCCGTCGTCCAGAACTTTTTTGATTTCGGCGGCGTGCGTCGACAGATTCAATTCTTCCCACGGGCGCTGGAGCCAGATTTCGTCAAAATCCTGCCAGTGGATGCCCGAACAGCGATTCGAATATTCGACGCCGATAAGCTTTGCCTGCGGGTAAGCCGCCCTGATGGAACGGGCGATGCCGACGCCGGGCTGCGGGTTCGTGCCTGAGTAAAGTCCGCTGATGTAAATCTTCATAATTCCCTTGTAATTTCCCTTGTTCGTCGTGTCAGAACCATCTGCGGTAGCGGATGGTTTAAGTTTAAAATCTCAAGTCTCTAATTTCAGGTTTCAGGTTTGCCGATTGTTTTAACTTTAAACTCGAAACCTGAAACTTTGAACTATCCGCGTTCAACCGCCCGCTACCGCAGGCGGTTCTGACTTTACCGTCGCCCAATATGAAGGCGACGAGGCGAGATTAAATTCCGGTCGCGGAATTTTAGCTCTGAATTCATCGGTAAATTTGCCGTCCACGCGGATGCTGAACGATAAACCGTCGCTCGCGTCGCTGCCGTGAAATTGATTGACCGAATCGAACCACGCGCTGTAGCTTTCGACGTATTTTTTCGCGCCGGTCTGGTAATTGAACATATAAAACGGCTTTTTCTTGTTTGTCCGAAACCAGACGAATTCGTGACAGATGTCGGTTTCGACGTGGTCGCGATGCGCCGGAACTTCGCGCGGCGCGTCGTCATACATAATCATCATTCTGCCCGTCGCCTGAAACGGCAGAGTCCGTATAAAATCCATCAGCGCCGCAAATTCGTTGGCGGCTTCGGTCGGATGCCAGAGCTCGGTTTTGTCCAGATCGAAATAGCTGTCCGGCTGCTCGGAATACGCCAGATAAATCATCCGCGAGCCGGGACGGTCGGGCACGCGGTCGTTTAATTTGTAAGGTCCGGTGTAAAACTTGTAATCGTCCTGCGCGTTCAGGCGGCGCTTGATTCTTTGCAGAATATAACCGTCGAGCGAGCGCAGGCGCTCGACGTCGATAAACTCGTCAAATGATTTATAGCTCGGATAAACGATGCGCGAATCGACCGGCTCGAAAACGAGCGTATCTTCGGCAAATTTTTCGTGGCGAACCTCTTCAATCGTTTCGGTTTCGACAGTCATATCTTTAATTTCCGTTTCTGTTTTATTCATAAAAGCTTTCTTTCATAACTATCCTTTTTGAGTTTCCAGACAAGCCCAGAGCGCCGAGGTCGAAGCCGCGTTTGTTTCCGGTCGCGGAATTTTCGCGCGGAATTCGTCGGTAAATTTGCCGTCGACGCGGATGCTGAACGATAAGCCTTCGACCCGTTCGCTGCCGTGAAATTGATTGACCGCGTCGAACCACGCGCTGTAGCTTTCGACGTATTTTTTCTCGCCGTTCAGATGGTTTAAAACGTAGAACGGCTTCGTTAAATTCGTGCGAAACCAGATAAACTCGTTGCAGGTTTCCGTTTCCAGATGGTCGCGGTGCGGCGGCACTTCCTTTCCGGCGTTGTCGTAAATTATCAATATTCTGCCCGTCTCTTTAAACGGCAGCGTCGCGATAAAATCCATCAAATCGGCGAATTCATCCGCCGCTTCCGTTTTCTCCCAACGCTCTGTTTCATCAAGGTTTATGTAATCATAATCGGTTCCGGGCTTGTTGCGCGTCAGCCAGATTTCGCGCACGCCCGGCTGATACGGCATCGTTTCGTCCAGGCGATGCAGATTCAGAAAATAATCGTCCTTTTCAGCCTTGATATGAAGGTTTATGCGCTCGATGATGTAATCGTTGAGCGCGACGAGGCGCTCGACATCGATAAATTCGTCAAACGATTTATAGCAAGGATATGAAATGCGCGAGTCAGTCTTTAACTGTTCTGAGTCGTTGATGAAAGCGTTTTCATCCGAGAGAGCTTCCACAAATTTAAAAACCTCCTTGTTCTTTGTTTCCCGAGCCTTTTTTAAACTTCACGGCTTAAAACATTCTCACCTGCCCGCGCACTTTTCCAAACCGTCGAAATATCAACATTTACGCGCGACAGATGTAAATTTAATTTATAAAATATCGTTATTTTAAACGCGCGTCTGTCTGATAGCAGACAAAAATAAATTTTAAAATCTCTGATAATAATTTTTCGCCCGATTTTTATTAAAAAAATCTCTAAAAAAAATATGATGAAGACGAGCTTTCTCAATCCTCAGAAACTGCCGCTGGTCGTTCAGCCGCTCGAAGATAAGGAAAACAAAGCCGATTTGGACTGGCTCATCGAAACGGCGGAAATTCAAAAAGATTTTTTTCGCGAAAAGCTTTTGAAGCACGGAGCGTTGCTGTTTCGCGGCTACGGCGTCCGAAGCGTTTCTGGCTTGGAGCGTTTTGTCCACGAGTTTTCCGGCGGCGAGAAATTATTCGGCTACGCGGGCGGCGTTTCGCCGCGCAATCCTTTAAATAGCGGCGGCGTTTACACTTCGACCGAATATCCGGCGGAATACGCGCTTTCGCTGCACAACGAATTGTCTTACGCCGACCTTTACCCGCGCCATCTTTATTTTTGCTGCCTGACGCCAGCCGAAACCGGCGGCGAAACGACGCTCGGCGACAGCCGCCGGATTCTGCAAAACATCGACCCGAAAGTGGTCGAAACGTTCAAAAATAAAAAAATCTGTTACGTCCGCAATTTATATCCGGATAAAGGCTCGGGTTATTCGTGGCAGGAAGCGTTTGAGACCGACGACCGGCAAACGGTCGAGGCTTGCTGCCGGAAAATCGGCGCGCAGCTTCAATGGAAACCGGACGGCAGCTTGCGCGTGAGCCAGATTCGCCCGGCGGTCATCAATCACCCGACGACCGGCGAAGAAGTCTGGTTCAATCAAGCCGACGGTTTTCATCCGTCGAATCTCGACGCCGAAACTTATCAAACGCTGTTTGCGGCGGCAGGCGAAGACGCGTTTCGCCTCAACGTTTTTTACGGCGACGGCTCGCCGATTGATTCGGAAGCGCTTGCACACATTCGCGCCGTCCTGCATCGCGAAACGATTCCGCACCGCTGGCAGGCGGGCGACGTTTTAATTCTGGATAATATTTTAGCCGCGCACGGTCGAATGCCGTTTACCGGAGAGCGAAAAATCGCTTTGGCAATGACTTAGAAGTGGTAAACGGTAAGTGGTAAGTGGTTAGTTGCAATTGCTGAATATCGAATTTTAAATAAAAACTCGATATTTAAAATAACGAACTTACCACTTACCGTTTACCACTTACCACTATTTACCGTGAAACGGTAAATTTCCCGTTTTGCCAGATTAAATCGTAGAGTTTTTTTCCGCGATAGAAGCCTTCGCCGTTTTCGTCTTTTTGAAAGACTTCGATGGTCGTGCCGCGGCGCGGAAGCTGATAGATGCGTTTTACCGCATCGTAATTTGGAACGACGGCGCGCGAAACGTCAGTCCATTTGCCGTTTTTGTAATCGAGAAAAACGCACCACGGCACGTCTTCCGGACCGCCTTCGCCTTCGGTGTAAAAACCTATCAGATAGCTGCCGTCGCCGCGTTTGAACAGCGCCATCTCAAAGCCTTCCTGCGCGCCGTCACCGCCGCCGCTCATAAAGCCGTTCGCCGCGTCTTCGACTATCAGATATTGTTTCAGATATTTTTCCTTACCGCGCCGGTAATTTTTGTCCATACAGCAATCGAGACTGAAATATTTCGCCGGCAGCAGCATAAAAAAATCGCGCACCGTTTTCGGCTGCTTCGTCTGCGCCGCCGCTGAAAGCGCACATCCCAAAATGCAGATTAACAATGCCGGAAATAAAAATTTAGTTTTCATAATTTCTCCCCGTTATAAATTAGAATCGCCAAATAGAAAAGACTGAAATCGGCTCCGGCTTTTGCCTTGTTTGCAGAATAAAGGCGGAAACGCGACAGTCATGGAGCGTGTTTCAACATTAATAATTTGACGCTTGAATTTTAATCAAACTGTCGAATCATTAATCTTGTACACGCTCCATGACTGTCGCGTTTCCGCCCTTTTCCGATTGCACAAAATTTTTCCGTGAGCGAAGATAAATTCAAAAAACACCAAAGGAGTTCAAATGAATCGAAGACTTTCGGCAATCGCTCTCGCCTTTATTTTTTGCTCGCTGATTTTTATTCAAACGGCATTCGCGCAGACCGAGCGGGACAGCGTTCCGACGCGCGAGATGGACCGGATAAACTGGATGGAATTTAAGGAAACCGTGCCTTCCAAAATCCAGACCGTGCTGCTTCCGACCGGAACTCTGGAGCCGCACGGCGTTATCAATAACGGCGCTGACAACACCGCGCCGACGGCGATGGCGCGCGACATCGCCCGCCGCACGAACGCGATGATTGCGCCGACTTTGCCTTACGGAATTACCGGCTCGATGGCTGATTATCCGGGCGCATTTACGATTACCGAAGCGGCTTACCGCCCGTTCGTCAAGCAGATTCTCGAAGGCTTAGCCCGAACCGGATTTAAAAACATCATCATCTTAAACGGTCACGGCGGCGGGCAGACCGCCGTTTTGCAATCGGTGGCGGCTGAAGTTTCCGCCGAGCGACGTGTGCGCACGCTGGTTATCAACTGGTGGTCGTTTGCCTCGGACGAAACGAAAGCCGTTTTCGGCGAAGACGGCGGGCACGCTGGCTTGAATGAAACGGCGTATATTCAGGCGATTGACCCGACGCTGGTGAAAAAAGAACGTTACAAAGACGATTTGGCGACCGCTTACCCGCCAGCCGGAACGTGGCAAGCCGTGCCGTTTCCCTCGTCCATCGGGCTTTATCAAAAAGGTCAGGGCTATCCGAAATTCGACCAGAAAAAAGCCGACGAATATTTTCGCAAAGTCAATGACAAGGTGGCGAGCCTGATAAACGAAGTGGTGCGAAAATGGGACATGGCAGGGCTTTGAAGGGATGAGGGCAAAGGGATGAGGGATGAATAAAGAAAATTTTGAGTTTTAAATGTTGAATTTTGAATGAAAGATTCCAATAACTCAAAACTCAAAATTTAAAACTTAAAACTTTCTTTATTCATCCTTCATCCCTCATCCCTCATCCTTATCTTCCGCCGCTCGGCTCCAGATTCAGATTCGTCAGTTGTCCTTCGGTCAGGGTAATCGGCTGGTCCCAGACGGAAAAGCCTTCGGGCGTTTTCGTGATGCCGAAAAGGTAATAGCTGTCCGGTTTCACGTCGGGAAATTTGGCTTTGCCCTGCGCGTCGGTCAGAGTTTTGGCGACCGTGTATTTGCTGATTGCCGCCAGCGCCTTGCGCCTGATTTCCGGATACCGGCTGGGATAAACTATCGACATACCGAAAGCGTTGACCAGTCCCTGACCTTCTTCGTCATCAATATCCGCCTCTTCCAGAATACTCCGCAAGTCTTTTTTCAAAAGATAAAAAGTCTCTTTCTGCACGGGCTGCTCTCTGCCGGTCGCGCCGCGAATTTTCGCGTCGATGGTCAAACCGCTTTTGCCGACCGGAACATTGTCCGCCGTCGCCGTGCGCGTGTCGGTCGGCGGCGTATTAATGCTTGTGCTCTGCGAGGGCGGAACGGTAACTTCCGAGCTTTGCGAAGGCACGGAAGTACTCGGAACCGTGACGTCGCTTGAGCGTGTCTCGCTTTGAGCGACGCGGTTGGTGCGCGAATTTAAAGCTTCTCTTTGCGACGTATTGACGTTGACTCGCATGGTGTTGGCGTCGTCGTCATTATTCCGCATCACCATAAAGAAAACAAGAAGCAAAACCCCGCCCAAAACTACTATCAAAGCAATCATCCAAGCCGGAATTCCTCTTTCGCGCGGCGCTTTCTGAATGATGACTTCGCGCTGCGGAATCGGCTCGACAATCATCGGCGCCATCGGGCGACCGCAATTCGGGCAAGCCACCGCTTCGGTCGAAACCTGACTGGCGCAATCGGGACATGTTATTAAAGACATTTGTAATTTCCTCCCTCTACTCGTTAAAACAATAATTATCTGCTTTAAGAATAATACATTTCGCCGGAAAAATGTTTATAAAAAAAATTTGACCTTTGATTTTTGACCTTTGACCTTTGTTTGTTGGACTTTGAATTTTGAAGATTGAGTAAAAGCAAAAATCAAAGGTCAAAAATCAAAGGTCAAAGGTCATTTTTCATCCTGCAAAAATTTTTGAAACTATTTCATCCAATTTGGCGTTTATCCTCTTGACTAAAATTTGATTTCAGTCAAACATAGTAAATATGGCTATCACAGTTCAGACTCAGGAAGTTCGCGAGGCGATTTTAGATGCGACCGACCGCATTCTTTCGACGCGCGGCTACAAGAAAATGACGATTGACGATTTGGCGCAGGAAGTCGGCATCGGAAAAGGCAGCGTGTACCTGCACTTTACGAGCAAAGAGGAAATCGCCCTGTCGCACATCGACCGCATCGTCGAAAGATTAAAGGAAAAACTGCAGAAAATCGCCGCCGAAGCCGATTCGCCCGAAATTCGTCTGAAGAAAATGCTCACCGTCCGCGTTTTGCATCGCTTTGACAGCGTGCAGCATTACACGGTCAGCATCAGCGATTTGCTGGCGGCGATTCGTCCGCGCTTGCTGGAACGCAGGCAAAAATATTTTGCCGAAGAAGCGCAGATTTTCGCCGGAATCGTCGTCGAAGGACAAATCAATGGAGTTTTTCAGGACGGCGACGCGCTGGAAATCGCCGACGCTTTAATGACGGCGACCAATTCGCTTCTGCCTTTGAGCCTCAGCACCGAAGAGCTCGGCGAGCGCGAGGAAATCGAGGAAAAAATCGCGCGTCTTTCCGATTTGCTGCTGAGCGGCGTTTTAAAACGCGCGTAAAAAATTTATGCCAGGTCAAGCCATAAAATTTTGTTTTTAGGCGTCCGCCGGACGGCGGCGGGCGCTTGAGCCGAACGATTTCTCAAGTCGTTCAAAAAAACCGGACAGGAAATTTCAAAATTCCAAACATTTCATAAAAAGAGGAGTCATACAATATGAAAAAATCAATCATCGCGCTAGCAGCCATCATGTTTTTATTCGTGCTGGATTTTTACGGACAGCAAAACGCCAACCAGCCGCCGGATTTACCGATTGACGCGGCGACAAAGACGCAAATCATCAACGATTTGACGAAAGAACTCAACGAATCTTACGTTTTCGGCGAAACCGCGAAAAAAATGGAGACGGACGTCAAACAAAGACTGCAAAACAAGGAATACGACAAAATCACGAGCTCGCGCGAGTTTGCCGAGAGATTGACCAACGATTTGCAGGGCGTAAGCCGTGACAAGCATCTGCGCGTTCGTTTTTCGTTCGACAAAATTCCCGCCCGCCAGGACAACCGCGAGCCTTCGAAAGAAGAACAGGAAAATTACAGCCGCTTTGTCCGCCAGATAAATTTCGGCTTTGAAAAAATCGAGCGCCTGCAAGGCAACATCGGCTACATCGACCTGCGCGGATTTTCCGACGCGGAACTCGGCGTCGAAACCGTCGCGGCGGCGATGAATTTTCTGACCAACACGGACGCTTTGATTTTCGATTTGCGGCAGAACGGCGGCGGCAGCCCGGAGATGGTCGCGCTGATTAGCTCATATCTTTTCGGCGAAAAACCCGTCCACCTGAACAGCCTCTACTGGCGCAAAGGCGACAAAACGGAAGAATTCTGGACGAAAGGAACGGTCGCGGGCAAACGCTACGGCGAAACGAAAGACGTTTACATTCTGACCAGCAACCGCACTTTTTCGGCGGGCGAAGAATTCACATACAATCTGAAAAACCTGAAACGCGCGACGATTGTCGGCGAAACGACCGGCGGCGGCGCGCATCCGGGCGGAATGTTTCGCATCAACGACCATTTCGGCGCATTCGTCCCGACCGGTCGCGCCATCAGTCCCGTGACGAAAACCAATTGGGAAGGCACGGGCGTCGAACCGGACATCAAAGTCCCGAAAGAGCTCGCTTTAAAGACGGCTTACGCGCTGGCTTTGAATAAAGTCGCGGACAAAACCGCCGACGAACAGCGCAAAAAAGCTCTCAAGGAATTAGCCGACAAAGCGCAGAAGGAAATCGACGAAATGAAAAAAGTCGCCAAAACCAACTAATTTTTTTTGAAACTTTAGTTCTAAAAAGACAATCTTTAACGGTTGTCTTTTTTTTGGCGATTATCAGAAGGTTTTTGTTGACACTAAATTTTTGTTTGTGATATTGTGCGTCTCAATCTACTGCCGCAGCCGTAAATTAAAAGGCATTAATTGAAGTGTATAAAAAGATTAATCTTTCGCACGCGCGCCGGTTTAAGCGTTTTGACGTATTTTACCGAATTTAATTTAACCCGAAAACAAAAGGAGAAAACTTGTATGCCTAATCTGAATATGATGCTCTCGGAAAATTTCAGATTGTTGGAGTTTGTGACGTCCGTGACGGCTTCGAATCACGGTATTGATAATAGTCCGAACAGCACGGAAATCGGGCGTTTGCGCGAATTGTGCAGAAAAATCCTGCAGCCCGCGCGCGAGGCTGTCGGTCCATTGAAAATCAATTCCGGTTTTCGCTCCGAAGCGTTAAACAGACTGGTCGGCGGCGTCCCCACCAGCGACCACCGTCTCGGCTATGCGGCAGACGTCGTTCCGCTCAGCGGCGACACGCGCGGATTAGCCGTCTGGGTTGCCAAAAACTGCCCGGAATTTGACCAGATAATTCTCGAATTCGGCACCGACGACCGACCGGATTGGATTCATTTAAGCGTCGCGCCCAGATTGCGAAAACAAATTTTAAGAGCGACCAAAGCAGGCGGCAGGACGGTTTATAAAAAAATAACTTTGTAGTTGTTTGTAAATTATCGCTTCCAGTAATTTTTGATTTTCAAATCCAGCATCGGAAACGCGCAGTATTCGCAGTTTCTGCCGGAATCGCGCAATTTCTGCACCATTCGAATTGCGGCGTCGGCGTTGCGCGTGTGGACGATAATGGTCGCCGCGCGCTGCAGATTTTTGTTTTCGTACAGCCATTCGGCAATCGCGTAGCCGGTCGTCGCGAAATCGTCGTGGTCGTTCGATTCGTAATGATGCGGCAAAAGGTCGTGGTCGAGAAAAATCGCGTCGTAATTGTTTTCCGCCAGAAGCTCTTTCGCTTCCTCGACGTTTTCAGCGATGTCGAGCTCGTCGCCGTCGAATCTTTTGGAAAACCAACGGTGACGGCGAGGGTCGTCATCGAGCAGGAAAACCGTTATCGGGCTGCGTTCGGCTTTCAGATTTACCAAGCCGAGCTTCATCATCAAACTGCGTAAGATGCTCATAATTCAACAACTAAACGTAAGCTTTAATATAGCATACGACGCGAGCGCCCGAAAATTTAGCAAAAAATTTACGCCGATATTAAATTTTTGTTAATTATAAGTCGCCTGTTTTCATCAACTTAATTTTTTCGCATTTTTCGAAAGGCGCGGAAGCCCGATATTTACTGCATTTTGAGCTGAAAAATAATACTTGAAATCTTTTCAGCTAATGCTATAATCCAATTCGACTTCAATATTAGGGCTACACAATCAAGGCTTTCGGGATTAATATAAAAACATAAAAGTATTTTTTGGATGTCACAGGACAAAGCGACAAATTTTCAGCTTTACGCCGTTCCAAACGCGGATGACTCTGCGTTTGAGCAGGATTTTCTCGACGAGCTTCAATCTCGCGAAGAGCCTGCCGTCTGCGACAAATGCTACGGTTCGGGAATGGAAATCGTGCCGGGCAAAGGCGCGCGCCAGTGCGAATGCCGCAAACAGAAATCGCAGGAAAAACATCTCGAACGCACCAAAATTCCGAAACGCTACGCCGACTGCCATTTCCAGAGCTACAAGATTATGAACCCGTCGCAGGAGCGCGCGTTTAAATACGCGTCCAAATTGGCGATGGAATATCCGGCAATCGAGCGCGGGCTTCTGTTTATGGGCACGGTCGGCGTCGGCAAAACGCATCTCGCCGTCTCGATTCTGAAAGCTTTAAACGAGCGCGGTTTTTCGTGCCTTTTCTACGAATTCGGCTCGCTCTTAAAAGAAATTCAGGATTCCTACAATCCGGCGACGAAAACTTCCGAACTGAAAGTTCTCTCGCCCGTTTTCGACGCCGAGATTCTTGTTCTGGACGAAATCGGCGCGTCAAAACCGACCGAATGGGTGCGCGACACGATGGCGCACATCATCAACACGCGCTACAACGACAAAAAACTGACGATTTTCACGACCAATTATATGGACGACCGCAAAATCGAAAAAGACGAAACGCTCGAAGACCGCATCGGCGTCCGCCTGCGCTCGCGCCTTTATGAAATGTGCCGCACGGTGAAAATCGAAGGTCAGGACTTCCGCCGCACCTTCGACCAGGTTTCGCAGATGAAGAAAAGATAGTTTAGCCGCGAAATAATACGAAAGAAGAATTCACAGGGATAACAGGATAAACAGGGATAAATACAAAAAATATTTCTTATCCCTGTTTATCCTGTTATCCCTGTATTTTCTTTCGTATTATTTCGCGGCTAATTTCGGTTTCGCCGCTTTCGGTTTCCAGTTTGAATAAGCTCTGTAGCCGAGC
>DASVWG010000238.1:0-8669 GCA_036389695.1 Pyrinomonadaceae bacterium
CGCGTCGGCGGCGCCGGTTTCGGAAAAAGTTTGAGCGGCGCGACGACCGGGTTTTCCGATTCGATTCGGCTCGGCGAAATCGCGCGCGTGCAGCAGAATAACGAAATCGTGATGCGCGTCCGCATCGACGAAGCGGATAAAGACAAAGCCAGAAACATCAGATGGCGCGGCGTCGCTCTGGATTATTTCGATAATTACGGCTGGCGCAAAACGGAAATCAATTACAACGAATCTTTTATCAAAACCGAAAGAGATTTTTTCGTCGTCGGAAACTCGACAAATCCCCCCAATCTGGTGACGCAGACCGTTTATCTCGAACCGCTCGACACGCCGGTTTTGTTTTCGCTCCCGCGTGTGGTCGCGTTTCAAGGCAGTTTTCAGTTATTGACCAAAGACGCCGAAGGCGCGGTTTCCGTTTCGCGCAGCGGCGGCGAAAGATTTTCCTACAAAGCTTATTCGGACGTGACGCAGCCGGGCGCCGAACGATTAAGAAACGACAACGCGGCTTACGCGCAGCAGCAGAAACGTTATTTGCAGCTTCCGAATCAGGTTGACGCTCGCATAGGCGCTTTAGCCGACGAAATAACCCGCGCGGCAAACGCCGATAATCGCTACGATAAAGCCAGAGCCATCGAATCTTACCTGCAAAATAATTTCGGCTACACTCTGGATTTAAAGGCGAGCGGCGCGGAGCCTCTGGCGGATTTTTTGTTTAATGTGAAGGAAGGGCATTGCGAATATTTCGCGACGGCGATGGCGGTGATGCTCAGAACGCAGGGCATCGCGACGCGCGTCGTCAACGGTTTTCAGACCGGCGAATACAACGAAACCGCAGACATTTACGTTGTCCGCCAGCGCGAGGCGCATTCGTGGGTGGAAGTTTATTTTCCGCAGGAAAACGCGTGGGTGACGTTTGACCCGACGCCTGCCGCCGGAAGAATTTCGGGAGAAAACGCGGGCGGCATCGTCGGAAGATTCAACAAATATCTCGAAGCGCTCGAAACTTTCTGGATTCAATACATCGTCAGCTACGATAATCAGGAGCAAAAATCGCTGATGCGCTCGGTTCGCAACAGCGTTCAGGATTATCAAATCGAAGCGACGACGTGGGCGAATCTTTTGCAGATGCGCATCGCCGACTGGTGGAAACAGGTGCGCGGCGACGAGGGCTTTGCGAAAAGCGCCTGGGCAATCGGTTACGGCGTTTTGTATCTCGCCGGTTTTGCGCTCGGAATTTTCTTCATCGTCCGGCTTTATCGAAAATTCAAAAAGTTGAAGATGTGGGAAAAGCTCAAAGCTTTTCTGCGGCGCGAAAAGGAAGGCTCAATCGTCGAATTTTACGAGCGGATGCAAAAATTGCTGGCGCGCAAAGGCTTTGAGCGTGCTTCGCATCAAACGCCGCTCGAATTCGCTTTAGCGCTGAATATGCGGGAAGCCGTCAAGATTACCGAAAAATACAATCGCGTCCGCTTCGGCGAGAAAAATTTATCGCGAGACGAAACGCGGGAAATTGAAAACTGGTTAAAGAATCTGGAAGAAAAACGATGAAGCTGGCGATATTCGATATTGACGGAACGCTGACCGCAACCAACGAAATCGACGACGAATGTTTCGTTAAAGCCTTCGCCGAGACGCATCAAATAAACGATTTGGAAACGGATTGGACGAAATACAAACACGTCACCGACGCCGGAATTCTTTTAGAGGTTTTCGAGAAAAGATTAAAACGCGCGCCGCAGGAAAAAGATTTCGCCGCTTTCAAAAAATGCTTTATCGGAAAACTGAAGGAATTTGCCGAAAAGGACGCGAAACTCTTCGCCGAAATTTCGAGCGCGCGGGCGATGCTGGAAAAACTCTCGCTCGAAAAAGATTGGGCGATTGTTTTAGCGACGGGCTGTTTCTACGATTCAGCCGCGCTGAAACTAAGCGCGGCAAAAATGAATATCAAGGATTTCCCGATTGCGACGGCGGACGATGCGGTTTCGAGAGAAGAAATCTTGCGGATTGCCGTCGAGAAATCGCTGGCTTATTACCGGCAAAACGAATTTGAAAAAATAGTTTCCATCGGCGACGGAGTTTGGGACGTGCGCACGGCGAAGAATCTGAATTTAGAGTTTATCGGCATCGCCAATGGAGAACGCGCCGACCGGTTGCGCGAAGAAGGCGCGGAATTAATTATTGAAGATTTCAGAGATTATAAAAGTTTTTTAGAATATTTAAATAAATGAAAAAAGTAG
Organism: Pyrinomonadaceae bacterium; assembly: GCA_036389695.1. Taxonomy (GTDB): domain Bacteria; phylum Acidobacteriota; class Blastocatellia; order Pyrinomonadales; family Pyrinomonadaceae; genus JALZHR01. The sequence goes on from DASVWG010000238.1 coordinate 2,238, forward strand.
GATTTGTCAGTCTCGGCTGCCCGAAAAATCTCGTCGATTCGGAAGTGATGATGGGACAATTAAAAGAGGCTGGCTATGAAATTACATCGCGTGAAGATGATGCTGACGTCGTTGTCGTCAATACGTGCGGATTTATCGAATCGGCGAAGCAGGAATCAATCGAAGCGATTCTCGAAGCGACTTCGCTGAAAGCGGAAGGGAAGGCGAAACGCGTCGTCGTCGCCGGTTGTCTGGTCGAGCGTTACCGCGACGATTTGATGAAGGAATTGCCGGAAGTCGACGCTTTTATCGGCACCAGCCAGCTAAACGACATTTTAAAAGCCGCCGACGAAACGAAAAATTTCCGCGAGCTTCCGCTTCTGCCAATCGGCAATAAAACGGCGACGTATCTATACGATTTCGACACGCCGCGTTATCGCGCCACCGATTCTTACACGGCTTTCATCAAAATCGCCGAAGGCTGCGACCGACCGTGCGCTTTCTGTTCGATTCCTTCGATGCGCGGCTCGTTTCGCTCGCGTCGTTTCGGCTCGATTCTGAAAGAAGCCGAAGATTTGGCAAAGCAGGGCGTGAAGGAAATTGTTTTAATCGCGCAGGATTCGTCGCGTTTCGGCGAAGATTTGGGCGAAGTCGATGCGCTGGCGAAACTGATTCGCGCGCTCGGCGAGATTGAAGATTTGGAATGGATTCGCGTGATGTATGCATACCCGACGCACATTTCCGACGCCTTTCTCGCCGCGATTCGCGAGACGCCGAAAGCCGTCAAATATCTCGATATGCCTTTGCAGCACGCCTCGCGCAACGTTCTGAAATTGATGAAGCGCGGCGGAACGCGCGAAAGTCTGGAAAGATTAATCAGTAGAGTCCGCGAAAAAGTGCCCGAGATTACGATTCGCACGACCTTCATCACCGGCTTTCCCGGCGAAACCGAAGCGGATTTTGAAGAATTGATGGCTTTCGTGCGCCACTGCGAATTCGACAACGTCGGCGTTTTCACATATTCGGACGAAGAAGGCACGCCGGCTTTCGATTTGCCGAACAAAGTCGATGCCAAAACCGCGAAACGCCGCCGCGCCGATTTGATGAAAGAACAAATGAAAATCTCCAAACGCAAAAACAAAGCGAAAATCGGCAAAACGTTTAAAGTCTTGTTCGAAGGCGTCTCGCAGGAATCGGATTTACTTTTCCAGGGCAGACTGGAAGGACAGGCGCAGGAAATCGACGGCTATATTTTAATCAACGATATGCCCGAAAACTTCGAGCCGCAAGTCGGCGGAATTTACGACGTGCGCATTTCCGAAGCGCACGAATACGATTTGATTGGCGAAATCATTTGATATATATTCGCTTCCGTAAAGCCAAAATGTTAATCGAAGATAATTTGGATTTTTAATTCGCAGCAATTACAAAATAAATTGATATTTCGAGCGATGACGTATACGCCGGTTTTGAATCTGGAGTTTAAGAGTCCTATAATGTTATCCTCGATTTATCGCCCGCATATAATTTAATTGATTAAATTTCTGTAAATCTCGTTTTATTAATAAAGTTAAATTTAAAGAGGAGAATATTATGAAACTCAAAAAGAGAAATCTTTTATGGTTTGTTTGTTTGTTTTGTTTATCGGCAAGCGTCGTCAGCGCTCAAAAACTCTGGGATAAACCGTATCAGCAGTGGAGTAAGGAAGAGGCGCTTAAGATTATGAACAGTTCGCCGTGGTCTCAAAGTTACCAGTCAGCCGAAGGACTGGCGGCAACAGACCAGGAGCAAATCAACCGTGGGTCTGCCGAGCAGGATCCTCGCCGTCAAACCAAGCTGGGCAGCAGCTCGCGCAATCTCGCGCCGCCGGTAGTGGTTATCAGGCTGCATTCCGCGCTGCCTGTCAGACAGGCATTTGTTCGTCTGCAGCAAATCGAAGTCGGTTATGATAAATGGGACGAGAAAAAGCGCGCTGAATTCGACGCCGCCACAAAAAACATTTTGGATTGTCCGCTTTGTAAAGATTATTACATCGTCACGATGGCAAAGTCGGTAAATGCTTCCGGACAGGGAGTTGATGAAGGATTGTTTCAAACAATGGGATTTGAGCAGTTAAAGGGCAATGTCTACCTGGTTAATGAAAAAGGGGAAAAACGCGAGCTGGTACAGTTTACGCCGCCTAAAGGCGGGCGCGACTTCGCGGTTTTTTTCTTTAAGCGCGGAAAGGATAAATCAGACACTTTTCTGACTGCGGAAAACAAGGACTTAAAATTTGTCTTTGATAACAATTTTATGGGCAGCAAAAATCCTTACGCGTCGCTTCTGCCGCGAAGCTTCGATTTTAAAGTGTCGAAATTATTGATTGGCGAGAAAGTCGAATTTTAAGCGCGCCGATTATGGAAATAAATTACGAATTAGAAACCGAAGACCTGATTTTATATTCTAAACAGGCTGCCAGAGAAAGTCCGACTCACGAGCCGTTGACGTTCATATTCGGTTTCTTCTCTTTATGCTTTCTTTTCACCGATTTTATTTTCGCGATTTTTTTCGGTTTTCCCGGTACTATAACGATAAACTGGCTAATTCTGATTCTGGTGTTCAGATTAGTAATCCTGACTCTTTGTCTCGGATTAGTTTTGTTAATTGTTCGGTTTTTTCAGCTCAGGTTGGGAAATAAGATTGCCGGAATCGAAGAAAACGGCTTGCTCTGCCAGCACAAAATAGTTTTGAATGAGAAGGAATTGATTGAAATCACAAACGTCAACAATTCGAGACATTCCTGGAACAGCATCGCAAAAATAGAAGAAAATGAAGCTTTCGTTCTGATAACCATCGCTACGTCGGCGACCTATTTTATTCCGAAAAGATTTTTTCAGGATGGCAAACACGTAAAAAAGTTTCTGGAAACGGCGCGTCATTACCGTCAAAATGCGAGTCATATCTTTCAACCGTCGTATTTAACGGAATATGAAAAAAGCTTGTTATAAGATAAAAGAATCAAGATAATTGACCGACAGGCGCAACATAACCGGAAATCGACGCGATGCATTCAAAATAATATTTTGAACAAAATAAAAGAAAAGGTGGAAATCCGGATTTCCACCTTTTTTTGATTATAAAAAAGCTCTTTCAGGATTTTCAAACCTCGCTGGAGCGACCGAAGATTGTCAGGTTCGGCGTCGCATCGGAGTTGCCCGCGCCGTTGAGCAAAGTGTAGCCGGTCGCGCAAAACAGCTTCTGGTTGGCGTAATTTCGCCGGACGGTCAGATAATCGCCGTATTTGTTGTCGGACGGTCCGCGCGTGCTGGCAAAAGTCCCCACGTAGCGACGCGTGCCGGTCAATATCCCGACGACGTGCGTCGGAAATCTGGTTCCGCCGCCATACATATAGGAAACTCCGACCTCGTTATTGGAGTTAGTCGCCAGCGCCGCGTAACAAATGCCTGAAGTGGAGCTCCAGAGATTGATGTTTTCCACCAGAGTCATCGAGGTGGCGTTGATGCGCGCAATCTGGACGAACGGCTGCGGGCGGGCATTAGCGCCGCCTTTCCCCGAAGCCCAGGCAAACCATAATTCGTTTCCGGCGAGAGTCGCGCCCGTATGTCGTCCGTCGGCGCGCTCCAGCCAGTCTTGTCCGTCCGGCGTCAGCGAGCTGTATCCGCCGGACGACCACGACGCCACCGTCACCTGATTGGAAGTCGGCGCGGCGCTGGTTTCTTTCCAGGAAAAAACTTCCAGCTTGCTGGTCGAGACGTGACCGACAAAATATGCCGTCGTTCCGCAGTTTTGCGCGACGCGCAAACTGGGACGCGTATTCGAGACGGCGCGCGTCATCGAAAACGGTCCGGTCGTAAAGCTGGTTAATTTTATTCTGGCGACCGCCGAAGCCGTCCAGGCGTTTCCCGCGAAACAATTGGTCGACATATAAACCATATTCTGCCCGTCGGCAAGGTCCGGAAAGTCGAGCCAGATTCCCTCGCCCAGTCCCAGCGCGGCGGGCGTAATGTCAAAAAACTTCCATGAGCCGGTTTTCACCTTCGCCGTCGTGGCAAACGCGATGCGCTGGATATTTTTGCCGGTCGCGTCGCGCCCGTATTGCAGCAGCCAGATAAATGTGTCGATGCTCTTGATATAATGCACGACCTGGTCGCAGCAGAAGCTCATCCCCGGCGGATTCGGAAAAGTCGTATACGGGTCGGCATACTTAAAGGTCGTGCCGCCGTCAATCGAAACAGCCGCAAACCAGTTTCCGGTGTAGAACACGACGCTGCCGTTGACGGCGGCGCTCGGTTCGCACACGTGCGAAGCCGTATCTTTGGTCGCGACGTCGCTGAGCTGGACGTTTTTGACCAGCGTGATGGTGTCGTTGGGAGCCATCAGGGTAGCCAGCGCTTTTTTGACGCTTTCCATCGGAACCGTCTCTTCGAGCGCGAGCGGCGCGGTCGGCAGCATATCCAGAACCTTCGGTCCGGCGGGCGCTTTCGGCAGGATTTTGCGCGGGTGAATTTCATCTTTATTGCGCGCCTCGGAAAACTTGTAAAGGTCGGCTTCCGAGATATATCTGACTTTGATTTCCTGCGCTTCTATCGGTTTCACCTTTCCGGTATCGATAGCTGCCGAAGCGGCATACGCCATAATTTTCTTACTTCCGGCGCCCGGCTTTTTGGTTGTAGTCTTTCCGGTTTTTTCCTTTGACGTTGATTTTTTCGGGTTCTTTTTATCAGCAGGCATTGTTTTTCCATCCTTTTCTAATTGATTTCGTCTGACCCCTGGTTAGTGTTGTCCGTCATTTTGCAGGAAAGCAATTTTTGTATGATATCGCCTGCGACGTGCAAAAGCGGGCGGCGATGCGGCTTAAAAAACTTTTCGCGGCGGCTGGTAAATCGTTAAGGAAACAGTCGTTTTAATCAATCCTGACCGGCGGCGAAGGCGTCTCGTCCGACACTTCTTCTTCCTCTTCCGGTATGAGCGGCAATATTTGGCGCGGATGAATTTTTCGTCCGGGCGGCGCCGCCGGCGGCGTGTCCAGATAATTAACGTGTATTTCCTGCGCCGTCTGCTCAGGCGGCTCGTCTTTTACCGTTGACTTCGAAGGCGGCGGCTCGGCTTCGGGATTTTTTTTCTCGCACATAACTACACTTCCGGCGATTCGTGATTGATTATTTGATTCAGCCGGAGCCGTTTCGATTTGCTGACCATCGAGTCGGCGGCTAAATACTATCGGCTTACGTTTTTCGATACGTAGACTTTTTATACTTCACTTCGTTTCCGAAAGTCAACGAAAAATTGTTTTTATCGCGCAGCCGAAAGCATTTTTGCTATACTTGGCGATAGCTCGAATATTTTTATTTCTGCAAAATCCGAATTTGATTAGAATGGCGTCTTACGATGAACTGGTACACATTTCCGCTTCGGTCGAGCGAGACGAGCTTGCCGGAGAGGCGCGAAAGAAAAAAAGCTTTCTCGATTATTTTTCTTTGGCGCTGACGACCTTCGGCGTCGGTTATATTCCGCTCGCGCCGGGCACGTGGGGCTCGGCGGTCGGCGTTTTGATTTATCTCGTTTTCCGCCAAATCGAGGCGACGTCGGTAAATTATTTCGCTTTGCGCGGCGCGGCGGAAGCGCAGACGACAGCCTGGATTCACGTCGCGAACGCGATTCTTTTTTTATTGTTTTGCCTGGCGGGAATCTGGGCGGCTTCGCGCGCGACTAAGCTTTTCCGGCACAAAGACCCTTCGGAAGCGGTCGTCGACGAAGTCATCGGACAGCTTCTGACTTTTCTTTTCGTGCCGTTTGATATTTCGTGGAAATACATTTTAGCGGGATTTTTGCTGTTTCGGCTTTTCGACATCTGGAAGCCGTATCCGATTGATTCGCTGCAAAATCTGCCCGCCGGAATCGGCGTCTGCGCCGACGACATTCTCGCCGGAGTTTACGCCGGAGTAATTTTGAGCTTATTTTACGCGATTGGTTTAATCTTATGAAGATACACGTTTTAGCCGGTGACGCGCTGGCGCAGGATTTCAATAATTCCGGCATCGAAGGCGAAGCGGTCGTCTGTCGCGAATGTTTAGTGGAAGGCAACGTAAAAGCCGAAAATCTCGAAGATTTCTGGCAAGTCAGAGCCGGGTTTATCAAAAACGCTTACGGCGAAACGGAGGAAAAATATTTCGCGGACGTCGTCAGCGAGTTCGAAAAACTGCAAACCATCGCGCCCGGCGCGGAAGTGAATCTCTGGTTTGAATACGAATTATTCTGCCAGGCGAATATGTGGTTTTGCCTTTCGCTTTTACCGGAAACAAAAGCGAGCGTTTACCGCGTCGCGCCGGTGGTCAGAACGGAAGCGGACGTCTGGAAAGGCTTCGGAAATTTGAGCGCCGAAGATTTAAAAAAATGTTTCGCCGCAAGAATAAAATTCACGGGCGACGACATTCGGCTCGGCGCGGCGCTTTG
>DASVWG010000239.1:0-2672 GCA_036389695.1 Pyrinomonadaceae bacterium
AATTGCCAACTTGTATTGCGTTTATTCTTGTTGCCGTTTCTACAAACCGCAATTTCGGCTTCATCGCTGCTGCCGTCAAAACCGGCAAGTGACAATCGCCCTTAAAACAAAACCGGACTCTCATCGCTAGGGCACAAAAGAATTAGGAACCGGTTTGTCGCCGGTCGCGCCGAACTGCACTCCGGTAAATCCCTGCGTGCTCTTTAGCAGATACCAGACGCCGTCGCGGAACACCGTCAAATCGGTTTTCGCGTCGCCGTCGTAATCGCCCGGCGCGGGCAAATCCGTCGAAATTCCGAACTGCGTGGCGGTAAATCCGGCTTGACTGCGGAGCAGATACCACGTGCCGTCCGCCGGACGATAAACCGCCTGGTCGGCTTTGCCGTCGCCGTCATAATCGCCGACCACCGGTTTGTCGGTCGAAATTCCGAATTGCACAGCCGTAAAACCGGTCTGACTGCGAAGCATATACCACGCGCCGTCCGACGGGCGAAAAACAGCCTGGTCGGCTTTTCTGTCGCCGTCGTAATCCGCCACGACGGGTTTATCGCCGTTTGCGCCGAACTGTACGCCGTTAAACCCGCCGTTCGCCAGATTCAGCATAAACCACGTGCCCGTGGACGGACGGAAAATGCCGAGCTCGGCTTTGCCGTCGCCGTCAAAATCCGCGGGCTGCGGAATGTCGCCGGTCGCGCCGAATTGAACCGCCGTAAATCCCAATTGGCTGCGGAGCAGATACCACGTGTTGTCGCGAAAAACGGCGATGTCGGTTTTGTCGTCGCCGTCATAATCAGCGGGCGCTGGTTTATCGGTCGAAATGCCGAATTGCGCGGCGGTAAATCCGGTCTGGCTTCTCAGCAGATACCAGACGCCGTCGGACGGGCGAAAGACGGAAATATCGCTTTTGTCGTCGCCGTCAAAATCATAGATGGGCGGTCGCGTCGCCGTCGCGGGCGGCTGCGCGGTCGCGGACGTCAAGTAAATCTGGTCGCCGTCGGGAGTTCCGTCGTTGTTTGCCTGATTTCCGGCGGAATAAAACGTCACTGCGCCGACGTTTGTCGCGGGCGCCGTCCAGTTAAAAACCCAGACCGCGCCGCCGCCCTGACCGGTAAAAGTTCCGGCTGACGTATGCTCGATGTAAGTGCGACTGCCGAAGCCGCTGATTATTTGAGTGTTGATACTACCGCCGGTATTGAAGCTTCCCGCCATTGTCGCTCCGGCTAAAGCGGTTAATTGAAAGCCCCAGCGGCGGCGCGTGTTGTCGTTGGTTTGGTGCCGCACGACGATTTGATAAGTCTGCCCCGGCGTGTAGTTCTCCGGCGCGGTGACGGTAAATTGTCCGACTTCCGCGCTTCCGCCGTGACAGGCGTTACAGCTCGCTTCGTCCGGCGCGCCCGAAACGCCCGCCGGCGGTCCGCTGGCATTCGCCGCGCTGGTATGGACAAAGCGATTATTTTTCGTCGCCAGCTTTGCTATCGCCAGCCCGATAAAAAGCAGCAAACACAGAATTTTAATTTTTTTCATATTTATTTCACTCCCGTTCAGCCATCCTGCCGTCAATTTCGCCGTCCCGCAAAAAACAATATTTTTTAAATACGCTTTTTACCGCTTGAAGCCGCGCACGTGTTCCCAGACGGCGCGAATTTCTTCCGGGCTGAGAGTGTTTTTAAAACCGGGCATATTGCCCTTGCCGTTGGTAATCGCCCGGATTCCTCTGGCTTCGATTGCCTGCCATTTCGGATTGGTGAAATCCTTCGCGCCGGTTTGCTTTCCCTTCGGCGTCTGACCGCGCCCGTCGCCGCCGTGACATCTGGCGCAGTGCGCCGCGTAAAGCTGAGCGCCGTTCTGCGCGTGAACGACGACCGCCGCGCCGTTTTTTGAATTAATTATCAGCGTCGTCAAAACAAACAAAACCGAAATCGATATGACGAATATTTTAATTCTCGTTATCCTTTGAAGCTTCATCGTACGCTCTCCTTTCTCGCTCCCCGCGAGACGCACATTCGCAAGCTGACTGCCGGTTGGCGCGTCGCTCACCGAAAGCCGGAAGCCCGCGATAACTTGAGGAGGCTTATTTCCAGTTATCTTTTTCTTCCGGCTCGGCGCTCGCCGCCGCCGCTCGCAGGTCAGCTTGCGAATGATATTTTTCGACCCTTTTCTCGTCGAATACGCAAACCTCGCTTGATAAATAAATTGAAAATTAATCGACAAGCGAAAGATTTTCTATCTCGACTGTTGTCTCCCCCGAGTTAAGGCGAAAATTGTAAATTCCTTCTTTTAAAGACGGAAAAACAAATTCGCCGCAATCGTTTAAGAAAACCTTTTCGCTTGTCTCGGCGGAGAAAAGCTCCGCGCTGGCGGGCAAGGCGCAATCTGGAAAAACCTGCCCGCTGACCTGACAACCGCCGCCCGCGAAATGCAGTCGTAAATCGATTTCAAACTGCGCGGCGCGATAAAGCAGATGTCTGGAATCGGAGACCGCCAGCCGCTCCGCGAAAGCCGTCTGCCAATCGTCGAAAACCAGATTGGCAAGCAGGCGTTTGACGAGCGATTCGCGGGCGGTGGTGGCGGAAATTTGTCTTTTCGGTCTGAAAATGTTCAGCAGCAAGGCTGTCTGGCTTTGTGAAACTTCGGCGTTTTTGCCGCCGCTGACGTATCTGAAAAAGCTTTCC
>DASVWG010000240.1:0-6667 GCA_036389695.1 Pyrinomonadaceae bacterium
AAACCGGCGCGCGGCATCTGACACGGCTTTCGCGGGCGGCGACGGATTTGCTCCGGCGCGATTTGCAGGAAAAAATTGCCGCTGATAAAACGCTTCAATCTTCGCGCGAAGATTTATTAAACGAAGCCGAAAAACGTCTCATACAGCTCTGGCAAAGCGAACAAAATGTCGGTTTACAGCGCGTCATCAACGCGACGGGCGTCATTATTCACACCAATTTAGGGCGCGCGCCGCTTTCGGAAAACGCCCGACGAGCGATTTTTGAAAAAGCCTCGCGTTACTCGAATCTCGAATACAATCTCGAAACCGGCAAACGCGGTCGGCGCGGCGCGCACGCCGAGCATCTTCTGGCGGAGCTGACCGGCGCGGAATCTGCTTTGATAGTCAACAACTGCGCGGCGGCGGCGTTTCTGGTTTTAACGGTTTTCGCGCAGGGCGGCGAGGTCATAATCTCGCGCGGCGAGCTGGTCGAAATCGGCGGCGATTTTCGCGTGCCGGAAGTTTTGGCGCAGTCCGGCGCGGTCTTAAAAGAAGTCGGCGCGACCAACCGGACGCGCGTTTCCGATTACGAAAAAGCGATTGGCGAAAACACGCGGATGATTCTGCGCGTTCATCCTTCGAATTATCGCATCGTCGGTTTTACGGCGACGCCGAATTTGAAGGAAATCGCCGACCTCGCGCAGCAAAACGATTTGATTCTTTACGAAGACGCCGGTTCGGGCGCGCTGCTTGATTTGTCCGAATACGGTTTGAGCGAAGAGCCGGTTATTTCCCAATCGCTCGTCGCGGGCGCTGACGTGGTGACGTTCAGCGGCGACAAGCTTCTGGGCGGCGTGCAGGCGGGCTTGATTGTCGGACGCCGCGAAATCCTGGAAAAACTGCGCCGCCATCCGCTCTATCGCGCCCTGCGCGTCGATAAATTAATTTACGCCGCGCTCGAAGCGACCTTCGAAGCCTTTCGCCGCGACACGGTTTTAGAGGAAATTCCCGTTCTGAAAATGCTTTCGACGACCGGCGAAGAGCTCAAAACGCGCGTTTCGCAATTCGCACAAAAACTGCACGAAAGATTAAGCGAAACCAGCGAATTGAAATTTGAAATAACGGAAGGAAATTCCGTCATCGGCGGCGGCTCCGCCCCGATGGTTCAGCCCGCGACGACGCTGCTCGCGCTCAGACACGAAAAAATGTCGGTCAGCCGTCTGGAAGAAACTTTGCGCTTATCGAAACCGCCGGTGATTACGCGGATTCTGGAAGACAAAGTTTTGATAGATTTGCGAACGGTTTCCGGAGCGGAAGAAGCGGAAATTTTAGAAGTTTTAGGAAATTTGAAATCGTGAGAAAAATTGTAGGGGCACGCCCCTACATTTCCTGCTTAGAGTTTTCGATAAAACTCCACGCCTTCTTTTAATTCAACCGCGATTTTGCCTTCGGATTCGGCGTAGTCGAGATGCGCGACGGCTTCGGAGACGGCTAAAAATCGCTGCGCGTTTTCCGCGACGGCTTCGGGAAAAAGCTTTAAGGCAAGCTCGAAAGCCGTTATGCCGTTTTGTGTCACCAAATCAATAACTTTTCTCTGGCGCTCGTCGATGGCGCGGACGTAGCGATGGAAAATTTCATCGAAATCCGTGACCGGCTCGCCGTGTCCGCTGTAAGTTAAAGTCGGCGAAAAAGAGCGCAGGCGGGCGAGGCTGACCAGATATTCAGCCAGCGAGCGAAAGCGTTTTCGATTGTCAATCGGGTCGGGCGAGAGAATCGGGTTCGGCGTGATGCGTTTCAGAACGCAGTCGCCGCAGAGTAGTGTGCGGTTCGATTCGCGGATAAACGAGCAGGAGCCGGGCGTGTGTCCGGGCGTGTGCAGGACTTTTAAAACGCCGCTCGCAAATTCCAGTTCCATTTCGTCCTGGAGCAAATCGAATTCGCCGTCTTCCAGCGAATCGGTCAAAAGCCGCACTTCCGCGTAAAAATCGTGCATTTTATGAAAAACTTCCGCCGGAACGCCGGCGCGATAAAGAAGATTTTCGTGTTCGGCGCGAGCGAGTCGCCCGAAAAGATGTCCGGTTTCCCAACTGTGCACGAGAATCGAAGCGTTTTTCGCTTCGTCGCGCACTTGTTTTGCCAGTCCGCAATGGTCTTCGTGCGCGTGCGTCAAAACGATTCTTTCGATGTCGGAAAACTTTACGCCGTTTCGCTGCAAGCCTTCGCGTAAGGCGGCGGCGGCTTCCTTCGTCTTCGGTCCGGCGTCAATCAGCGTCAAAGGCTCTTCTTTAATGAGATAAACGTTGACGTCGCCGATATAAAAAGGCGTCGGGATGGCGAGCGGAATTATTTTCATAAATAAAAAGGTTGCCATTATATAATAGCAACCTCCTACAGCATTTTAACAATGCGTCGAAATTGATTCTAACAACTAAAACTACACCAGCGCCAACAGCTATTCGACCAGTTGACGCAATATTCGTGCGTGCCGCCCCACGCGATGCAGTCGTCATAACGCGTTTCGCATTCGCTGCAGCAGGGCGCCGCGCCTTGCGGCGTAGTTCCAAAATCGGTAAAAGTCATCACGCCCAAAGCGAAAAGCATGACGCCTAAAATGATAAATTTGCGGCTCAGCCTGAGAATATTTTTCATTGTTGTTTCCTCCATTTTCAATAAATTAAACCTAGAGACGGGCAACTATCAGCGTTTTTTGTAAAAGGGGGCTTGCCTACCGGCTTTTACAAATTTATATGCCGAAACTCAAAGAGTTTGAAATTAGCTATTGTATCTAGAAACCGAAAATGCGGAGTTTCATTCAGGAATGATTTTTCGACTGGATTCGCGCCGACGATTAACTTAATCTTCTTAGTGAAGCCAGTGGTCATATGAACCTCACGCATTGGGCTAGATTTAGTTAGCTCATTTATCAAGATATTATATACTCAAAGGCGAAGTCAAGATTTTCCCGAAAGCGGTAGTGTCCTAATAGAGTGTTGCCGGAAAAAACAGCCACGTCCTTCAGGACGTGGTCGGAAAAAACGAATCAATAAAAGGGCGTTTCAACGACCTTCCCAGACAATGAATTGGCTCAAGCCAAAGAAAAAGGACGTTGAAACGCCCTTTCGATATTTATCCCTCATTTGACCACGCCCTGCAGGACGTGGCTATTTACAACACTTTATTAGCACACTACCCCGAAAGCTTCGGGCAAGCGGAATAATTTTCATAAAAAAAGGCTGCCATTATAAAATAGCAGCCTCTCGCGGCATTTTAACAATCCAGTCGAAATTGATTTTAACAATAGATATCACAGTATTGCCAGCAATACCTTGCTTCTCGCTCACACTGTGCCCATCTCCCTCCGCCAAGGATGCAGCTATTATGATTCGGGTCGCAATCGGAGCAACATAACTGCGAAGCGCCGGACGGCGCGGCTCCAAAATCGGTAAAAGTCAGAACGCCCAGAGCAAAAAGCATAATGGCTAACACGATAAACTTGCGACTAACTTTGAGAATATTTTTCATTGTTGTTTCCTCCATTTTCAATTTCTTGAAATTAAACCTAGCGACGGGCAACTGCCGGCGTTTTTGTAAAAGGGGGCTTGCCTACCGGCTTTTACAATTTTATTTGCTGTCGGTCGGAGAAATAAACCCAAATAATTTGAAGCGAATAAGAGGCTGCTGCTTCAAAAAACGCGCGGCGTCGTTCGGAAAGAATCTATTGATTTGGACAACGCAGACAATTAACTCAATCTTCTTAGTGAAGCCTGCTCCCATATAAATCTCACGCGTTGGACTGGATTTCGTTATTGCGCCTCTCAAGATAGTATATGATTAAAGAAAAAGTCAAGATTTTTGCTGGCTGGCGACAATCGCCGAATATGAAAAATGAGCGCGAAAAAATTCTAATCGTCGGCGCGGGACCGGCGGGGGCGAGCGCGGCGATTCGGCTGGCGCGAGCGGGTTTCGGCGTGACGCTCGTCGAGCGCGAGAAATTTCCCCGCCAGAAGCTGTGCGGCGAATTCATCTCGCCCGAATGTTTACTGCATTTTCGCGAGCTGGACTTGCTGGACGAGATGCTCGCGGCGGGCGGCGAGCGAATCTCGCAGACGGTTTTTTACGAGCCGGACGGAAAATCCGTCGCCGTGCCGAGCGAATGGTTTTTCGAAGGCGGCGCGGGCGCTCTGAGCCTGAGCCGCGCGGAGATGGATTTGCGGCTGCTGGAAAAAGCGAAATCCTTCGGCGTCCGGGTTTTGGAAGAAACTCAGGCAATCGGTTTATTAACTGAAAATGAAACTGTCTGCGGCGTCAAAGCGCGCGCAGAAAACGGCGAGATTAAAGAAATTTCCGCCGATTTGACGATTGACGCGACCGGACGCGCGCGCGTTTTGGGCAAGCTTGCGGAAAAGCATTTTTCACCACAGAGGCACGGAGACGCAGAGATTTTTAAGAAAAAGCAAAGGACGAAGGACAAAGGACAAAGGACGAAATTAGTCGGCTTTAAAACGCACCTGAAGAAGGCGGAAATCGCGGGCGGCGTTTGCGAAATTTATTTTTTTCGCGGCGGTTACGGCGGCTTGAGCCGTATCGAGAATAATCTGGCGAATCATTGTTTTTTGATTCAGCCGGAGATGGTTAAAAAATTCGGCGGCGACGCGGAAGAAATCGTCCGGAAAATCGTTTTTCAGAACCGGCGCGCCGAACAGATGATGAAAAACGCCGAAGCCGCGCGTGATTGGCTGGCGGTTTCGGTCGACAGCTTCGGCGCGAAAGATTTAAATCCCGCGCCCGGACTTTTGGCAATCGGCGACGCGGGCGCGTTTATCGACCCGTTTACGGGAAGCGGAATGCTGATGGCGCTGGAAAGCGGCGAGCTTTTGGCAAAAAGCGTCGCGGAAAACGGTTTTTCGCCGGAAAAAATCGCGGCGAGCTACCGGCGCGCGCACGCCGAAAAATTTCGGAAAAGACTTTTCGTCTGTTCGCTGATGCGCCGCGCGGCTTTTGTGCCGAGCCTCGCAAAATCGTTGATTTCCGTTTTGAGCCTGAGCGAAAAAGCGCGCGAAGTTCTGGCTCGCGCGACGCGCACGGCGGCGGCTCGTTCATAAAAAATACGAATATTTTCCATAAGCCGAGTTTAATGTCGGGAAAATGCGATTTTTTGCTTGCTTTACGATGAAATTTGCGCTACAAACCTTAAAGTCATCATTTCCAAGAAATTACCGGTCAGCTTGAAAAACGACACGTATCCCCAATTCGATATTTGCACGGGCTGACGGCAATTATAAAAATTTAGTCAAGGAGAAAGAAATAATGAGAGCGTTTTCTTTGCGATTTACGACTGTGGTCAACCGGATTTTGCTGTTGGCGGCGGTCACGCTCGTTTTCGCCGGCGCGGCGCTGGCGCAGGCGCAAGCCAGCTCGGCGGATTTAAACGGAACCGTAACCGACCCGAGCGGCGCGTTCGTGCCCGGCGCGACCGTCACGGCGCGCGATACCGCGACCGGAGTCACGCGCAGCGTGACGAGCGACGAATCGGGCGAATACAAATTTATCGGTTTGCCGCCGAGCGAATACGAAATTACGGCGGAAGCCAAAACCTTTAAAAAGACAGTCATTTCGCCGGTCAGATTAACCGTCGGACAAAACGCGGAATTAACCATCCGGCTCGAAGTCGGCGCGCCGGATACGACCGTCACGATTACGGGCGAAGACGTCGAGCTGGTGGAAACGACGCGAACGACCGTTTCCACGACGATTGACCAGCAGAGAATCGAAAATCTGCCGATTAACGAGCGCAGCGCGACCGGCTTTGCGCTGACGATTTCGACCGTCGGACGCGACAACGGTCGCCCGATCGGTCCCGCGCCGACTTCCGGCTTGAACATCGGCGGACAGCGCGGACGCTCGACGCTCGTGCAGGTCGACGGCTCGGACTTTACGGACAATTCAATCAACGCCGCGCGCTCGACCGTTTCGCAGGAAGCGGTGCAGGAATTTCAGGTCGCGACGAACTCTTACGCGCCGGAATTCGGACGCGCGACGGGCGGCATTATCAACGTCGTCACCAAGCGCGGAGGAAACGAATTTACCGGCAACGTGTTCGGCTTTATCCGCGATAAAAGCATCCAGGCGCGCAATCCGTTCGCGCCTTTCAAATCGGCGTTTACGCGCACGCAATACGGCGCGACTTTAGGCGGTCCGATAGTGAAAGACCGTTCGTTTTTCTTCGCTTCGTTTGAACGCCGCCAGCGCAACGAATCCGGCTTTTTCACCTCGGACGTGACAAATAATCTGACCAGTTCAGTTACCTTCGGCGGACAGACTTTCGGACGGCTGACGCCGGATCAGGCGGCGCGCGCGCAGCAGTTGATTGCGACCAATAATCCGGCATTAGTGCAGGCGGCGGTTAGTTATCTGTATCTGGCTTCGGGCGGCGGCAGTACGGCGCTGACCGGCATCAATCCGCTTTTCGCGCCGCCGTGCACCAATCCGCCGACCAGCTTCTGTAACCCGAATCCGAACGCTCCGTTTCAAATCGGCTCGCGATTTTTCCTGACCGGTGCGCCGATTCCGCTGGCGACTGTCAATGCCAACGGCGAGCCGATTGCGTTTCGCCCGCTTTTGGGCTTGCAGCGCGTTTTTCCGATTACGGACAGAACGAATTATTTCTCGGTGCGCGGCGACCACTTTT
>DASVWG010000241.1:0-6070 GCA_036389695.1 Pyrinomonadaceae bacterium
GTTCGTGTAAATCTACGTTTGTCGCCATAATTTTATTTTAGATTTTAGATTTTAGATTTTAGATTGGAAGCGGAATCGGCTTGCGCCAAATAAATTTAAAATTTCCTTATCCAATCGCAAATCTAAAATCTAAAATCGCAAATCCCTTAGACTGTCGCTAAATCTTCCTTCGCCTTCTTGATGTCAAGCCCGTTTTCGTCGCTGAACTCGTAGGCTTCCCACGTGACAATCGGCGTTTCTTCAAAATTCTCGGTCGGCGGCGGGCTGGCGGTGCGCCATTCCAAGCCGGGCAGCATCCACGGATTGGCGGGCGCTTTTTTGCCCCAAATCAGCGAATACGTCAGATAAATCGCCGGCAGAAGCAGACCGATGGCGAGCACCGAAGCGCCCGCGGTCGAAAAGATATTCAAAACCTGAAACTCCGGCGGATAAGCCGCATAACGGCGCGGCATTCCCAGATAACCCAGAATAAACTGCGGGAAAAACGTCAGGTTAAAGCCGACGAAGATAATCATCGCCGCGATTTTCGCCCAGAATTCCGAATACATTCTGCCCGTCATCTTCGACCACCAGTAATGTATGCCGCCGAGATACGCCAAAACCTGTCCGCCGACCATCACATAGTGAAAATGCGCCACCACAAAATAAGTATCGGTCAAGTGCACGTCCAATCCCAGAGCGCCGAGGAAAAGTCCGGTCAAGCCGCCGATTAAAAACAAACCGATAAAGAACAAGCCGTAAAGCATCGGCGTATCGTATGAAATATGCCCTTTATAAAGCGTCGCCGCCCAGTTGAAAACCTTAATCGCCGACGGGATGGCGACGACCATCGTCAGAAAAGAGAAAACCAGTCCGGCGTAAATCGACTGACCGCTGGCAAACATATGGTGTCCCCAGACGAGAAAGCCGAAAACCGCAATCGCAATCGAAGAAAACGCGATAAATTCGTAGCCGAAAATCTTCTTGCGCGCGAAATTGGAAATCAGCTCGGAGATAACGCCCATGCCGGGCAGAATCATAATGTAAACCGCCGGATGCGAGTAAAACCAGAAAAGGTGCTGAAACAAAATCGGGTCGCCGCCGATTGCCGGGTCAAAAATGCCGACCTTGACAAAGCGCTCAAGCGCCAGCATCAGAATCGTAATCGCAATCACGGGCGTTCCCAGAAGCATCACCAGAGAAGTCGCGTAATGCGCCCAGACGAAAAGCGGCAGCCTGAACCAGGTCATTCCCGGCGCGCGCATCGTGTGGACGGTGACGATAAAGTTTAAGCCCGTCAGGATGGACGAAAATCCGTTGATAAAGATACCGAGACCGACCGCCATCACATACGTATTGGAAAACGTCGTGCTGTAAGGCGTGTAAAATGTCCAGCCCGTATCGACGCCGCCCTGAATCAGCGCCCAGACCGCCAGAATGCCGCCCGCCCAGTAAAAATACAGGCTGAGCAGATTGACGCGCGGAAACGCCAAATCTTTCGCGCCTATCATAATCGGTATCAGAAAATTTCCCAAAATAGCCGGAATCGCCGGAATCAGGAAAAAGAACACCATGATGATGCCGTGCTGCGTAAAGACTTTGTTATACGTGCCCGATTCAAATAAATCCGACGGCGGCGTCAAAAGCTCAAGGCGAATCGCCGAGGCATACAATCCGCCCGCCATAAAAAACATGGTGACGGTTATCAGATACATAATGGCGATGCGCTTGTGGTCTTTGGTCAAAAGCCAAGACCAGATGCTGTAGCCGTTGTTCAGATAATTAAGTTTCGGCTCTGTCCTGATTGTGCCAAGGTTCGTTGCTTCTACGTTTTCCATATCTTTTTACTACCTTATTTCTCGCTTCGCCTTAAGCCTTATCTCGGCTGATTTGTCGGCTCGTTCCTGTTTCTCGGAGCATTCGGATTGCTTCCCTGAGTATTTCCCTGTCCTCTGTCCGTCATCGGCACCGATGTACCCGATTGCCGCGAAGCGGGACTCATCACTTCGTTTCTAGTGCCGCTGTTGGAATTGGTCGAAGTCGGCGTCGTCGCGCTGCCGGTTCCCGCATTGTTTCCGCTTAAAGATTTGATATAGGCGATAAGCGCGACCAGTTGTTCTTCCGAGACCTGTCCTTTAAAGGTCGGCATAATCGGCTGATAGCCTTCGACGATTTTCGCGCCCGGATTCAAAATCGATTCGCGGATATATTCTTCGTCGGCATTGACGGTTTGTCCGCCCATCAGTTTCACCTGCGTTCCGAAGACGCCTTCGAGTTTCGCGCCGCGCTGGTTCGGTCCGCCCGCGTGACACGACGCGCAGCCGAGCTTGGTTTCAAATAATTCCTTGCCGGCTTCGACCGGCGTTTGATTCGAAGTGTTTCCGCTCTGCCAAGCCGCAAAATCGTCTTTTTCCATGACGTAAACCCAGCCGCCCATTCCCGAATGGTTCAAGCCGCAGTATTCGGCGCAGAACAGGTGATATTTGCCCGCTTTGGTCGCTTCGAACCAGAGCGTCGTGTAGCGTCCGGGCACGACGTCCATCTTCGTGCGGAAAGCCGGAATCGAAAAATCGTGCAAAACGTCTTCGGTCGTCATCGTCAATCTGATTTTGTGACCTACGGGAACGTGCAGCTCGTTGATTTCGCGCTGTCCGCTGCCGTGCTGAATTTTCCACATCCATTGTTTGCCGACGACGTAAACCTCCATCGCGTCTTTCGGCGGGCGATATTGATTGTAATAAACAATCGCGCCGCCTAAGAAAATGGTCATCGAAATGATGAACGGAATAATCGACCACGTCGTTTCCAGCATCATCGAGCCGTGAATCTCCGCGCCGTTTTCAAATTTTTCCCGCTCGCGATACCGCACGACGAAATAAAAAATTCCGGCGACAATCAGCACCGTGAAAAACACGCTGATTAAAATCAGATAGAAATACAGATAATCCACGTGCTCCGCAAAGCTGGAAGCCTGTTCGGGAAATAATGGAATATAGTTACTCTGTTGCTGCATAACTTTTTTGGTTTAATTGTTAATGGTCGTTTCGCTCTTTTTCGCCCGCAAGCCATTAACAGCTAAACATTAACTAAAGCCTTTTTCTTGTTCTTTCGCCAGAAGACGAATAGCATCGTCCCGATTCCGAGCAGAGTCAGCACCGCCGCCAGCCGCATCGCCCGCAAAATCGCGAAACCGTAAGTTCCGGTCGCCGGGTCATAGTGATAGCAGTAAAGCATCAACTGGTCGACCGGCGAGCCGATTTTATTCTGCGCCGAATCCATCAAGCCCAATTTCAAATCAATCGGCGCGTAATCGATGCCGTATAAATATCTGGAAATCCTGCCCTCGGGCGTCGCAATCATAATGCCGCCCGCGTGCGCAAACTGTTGCGTGCGCTCGTCCCATTGATATTTAAAGCCGACCGCCTGCGCGACCGCGTCAATCGAGTCCTGCGTGCCGGTCAGAAAATGCCAGCCGTTTTCCGTGCCTGGTCGCTCGTAGCGACGCATATAACCGGCTTTTTTGTTTTTCGCCAAATCCGGCTTATCGTTTTCGCGCGCGTCGAAACTGATGGCGACGACGTCGAAATCTTTTCCGGCATCCAGCGAATTGCCTTTCAAAGAACCGGTCAAACCGTTCAAAACCTCGTTGCAAAGCATCGGGCACTCGTAATAAACCAGCGCCAGAATCACGGGGCGCTCTTTGCCGAAATATTCGCCGAGCCTGACGATTTTGCCGTTTTCGTCCTTAAATTCCGTGTCGAGCGGAAGCGGCGCGTTCAATTTCTGCTCGATGCCGACTTCCTGCAAAGTTTTCGGCAAACCGTTGCTCGTCGTCTGCGCCGGGTCGTAAGTGCGCGGCGCGTAAAGCGGCGAATTATAATGCTGCCCCTGCCCGAAAGCCGCAGCCGCAAACGCCAAAATGCAAAAACTTAATAAAAGCTTCAGCCTTAAAACTGCTAAGAACGCTGAACTTTTTTTCATAAAAAAACCTTCGGTTTCGGTCTTTGGTCTTCGGTCTTCGATATTCTTTTCGCTCGACATTGAGCACTTTCTTTAACGAAGACCGAAGTCCGAAGACCGAAGACCGTTTTTCAAACTATCTTCTTTTTTCATTCGCCATGCGACCGGCGCTTGATTCGGATATAATCGAGCGCGATTCGCCCAGAGCCTTTTGTCCCTGTTCGGCAGGTCGCGCCTTGACGTTTTCCTCCAGCAGACGATTTTTGGCTTCTTCAATCGGCAGGCTGATGACCGTGCCGGTTTTCGCGTCTTTCTGTCCGTTTGCCAAATCCGCGTTCCATTTTCTTTCCAGCTCCCACCATTCGGATTGCGGCTCTCTCAGCTCCAGATTGACGCGACCGTTCTCGCCTTCCACGCCGAAGCCGGGCGCGACCTGCAAACGCGGCTCGGGCGGCAGAAAAACGTCTGCGTTTTTTTCTATCGCTTCGCGCCGCAGCGGAACCATCTCGTCTTTGTTCTTCGCAGATTGTTCTTCCAACACGTTCAGCAGGTAAAACATCAGAACGAAAGTCACGACAATCAGCAGCAGCAAGCCAACCCCGAAATAGACGATGCCCTTCAGCCCGATAATATTTTGTTCGTAGGTTTTATCGTAATCTACAAACGTTTTTTCGTGTTTTGTGCTTCCCATAAGTCAATTTTCGATTTTCGATTTTAGATTTTAGATTTGGGGAATCGGATTTATTAATTTAAATTCCTTACGAAACCGCAAATCGAAAATCGCAAATCTAAAATTCCTAGTGTCCTTTCCCGTGTTCAATCGCGCTTTCCAGAAACGGGTCGTTAATCGGAACGAGCGGACGTTTTCTCAATTCACCGAAAAACCACCATAACCAGATTCCGCCGATGGCGACCGGCGCGACAAAATCCATCCAGCTGACGTGAAACGGTATTTCCGCCCCGTGCGACGTGGTCGTCGGCGCGGGCGCGATAATGTAAAACAAATCGACCAGGCGCATCAACAGAATAAAAATCGCCAGCGCCGCCAGATATTTCGCGTTGCGCTTGATGTCGCGCGACAGCAAAACCAGGTAAGGAAACGCGAAATGCAGCAGAATCACGGCGATGCCGATAACGCCCCAGCCGCCCGCCATGCGCGTGATATACCACTCGGTTTCTTCCGGCAGATTTCCCGACCAGATAATCAAAAACTGCGAGAAATTAAAATACGCCCAGACCATCACCAGCGCCAGCACCAATTTGCCGAGGTCGTGAAAATGCCGTTTGCCGACCACGCGATTCATCGGCGCGCGCTGCGAGAGCCAAGCCAGAATCACAATCGCAAAAGAAAAAGAAGACAAAGCCCAGTTGACGACGAAAAGCAAGCCCCAAATCGTCGAATACCAGTGCGCGTCGAGCGTCATCACCCAATCAATCGCCGCAAAGGTCACGATAAGGACAAAGAAAACCATCGTCGGACCGCTAAAGCGCGACGCTTTCTGCAACAGCGACCAGTCGTTTGTTTCGTCCACCTGCCTCGACCATTTGTTGAGCAGATACGCTATCACGCCCCACAAAACGAAATACATAACGGCGCGCGTCGCCCAGAAAGGATAATTCAGATAAGGCGCGCGTTTTTGGAGTATCTCGTCGCCCGCCACCGGATGCATCCACGCGTAGAGCGAACCTGCCCCAATCAAAATCGGCAGAAACAAAAAGAAAGCTGCCGGCAGCGTCCGCGAAGCGGCTTCGGCGATGCGTCGAATAACCACGCCCCACGCGCCGCCCGTCAGATACTGCAAAAGCAAAATCCCGATGGAGCCGACGCTGATGCCGCCCCACAAACAAAATCCCAAAAGCCACGAGCGCAGCGCCTGTTCAATCAAATTTTTATCCAGCAAAGCCGCGATTAAAATGACCACGGTCGCCAGTCCGCCGATGCCGAGCGCGATGTTTGCCCAACGACCGAGTTCTTCGGGAGCTTCGAAATTCCCTTTCATCTAATGAGTTCCTCCTTCGTTGGTCGTATTCGTATTCGCGTTGTTCGTTGTTGGCGAAGGCGAAGCGGTCGGCGTCGTTCCGCCGGTGGTCGGCGAGCCGGTCGGCAGCGGCTTCATTCCGCTCGGATTCT
>DASVWG010000242.1:0-12135 GCA_036389695.1 Pyrinomonadaceae bacterium
ATCCGATAGCGAATGCTGATTTGTCACGAGAATCGTCGGGCGTTCCAACGCGCGTTGTCCTAAAGCGGTTCGCGCGGGAACTGTCCAACCGCCGCGCTCTTTCATATTCAGATAACCGCGCCGCGCCAGCACGTCAATCACATACGGGTTGATAAATCCGCCGTTGTTGTTGCGAATATCAATCACGACGCCTTCTTTATTTTGATTCTGCACGTCCAAATCGACGTACAGCTGCGCCAGGCTGCCGCCGCCCATATCGGGCAGATGAACGTAGCCGAGCCTGCCGCCGCTGATGCGCTCGACATAAGCGCGATTCGCTTCGACCCATTGACGATAAAGCAGATTTTTCTCCGCGCCGGTGCTGACGGGTTTCACGATGACTTCGCGCTTGCCTGAGCCGTCGGCGTTTGCCGAAAACTCCAGCTCGACGCGTTTTCCGACCTTGTTTTCCAAAAGCTCGTCCAGATTTGTTTTATTGTCGATGCGCACGCCGTCGACGCTTATCAGATATTCGCCGACGCGCACGCTGCGCGTAATATCGACCGGACTCAAAGCGATGATTTCAGTGATTTTCAAGCGCCCGTTCGTTTCATATTCGCCGCGGTCAAAACGCAAGCCGAGCTTGCCGATCGGCGTCACCGTAAAGCCCGAGCTGCCCTGCACGCCGAGATGCGAAGCGTTCAATTCGCCGACCATCAGCGACATCAGGCGGCGCACTTCGTCGGTCGTCCGCGCGCCCGCGACGAGCGGCTCGTAAGTTTTTTCGACGGCGTTCCAGTCCGCGCCGTGATATTTGTCGTCGTAAAAATTGTCGCGCAAAAATCGCCAGCCCTGTTTGAAAGTCTCCATTTTTTCCTGCGCGAAATTGACGTTCATTTCCAGATTTAAATTAAGCTGGCGAGTATCGCGCTTTTCGAGCGTGACTATTTGGACGCGCCCGTTTTCGATGTAATAAACCTCTTTCGAATCGGGCGAAAACTGCGCGTCGGATTTGAAATTCGCCGTCGAAGTAATCTGCTTCGCCGACTGGTCGGTCGCCAGTTCGTCGAGCGGCACGGTGTAAAGATTAAACTGATTTTCGGCTGACGCGAGAATCAAAAGCGTTTTGCCGTCAGGACTTATCACCTGCCCGTTGACGTTTACGCCCGGACGCAAAAGGCTCAGACGCTGGCGGATATTTTCAAAAACGATTTCGTTGGATTTCGTGTCTTCGGGCGACGGCGAAGCAACCGGCGAAGGCGAAGCTTGCGGCGTCGGGCTTGGGCTGGGGCGCGGTCTGTCCTGCGGATTTTCCTGCCGGAAAAGGTCTCGGAACTGGTCTTCGCGGAATTTCGGCGTCCGCAAACGCAAATCGATTCGCGCCAGCGAGCCTTCTTCGGTGCGCTGGTTCGTGTCGAACAAAATAAAGGAATTGTCCGGACTCCACGAAAGCGAGCCGCTGTTTGAATTGGCGATAAAGCTGATTGGTCTGGCTTCGCCGCCGTTCGCCGAAACGATTGAAACGTTTGTATAAGAACGGGTTTCGGGCGCGTAAGTCAAAAACGCGAGCCATTTATTGTCGGGCGACCACGCGATTGTGCGCTTGCCGGCTAAAGGCGGCGCGTCGGTGTAAAACTTGCAAAGCTCGCGTTCCTGTTTCGCATTCACGTCGTAAACCCAGAGCGAGCGGGCGTTGCGGGCGAACGCGATAAATTTTCCGTCGGGCGAATAGACGGGCGAAAAATCGTCTCCGGTTTTCGTTAATTGCGTTTCGGTTTCCGTCGCGAAATCGTATTGAAAAATCTGGAGTCTCCCTTCGCGCTCCGAAGAATAGACGAGCTTTCGGCTGTCGGGCGACCACGCCGCGAAGGATTCGGGCGCGACCGTATTCGTCACGCGCGCCGCCTCGCCGCCGTCTTTTGCCGAAGCCGCGAAAACTTCGCCGCGCGAGACGAGCGCGATTTTTTTGCCGTCGGGCGAAAGCGCGATTTCGCGGATTTGCGTCGAAAGATTGACTCTTTCGGTCAAATTTCCGGCGGGCAAGCCGCGCAGGCTTATCGCCACTTCCGCCGCTTTCCCGCTGTCGGTGCTCATCGTCCAGATTTTGAAATTGCGCTCGAAAACGATTTGCTTTCCGTCATAGGAAATATTCGCCCACAAAACTCTGCCGTCGGTGAAATTCGTGAGTTGCCGGGCTTGCCCGCGAACCGGCTGCGTCCAGATATTCTGCGCGCCCGTGCGGTCTGAAACGTAGAAAATGCGCGAGCCGTCGGCGCTCCACATCGTCCATAATTGTTTCGCGCCGCGCTGCGTTAATTGTTCGTAACTGTCGCCGTTTTTGAGCCAGATTTCGCTTTCGTCGATGTGGCTTCTGCCTTTGCGCCACCATTGCCCGTTGGCGATGCCGCGCGCGGTGAAAGCGATGCTGTTTCCGTCCGGCGAAGGCGCGGCGTAAAACTCGCTCGTGTAGCGGTCGCTGGAAACTTGCTGCGGCGTTCCGCCCGTTGCCTGCACGCGAAAAATATCGCTCATTCCGGCAATATCGCGGCTCGAAGACGAAAAATAAATCCAGTTTCCGTCGCGCGACCAGGCGTCGAGATTGTCGGAGCTGTCGTCAAAGGTGAGCCGCGATAAATCGTTTGTTTCCAGATTTAAAACGTAAACGTCGCCGTTTCCGGTGCGGTTCGAGACAAACGCCAGACGCCGCCCGTCAGGCGAAAAAAGCGGTCGCGACTCGGTCGCCGGATGCGCCACAAGTATCTGCGCCGTTCCGCCGCCAGCCGGAGCAGACCAAATATCGCCGCCCGAAACAAAAACGATTTCGCGGCGGTCGGGCGCGAGCGCCGGCTCGGTCAGATAAGGCATCGACGCTTGAGCGAAGATGCCAAAAGCGCTCAAACAAAGACAAATTAAAATGAAAAGAATTCGCGCGGAAAGTTTTATCGACAACATATTTTCCTTGTTTTTCGTGACAAAATTTAGAAAGCAGAAATGCTTACGCAAATAATAGAAGTTTTGTTTTGATAATTCAAAAAGCAATCGAAAACTCGACGTTTCAAAGGTTTGCATTTAAGCCTGCGGACGGTTACGATTAATGTATAAATTAAAACGTAAAAGGAAAATAAAGCAATGAAATTTCCCGGTGGTTTTGACATAAACTCGATGATGAAGCAAGCCCAGAAAATGCAGGAGCAGATGGGCAAGGAAATGAAGGCGATGACCGTCGACGCTTCGGCTGGCGGCGGCGCGGTCGCCGTGAAAATGCGCGGCGATTTTGAGCTTTTGGAGTTAACGATTTCGCCCGATTTAGTGAAAGACGGCGACGTGGAGATGATTCAGGATTTGACGCTCGCCGCGATTAACGAAGCGAAGCGCAAAGTCGAAGAATCTTTGAAAGGAAAGCTCGGCGGAATGCTGCCGCCGGGACTCGGATTTTAGATTTATATCACTTTGGGTTAGATATAGGAAAGTACTCTGCGCCTACGAAAAGTTGGCGTGGCAAACTACGAGCTTAACGGGAAGGAGGAAGAATTTGGGAACTAAAAACTAAGGAAAAGCAATTACTAACAATATGAAAAAGTGTAGTGTTTGCGGACAAGAATATAATGACGATTCACTTAATTTCTGTCTGATGGACGGAAATTCGTTAATTCTAGTTTCAAATAATCAATCAGTAGTTACCAAAATCTTGCCGCCACAAATACAAAGCGTTAGTTTGCCGTTTTGGGTAAGAAGTAAAGATGGTGAAACGATTGATGGGAATGCTAAAGCAGATTTAAAAGAAATAATCTTGGAATTTGAAGTAGAGCGGACGGGATTCTTTGGTGGAAAAACTGGCTCATATAAATATGAGGTTAGAAAGATTCCAATAAATGAAATAGCAGAAATAAGTTATTTCGAGAAATGGTGTAAATCTGGAATTTGGCTTAGAACAAAAACCTTAGCGACTATTAGAGATGTTTTCGGAAGCAAAACAACTGATTTATGGCTTTATGTTAATGTGCCTGACGAGGAAAATGCAAAAGAGTTTGTGAGTTTTATAAAAAATCAAATGTAGAACTGAAAAATTCTCAAATTTTGGCTTTTTTAGAATCTTTTTAAAAGTAATGATTTTGGATTTTAGGTAGGGAACGAATAAATAACCCTAATCTATAATAATATGCTTGAATATTCAGAACCAGTCGCCAAATTAATCGACGAATTCAAACGTCTGCCCGGAGTCGGACATAAAAGCGCGCAGCGCCTGGCGTTTTATATTTTGCGCCGACCCGAAGAAGACATCGAGCGCTTCGTCGAGGCTTTGCAAGAGGTCAAACAAAAAATTACTTTCTGCACGGTTTGCAATAACCTGACCGACGTCAACCCGTGTATGTATTGCGCGTCGACCAATCGTGACCGCTCGATAATCTGCGTCGTCGAAGAGCCTTACAATCTGGTCGCGGTCGAAAAAACGCGCTCGTTTAAAGGCTTGTATCACATTCTGCACGGAAGCCTCTCGCCGATTCGCGGCGTCGGTCCCGACGAGTTGATGCTGGCAAATATTTTTCCGCGCCTGAGTCCCGAAAACAACGACGGCGTCGAAGTCCGCGAAGTCATCATCGCCACCAACCCGACGACCGAAGGCGAAGCGACGGCAAACTATATCGCGCGTCTTTTAAAGCCTTTAGGCGTCCGCGTGACGCGCATCGCGATGGGTATGCCGGTCGGCTCGGATTTGGAATTCGTCGACGAAGTGACGATGGACAGAGCTCTGGCAAATCGCCACGAAATTTAAAAGTCAGAACCGCCTGCGGTAGCGGGCGGTTTAACGCGAAAGTTTCCAGTTTCCGGTTCCAGGTTTCAAGCTAAGACAAGCGGCTAATTTTAAACCTAAAGCTAGAGACTTGAAACTCTATTCTTAAACCGCCCGCTACCGCAGGCGGTTCTGACATTGCGAATGAAAACCAGCGTAAAAAAATTGAGCCTTGGCGATTTGATTTTTCATCGTCAAGGCTCTTTTATCGTGCGGCTGGTTTACGCGGTTTTCGGTTTCGCTTTGTGTTTGTTTTTCCGGCGCATCGAGCTGGTCAATGCGGAAAATCTGCCGGAAAAAAGCGGTTTGATTTTCGTCAGCAATCATCCGAACGCTTTGATTGACCCGGCGCTCGTCTTTATCGCTCTGCCGCGCCGCATCGCGTTTCTCGCCAAATCCACGCTTTTCAAAATGCCGTTTTTGGGGTTTCTGATTCGCGCGGTCGGCGCGCTGCCGCTTTATCGACAACAGGACGCGGGCGCGGACGTTTCCAGAAATCAGGAAACTTTCAATGTCGCGCGCGAGCTTTTGAAATCCGGCGGCGCGATTGCGCTTTTTCCCGAAGGCGTTTCGCATAATTCGCCGAAGCTTCTGCCTTTAAAAACCGGCGCGGCGCGCATCGCGCTCGGCGCGGCTTCGGTCGGGCGCGAGTCCGCTTCGCTCGACTTGCGCGTCGTTCCGGTCGGACTTTTTTACACCAACAAAACGACGTTTCGCAGCGAGGCGCTGCTGCATTTCGGCGAGCCTTTTCCCGTTTTGCCGGTCGCGCTCGACGCCGGCGGGCAGCCGCCGAAAGATGCGGTCAAACGGCTCACGGCGCAGATTGAAGAAGCTTTGCGCCGCGTGACGCTCAACGCCGAATCGGAAGCCGAGCTTTCGACGGCGCGCATCGCCGCAGAGGTTTTTACATCGACCACGCCCGAAGAAGAAAATCTTGCCGAGCGCCTCGCGCTGCTGCAAAAATTCGTCGCCGGCGGGCGCGGCGCGAACGATGAAAATCTGGAAAAACGTCTCGCCGAATATGATAAAAAACTGGACGAACACGGCATCGAACCGGAATTTCTCGCGCTCGCGCAATATTCAAAATGGTTTATTTTCCGGCAGGCTCTGCGGCGTTTGTGGAAACTTTTGATTTTTTCGCCGCTCGCCATTCTTGGCATAATCCTGCATTTTCCCGCGTATCAAGCGGGAAAATTTCTCGCTTTTCTGCAAACGCGCAAAGGCGATTACGATATGGCTTCGACGGTGAAAGTACTGGCGAGCATCGTTTTAATGCCGGTGACGTGGATTGTTTTCGCTGTGGTTTTATATTTTTATTTCGGCTGGCAGATTGCTCTGGTTTCGCTTCCATTTTCGTTTTTGTGCGGCTACGTCGCCCTGCGGACGCTGGAAGAAATCGCCGAATTAAGCGGCTGGGCAAAGGCGATTCTGCTTTTTATACGAAAACGCGAAAAGTTTCTGCGGCTTTTGGCGGAACGTCAGAAATTGTTTGAGAAAGTGAAAAGGTAAGGCAGAAACGCTGGTAGTCATGGAGCGTGTCGAAGATGAATAATCCGACACATTGTTTGAAACTCACGTGTCGGATTATTAATATTGGGACACGCTCCATGACTGTCGCGTTTCTGCCTTTTTACTTTAAAACCTGACGGTTTCTTCTTCCGAGTCGGACGCGCTGCGGGATTTGCGCCACTCGTCTTCGTTTTCGTAGAAGTTTACGTCATAAGTCATCAGACTTTTGACCGGAATGCCGTCAAAGTCGGGCGGCGCGTCTTCAAATTTAACAATCGTGCCGATGCCGATAACTTCCGTTCCCAAGCCTTTCACCAGGTCGATGGTTTCCTGAAGCGCGCGTCCCGAACGCAGGATGTCGTCCACGATTATCGCCGGGTAAACGTCGCCGGCGGCGATGTATTGACGAAACTGGCGCTTGCCGTCTTCGATTTCCGCCCAGTAAATCTGGTCGGCATTGAGCGCCTCGCGCACGCCGAAGGCGACCATAATTCCGCCCGGACTCGGACTGATAATCGAGACTTTCGGAAGACGGCTCGAAACGCTTTTGTCCATCCGAAACATACGGCTTAAACCGACCGACAAAATCCGCGCGTTGTCGTAATAGCGAAACGCGAGCGGCATCTGAAAATAATGCGAAGCGTGCTTGCCGTTCGGGTAAACGAAATGCCCTTTGCGATACGCGCCGGTTTTCTGCAAAATTTCCATCACCGATTCTGCCGAAGGAATCAAATTAATCATTACTCGTCTCCTCTGAAATCTGGAATTAATTAAGCTTATCCGAATCGGCGAGCGAGTGACAAGTTGGCGATGCGTGATTATTTTTCCCGCAATACTTTTCTGACGATTTGCTTTTGAATTTCGGCGGTTTCGGCAGGCATTTCCTCAATCGAAAACCATCCGGCGGTTTTGATTTCGGCGCTGTTCGGCACGGGTTTGCCGCTCGCTTCGGCGCGAAAAAGAATTTCGATGTGGCGGTCTATCGTTCTGACGCCGAGCAGCTCGACGTTTTCCAATCGAAGCGTCGTTTCTTCGCGGATTTCGCGCTTAATCGCCGCTTCCGGCTGTTCATTCGCTTCGATAAATCCGCCGGGCAAAGCCCAGCTCGCGCCCGGACGCAGAAAATGGTCGAGCAGAAGAATTTTTCCTTCTTCGTTGACGACGACGGCGACCGCCGAAACGGTAAATTTTTTCTGCGTCAGGCGGACGGCTTCCAGACGGAGCCGGCGCGGCATCCGTTTCCACACGGCGCTGACTAAATTTTTCCACATTTTAAAGGCAAACTTTTTATCAATATCGACATCTATTTTTCCGTATCTTTTCTGGAAAATAGGCAGCGATAGACATTTTTTAATATTGTCGGCAAATTCCCGAGCCGATTCCTATTTCTCCAATTCAAACCATATCCGTTTACGCCCGAGGATTCAATGACAAAATCAAACTGTCTTTTTTCTAAAACTTTCGCTATTTTTGTTTTCACGCTCGTTTTTGCGGGTTTCTCGCTCGGTCAAAGCCTGCAGCAGGATTTAAATCAATCGTTCAAGGCTTTCAAAATCTTCCGGCTCAGCGACTCCCGGCTCTCGTCGCCTGCGGTAGAGGGAAATCTCAATTCGCTGACCGTTCCGACCGCCGCGAAAAATTACGTTTTGAACCTGACGCCGAACGATTTGCGCTCGCCCGGATACAAAGCCGAAGAAACGACCGTCGTCGGCTCTCACGCGCTGGAATTTTCGGGCGTTAAAACCTTTAAAGGAAAGGTTTCCGGCGAAGCGGATTCGCAGGCGCGCCTGACGCTGGACGGCGCAAAAGTCGAAGGTTATTTTCTTGCCGGCGCGGAAAAATTTTATATCGAACCGGCGCGAAAGTATTCGGAATTTGCGACGGAAGCTGATTTGATTGTTTATCGCGAAAACGATTTTTTAAATTCCCGCAGTTTTGAATGCCGCTCGGCGCTCGGCGAAAAAATCGAGAGCGGAATGGAAATGGTTCAGCCGGAATCGATGCCGGAAGCCGTTCAGGCATTGCGCGTGATTGAGCTGGCAACGGAAGCCGATTTCGAATACGTGCAGGCTTTCGGCGGCTCGGCGCAGGCGAACGCGGAAATTCTGAGCATTCTGAATATGGTTGAAGGCGTTTACGAACGTGAATTAAATTTAACTTTCGACATCACTTTTCAGCATACGTGGACGACTCAAGACCCGTTTGCGGGCGCAAGCAGCGACGCTTTTCTGCGCTCGTTTCAAAACTACTGGAACACGACTTTCTCGACCGTTCCGCGCGACGCGGCGCATCTTTTCACGGCAAAACCGCAGTTTTTGATGCAGGGCTACGCCTTTATCGGCGAAATCTGCAAGCCGGTTTCGGCGACGCGCCCGAGCTATGCTTACGCTTTCAGCGGTAAAGTCGATTGGGCTCCGGCGAAATACAGCATCACGGCGCACGAAATCGGACATAATTTAGGCGCTAATCACAACGACACGCCGGATTGCGCCGCGACGATTATGAACACGACCATCAATGGCGGCGCGCAGCCGACTTTCTGCCAGGCTTCGCGCAATGATATCGCCAATTACGTCGCAGGAAACGGGGCGTGTTTGAGTCCGCGCAGCACGCGCCCGGCGCGTTTCGATTTCGACGGCGACGGCAAATCCGACTTGTCGGTTTTTCGCCCGTCAAACGGCAGTTGGTATATCATCAACAGCGGCAGCGATTCGTTCACCGGATTTCAATTCGGCACGGTCGGCGACCGCATAGTTCCGGCGGATTATGACGGCGACGGCAGAACGGACGCGGCGGTTTATCGCGGCGGCACGTGGTATCTGAATCGTTCGAGCGCGGGCTTTACCGGCGTGCAGTTCGGTTTGCCGGACGATATTCCCGCGCCCGCCGATTTCGACGGCGACGGGCGGGCGGATGTCGCCGTTTTCCGCCCTTCGACCGGCTACTGGTTTATCTCTTACAGCAGCAACGGCGCGTTTATCGCCGTGCAGTTCGGCGTCACCCGCGACGTTCCGATGCCCGCCGATTTCGACGGCGACGCGAAAGCCGACATTACCGTCTGGCGACCTTCAAACGGCATCTGGTATCGCATCAACAGCGGCAATAATACGTTTTTCGGCGCGCAGTTCGGGCAATTGAACGACCGCCCGCTGATGGGCGATTTCGACGGCGACGGCAAAGCAGATTTAGCGGTCTTTCGCCCGTCAAACGGCTACTGGTATGCGGCTTACAGCGCGAGCGGCGCACTTCTCGCCGCGCCGTTCGGCGTCGCGACCGACACGCCCGCGCCCGCCGATTTCGACGGCGACGGCAAGACGGACATCGCGGTTTTTCGCGGCGGCGTCTGGCATCGCGTGACGACGGCGAATAATTCCTATTCGGGCTTGCAGTTCGGCATCGCGTCGGACACGCCCGCGCCGTCTTATTACAATCAATAAGTTTCCCTACAACTGAATACGCAGAAGGGCTTGAGGTACAAGGATTCGTCCTTGTGCCTCTTTTAATTTTGTGTTGAAATTTGGCTTAAGATGTTTTCCGAGCAAGATGTAAAAAATCCCGCCAAACGCGAGGCGATCGAGCTTTTCAACGAAGCGTTTGAGGCACAGCAAGCCGGAGATTACGACGAAGCGATAAGGCTCTACAAAGAATCCGTCAAGATTTTCCCGACCGCCGAAGCCTACACGTTTCTGGGCTGGACGTACAGCTTTCGCGGCGAATACGATTTGGCAATCGCCGAATGTCTGGCGGCAATCTCGGTCGACCCGACCTTCGGCAACCCTTACAACGACATCGGCAGCTACCTGATTGCCAAGGGAAATTATTACGACTGCGTGCGCTGGTTCAAAATGGCGATGAAAGCCGCGCGCTACGAAGCCCGCGCCTACCCGCATTTCAATCTCGCCGTCGTCTACGAAAAACGCGGAAAATTTCTCGAAGCCGCGCGACATTACGGCTTAGCTTTAGACGAACAGCCAAACTACGCGCAGGCTTACAAAGCGCTCAGAAAATTGCAGTCGAAACTGAATTAATCGCCGCCGAATCTGACAGGAAAAATTGAATTAACTGCCGCCGAATCTGATTTGATTTCTTGTTCGCGTTTTTTCATTTTCGACTGCACGGTCTTTCGGCGGCGCATTTGTGACAAGAGAGTCAAGCAGTTTTTTTGAAGCTGATGTGATTTCTTCAATTGCCGCTTCAAAAGCATCTGCGTTGACAGCAGAAGGTTTATTAAACCCGCTCACTTTACGGACAAACTGAATCGCCGCCGCGCGAATTTCCTCATGGGTTGTCGGTGGTTCAAAGTTGTATAATGTTTTGATATTTCTGCACATAATTAAAAATGAAAAGCTGTCAGATTTGGCGGCTTTTCTTATAGTTAATTCAATCTTCATCTATGCCAAATCTTTTATGGATTCTATCTTTTTCGTATTCAAGAAGTCGTTCAGGAAGTTTTGTTGGAGTCCACTCCTTTAAAGATAGAGCAGAGAAGAAATAACTGGAGATAAGAATTGCAATTGTAAAAAAGAATGAGTTCTTCAAGCCAAAAAAGTAAAAGAAAATTATTGAGAAAAGAAACAAAGATGCAAATATAATTGAGAGATAAATCCTAGTATTCCTTTTCGCTTCAGTGTCTAATTCATTTTGCAAAGGTATTGATTTACTCTTAATAGCTGGAGCTTTTATAATATTTTCTTTATCCTGTTTGGAAGTATAACCATCCTTATAATCATCTCTTGCAGCCTTTAAAACGGCAATAGCTTTTCTTGTGTTCTCATAACTTACAACAGAATCAAATCCTTTAAATAAATTATTAAACTCTATATAGTATCTGTTATTTTCACCAAAGACTTTTGCTAAGGTTGATAAACATTTCATTCCCCATTCATAGGATGCGCTACTATCAACCATATCAAAATTAAATCCTCCTCCTCCCGTACGAAATTTGGTTTGTAGAACACTTTCTCCAATATCTAACAACTCTTCAAATCGCTGTAAATATTTTTGTTCCACTTTCATAATCTAACTCTCATTCACTTTCAAAACCGCCAAAAATGCTTCCTGCGGAATCTCGACGCGTCCGACTTTTTTCATGCGTTTTTTGCCTTCTTTTTGTTTTTCGAGAAGCTTGCGTTTTCTGGAGATGTCGCCGCCGTAGCATTTGGCGGTGACGTTTTTGCCCATGGCTTTGACGGTTTCGCGGGCGATGACTTTGCTGCCGATGGCGGCTTGAATCGGGACTTCAAACATCTGGCGCGGAATCAGCTCCTTCATTTTCGCGGTGATGAGCTTGCCTTTGGCGTCGGCGGTTTTGCGGTGCAGAACGAGCGAGAGAGCATCGACCGGCTCGCCCGAAACCAGAACGTCGAGTTTTACCAGGTCGCTTTCCTTGTAATCGGAAAAGTGATAGTCGAGCGAAGCGTAACCGCGCGAGACGCTTTTTAGACGGTCATAAAAATCCAGCACGATTTCGTTGAGCGGCAGCTCGTAGACGAGCATCACGCGCGTGTCGGTGACGTATTCAAACTTTTTCTGGAAGCCGCGTTTTTCGTCTAAAAGCGGCAGGATTCCGCCCAGATAAGCGTCGTTGGTCAAAATCGTCGCTTCGATAAACGGCTCTTCGATTTTGGCAATTCTGCCCGTTTCCGGCATTTTCGAAGGCGAATCGACTTCGGTTACTTCGCCGTTGGTGGTCGTCACGCGATAGCGCACGCCGGGCGCGGTGGTAATCAAATCGAGATTGAATTCGCGCTCTAATCTCTCCTGGATGATTTCCATGTGAAGCAGACCGAGAAAGCCGCAGCGGAAGCCGAAGCCGAGCGCGGTCGAAGATTCCGGCTCGTAGAAAAACGAAGCGT
>DASVWG010000243.1:0-14682 GCA_036389695.1 Pyrinomonadaceae bacterium
CGCACGATTCGCGTCGCGCTCTGGTCGGGCGAAGAACAGGGCTTGCTCGGCTCGCAGGCTTACGTCAAGGAACATTTCGGCTCGTTTGAAAATCCGAAACCCGGCTACGAAAAATTCGGCGGTTATTTCAACGTCGATTCGGGAACGGGAAAGGTCAGAGGAGTGTCGGTTTTCGGTCCGCCGGAAGGCGCGACGGTGCTGCGCGAAATTCTCGCGCCGTTCGCCGATTACGGCGTGATGGGCGCGATTAGCACAAAAAATCGAGGTCTCGGCGGCTCAGACCACACGTCGTTTAATCAAGCCGGACTGCCCGGCATCGGCGCCGCGCAAGACCCGATTGAATACTTCACGCACACCTGGCACACGAATCTCGACACTTACGAGCGAATCGTCGAAGACGACGTGAAAAAATCGGCAATCGTCATTGCCGCCTCCGTCTACGCGCTGGCGATGCGCGACGAATTGCTGCCGCGCTTCAAAGCCGCAGAAATGCCCAAGCTGCCGACGCCGCTGCCAACGCCGCCGCCCGCGCCCGTCACGTCGCCGAGTCCGGCAACGTCGCCGCGACCGCGCTAATTAAAACGATGAACGCGAAACGCGGAACGATGAATGTGCAATTCATCGTTCCGCGTTCATCATTTCGCGTTTCAATTCTTAATCTCCCGTCATCGTTTCCGGCTGGCGGCTGGAAAATTCGCGCCAGCTCAAAGGCTCGCTGCCGTCGTCGAGGCGAACCATCGAAATCGCGCCCGGCGCGGGGCAAACCAGATAACAGAGATTGCAGCCGACGCATTCCTGCTCGTCCACAATCGGAAAGCGAACGCCGTCGACTTCCGTAAAATCGATGCATTGATGCGCGCCGTCCTCGCAGGCGATGTGACACAGATTGCAGCGAATGCAGTTTTCGTTATTGACGCGCGCGACCGTTTTGTAACGCAAATCGAGATTTCCCCAATCGGTCACGCGGCTGACGGATTTTCCGACAATATCATTGACCGAGGCGTAACCTTTTTCGTCCAGATAATTATTCAAGCCGTCAATCATATCTTCGACAATGCGATAGCCGTAATGCATCACCGCCGTGCAGACCTGCACGCTGGATGCGCCGAGCAATAAAAACTCGACCGCGTCGCGCCACGTGTTGATGCCGCCGATGCCCGAAATCGGGATATTTATTTCCGCGTCGCGCGCCAGCTCCGAAACCATAT
Organism: Pyrinomonadaceae bacterium; assembly: GCA_036389695.1. Classification (GTDB taxonomy): domain Bacteria; phylum Acidobacteriota; class Blastocatellia; order Pyrinomonadales; family Pyrinomonadaceae; genus JALZHR01. The sequence goes on from DASVWG010000243.1 coordinate 1,209, forward strand.
TCAGCGCAATCGGTTTGACCGCCGTGCCGCAATAACCGCCGTGCGCCGCCATCCCGTTCACATTCGGATACGGAATCATCGTGTCGATGTCCACGCCAATCACGGAATTTATCGTATTTATCAGCGAAAGCGCGTCCGCGCCGCCTTTTGTCGCCGCGCGTCCGGGCGGAATGATATTCGTCACATTCGGCGTCAGTTTTACAATCACCGGCAATTCCGAAACTTCCTTCACCCATTCCGTCACCATGCACGTATATTCCGGCACTTGCCCCATCGCCGAACCCATTCCGCGCTCGCTCATCCCGTGCGGGCAGCCGAAATTTAATTCAAAACCGTCGCAGCCCGTGTCCTGCGAGCGCTTGACGATTTCGTGCCACGCCTCGCGCTTCGATTCGACCATCAAAGATACGATAACGGCGTGATTCGGATATTTCTTTTTGCACTCGTAAATCTCTTTCAGATTGACTTCGAGCGGGCGGTCGGTAATCAACTCGATGTTGTTCAAGCCAATCATCTTCGTCGCGCCGTTATCCAGCGCCGCAAGGCGCGAGCAAACATTAACAATCGGCTCGCCTAAAGTCTTCCACACCGCGCCGCCCCAGCCCGCGTCGAAAGCCCGCTCGACCATCGAACCCATATTCGTCGGCGGCGCACTGGCGAGCCAGAAAGGATTGGGCGATTTGATGCCCGCGAAATTTATACTTAAATCTGCCATAATTTTATGAATTCATATTGCGAAGCTCTTTTAACAAAGCCTCATAATCAGTTGTGTCTTTTTTTATTTGGTCGGTCTTTTCATTACAGGAAAAACACCAATAAAATCCTTCACCATCTTTCATAAGCCAGGAAACGAAAGGCAACGGAGAATTACATTTCCCGCAGCAACATTCCTTACTTTCGTCTTCTTCAATCTCAAAATCACATTCTGAACAAAACCACCACGTCCGTTCTTCGCCGTCCATGCGCCAAGTCATTCCGAGTTCTTTACAATTTATACATTTTTGTAAACTCATTGAAACTTAGCTCAAATCAAAGCGTTTCAAGTTTTTCCTTCAAAGCCCGCAAAAATTCTTCGTTGTTCAAAATTACGAATGGCTGTGAATAATTCCGGTTTCTTCGAGCAAAGGAATGCGCGCGCCGGTAAATTCGACTTTTTCTCCGGTCAGGCTGAAATGAATGCCCTGCGCCGCGAGTTTTCCCATCTGCGAAGCATCGACGGCTTCCGCGCCGCCGTTGACGCAGTCGCCGCCCGCAAAGATTTTCGGATTCGACGTCTGCATCAGTTCGTTAACCGCCGCGCGACCTTTTTCGTCGGTTTGAACGCCCGCGACGGTCTCGAAAAACGAGCGCATTTTCTGCTGCCCGATTGCCTTGATAATCATGTCGCACGGGATTGTGAAAAGCCGGTTCGTCCCGTCCGTTTTTTCGCAGCGCAAGGCTAAAGCCGTTCCGTTTTCGCCCGTCTCGATGCCGATCGGCGCGGCTTGCCAGACGAATTCGACGCCGTCCTTTTTCGCCAGCTCGTATTCGTAATCGTAAGCCGAAATGTCTTTTTCCGTGCGGCGATAAACCATCACGACCTTTTCCGCGCCGAGGCGTTTCGCCTGCGTCACGGCGTCAATCGCCGTATTTCCCGCGCCGACGACCGCGACGGTTCTGCCGAGCGGAACGCTTTTCCAATCGCGCGTTTTAACATACTCGATAAAATCCAGCGCGTCGTAAACGCCCGCTAAATCCTCGCCGACGATGTTCAATTTATTCGTCGCGCCCAGCCCGACGCCCAAGAAAATCGCGTCGTGTCGCGCCTGCAATTCTTCAAACGAAATGTCGCGCCCGATTTCCGTGTTCAATTTAAATTCGACGCCGAGCCGCGCGACCATTTCCGCTTCTTCGACCGAGACGGCTTGCGTCATTTTGTATTCCGCCATGCCGTAGGTGTCGAGTCCGCCGGGCAGCGGCTTGCGGTCGTAAATCGTCACGGCGTAACCGAGCCGCGCCAGATAGGTCGCGCAGGAAAGTCCGGCGGGACCCGAACCGACGATGCCGGCAGATTTTCCGTTCGGCGCTCCGGCTTTCAAAACGTCGCGCCCTTTACTCATCACAAAATCGGTCGCGTAGCGCTGCAATCTTCCAATCTCAATCGGCTTGTCCATCAAAGTTTTTTCGACGCACGCGCCCTCGCACAAAACTTCGACCGGACAGACGCGCGCGCAGGTCGCGCCAATCGGATTCGCCTCGAAAATCACGCGCGCCGAACCCGTGAGATTTCCGCTCGCGATTTTTTTGATAAACGACGGCACGTCGATGTGCGTCGGGCAGGCGCGCGTGCACGGCGCGTCGTAACAGTAAACGCAGCGATTGGCTTCCATAATCGCTTCGGCTTCATTGAGCGGCGGCGCAATCTCCCGGAAATTGCGCTCGATTTGTTCGATGTTTAAAGGTGAATCGTGTGTTAATGACATATTTCTTTAAAGTTTTCGCGTTTTGAATTTTGAGTTTTAAATGATTGGTTAATGACTAACTCAAAATTCAAAACTCAAAATTCAAAACTTGTTAAAGTTCGGCGTCGGCTTCAATTTCAATCAGCATCTCGGGGTCAATCAATTTTGAAACTTCGACCATCGTCGTCGCGGGGCTTATCTCGCGAAAAAATTCGCCGTGCGCCCGACCGTATTCTTCCCAGCGCGAAATGTCCGTGACAAACATTCTGGTTCTGACGACGTTTTCCAATCCGGCGTCCAATGCTTCGAGCGCGCGCTCGATATTTTTGATTGTCTGCACGGTTTGCGCGTAAGCATCATTCGCGCCGACAATTTCGCCGCCCGCGCCGGTCGCCGTCGTGCCGGTCACGTAAATTCGATTTCCGACGCGCACCGCGCGCGAATAACCGACAATCGGCTCCCATTTCACGCCGGACGAATATTTTTGTCTTTCCCGCATTTTTTAATCAACCACAATTTACGATAGACCTAAACGGCTGCTTTACTTTGTGATATTAAAGATACTATTACCGTATGAATAACTTCTGATGATAAAATTTCCCGAAGTTTAGCAGTAAATTCAGCTTCATCCTTACATTTAGATGTCGTCCATTTACCGGTGGAATTTTGATGACTCATATTTAATGGATAAACCAGAACTAGGCTATGAAATACAGAAAGAACTCCATAGCTAAAATTACTAAGAGCAGGTGCAATTATCTTTAATTCATATCCAACAATGTCTTTATCTGCAACATTTACTGAATTCACTTTTGCTTCAAGAATTTTGTCGGTTTTTTCTCCCAAAATTGTAGCTTGTTCCTTTAAAATTGTTACCGGCAGCTTTATTCCGTTTTCAATCGGAATATCTCCCCATAAATCTACATTACTCATTTTCTACCTCCATCAAATTGACAACTGAAACAAGATTGGCAGGTGGTCCGATGCAAAAGAAGTATTGGGTATTCCACGTTTATTCAAAAGTGATTTTTTCCCAACATCAGATAATATCTGAAGATTCTTTTCATCAAAATGGGTTAAAAGTTGCGGTCTAAGCAGCACTTGGTCAAAGATGTTCCAAAAATAATTTACTTGATTACCACTACCGTAATAATAAGTCCCCGGGACTCCCGGAGTGTAATCTCCAAATTGCCCCCACATTGGATTATAAAAGAAAAGTTTTTCTTCACCACTTACAATTCTTGATTTTCGTAAAGCAATTTCTTTTGTCATTACCGCGTGAAGTGTTGCAGCCGCAACTAAACCATCTTCAAACGGATTCATATTTAAGTCTCCAACAACCAAAGTTCTACTATGTCCCACTTGAATTTCAACTTCTCTAATCGCTTGCGCTAATGTTGTAACATTAAAGGCTTGGTCTCGGTCACTTTGAAACATTTTACTCGAAAGATGCACTGAGACTAAAATAATTTCTTTGCCAATCGGCGGATGCAAAAGATGAAAAACAGCGGTTCCTTCATCACGTAAAGGTTGAAATGAATCGCGCGGAAGCAACGTAAAAATCTTTATTCGTTTGTTAGGGACATAATTTAATGCGATTCCATATTTTGGACTTTGATTTTTGTTAAGCGTTTCAAGTAACGTAACATCATCTATTTCACACTCGGCTAAAATTAGTACGTCAACGGAATGTTCTCGCACCAAAACAGCTAATAAATCTTGTAAAGGGTTCTTTCTTATATTCCAAAAGAGAAAAGTCATACAAAATTTAATCCGCCACGATTTGCCCGTAAGCGTCCGGACGTCTATCGCGGAAAAACTGCCACGTGTTGCGGACTTCGCGAATCAAATCGAAATTCAAATCGGCGACGACCAGTTCGTCTTTATCGCGCGAAGCTTCGGCGACGATTTGACCGCGCGGGTCGCAGAAATAGCTCTGACCGTAAAATTCGCCGATGTTCCACGGCGCTTCGTAACCGACGCGGTTAATCGCGCCGACGAAATAACCGTTGGCGACGGCGTGCGCGGGCTGTTCCAGCTTCCAGAGATATTCCGAAAGTCCGGCGACGGTCGCCGAAGGATTAAAGATAATTTCCGCGCCGTTTAAACCCAGACAGCGCGCGCCTTCGGGAAAATGGCGGTCGTAGCAGATATAGACGCCGATGCGCGCAAACGCCGTGTCGAAACACGGGTAACCGAGATTGCCCGGACGAAAATAAAATTTTTCCCAGAAGCCCGGATTGACGTGCGGAATGTGCGTCTTGCGATATTTGCCCAGATATTTTCCGTCGGCGTCAATCACGGCGGCGGAATTATAATAAACGCCCGTGATTTCTTCCTCGTAAATCGGCACAATCAGAACCATCCCGTATTGTTTGGCGACGTCCTGCATCATTTTCACGGTCGGACCGTCCGGAATTCTTTCGACCGCTTCATACCAGCGCGTCTGCTGTTCGGCGCAGAAATAAGGCGTCGTGAAAATCTCCTGAAAACAAAGCATCTGCACGCCTTGCGCCGCCGCTTCTTCGACCATTTTCATCTGGTGCTCGACGTTCGCTTTTTTAATTTCCTCAATCGGCGCGTCGGTCGGCGCGACGTTTTTCGCCTGTATCAGACCGCATTTTATAATTCTTGACATAAATTTTTCCTCGATTACTTTTATTTGCTTTTTAAATTAAGTTCAGCGTCTGAAGCTGTCTAAAGTTTTTCTTCCGCAAAATATTCAATTAAAAATTTTCTCATCCGTTCCCGGTTTTTCTCGCGAAACGCTTCGTATTCCGGGCTGCTGGCGCCGCCGTGAATAAAAAGAATCGTATAAACGTCCAGCATTCCGAGCGAATCCAGCTTAATCAAATTTTCCAGACTTTTGCTGAGAGTTAAAGATTTATTTTTCCGCAAACTTTCTTTCGCCGCCAGCGCGACGCCTTGCAGGGCTTCGACATCTTCGCTCACGGTGGAAACAAAAGCCCGACCGTTGGCGACTTTATTAAATTTTTCAATCTGCGCTTTTCTGATTTCCGTAAAACGATTCCAGCTCGTCGTGCCGTCATTTTCATTGAGCAGCGCGGAATCAATCACGATTTCAGTTTCATTTTTCTTTGCCGGAATTTCGATAAAAGGGTCGCTTTTTCGGTTTCCGTATTCCTTTATCGCGCTGGAAAAAGATTCGCCCACCAGACGTGAATTAGGCTCGGCGATAAAAGCCTCGACGAATTTTTGCAAAGCTTCCTTTGTTTTTCCCTGATTCGCCAGCGCGTCGCCCCAGAAACGAAAAGCCGCCTCGCGATTCTGATTAATGGCGACGGCGCGGGCGAACCAAACTTCGGATTCCCTGTATTTTTTTTGCGCGTAAAAACAATCTCCGGCATAAAGCGCGGCTTCGTAGCTTTGCGGGTCGAGCTTGTAAGCGCGTTCGTATGCCGCGAAAGCTTTATCGTATTCGGCTCGCCCGTAAAAACCTTCGCCTTCGCGAATCAAGGCTTCGACTTCTTTGTTCGAGCCTTCCCAAACCGAATCGATGTCGAAGCCTTTTTCGATTAAATCCAGATAATGAAGCGCGAGGACGTTTTTCATTCCCAGTTTTTTAGCTTTTTTTAAAATTTCGCCCGCGCGAAAAACTTCTTTTTTTCTTGAATCCTCGTTTTTAATAGTTACTGAATTTACCAGAATCGCGACGGCGTAATGCGCCTGCAGCTCGCCGTCGTTTCCGTAGCGCGGCGCGACTTTTTCCAGCAGCGGCAAAGCGTCGATGTGCCGACCGGCTTTGATAAAAATCATCGCCTGCTCAAGCTCTTTATCCGTCTGCGGATTTTGCGCGAAAGTGAGATTGATTGCCGAAAAAACAATCATTATCAGGGCAATTATTTGTAGTTTTTTGAGAGTGTGCGTTTTTTTAATCATTTTAAAACCTCTGTCGATTTACAGTTTGCTTATTTCGGGTTTTAACTCATCCAGTTGACGCCCGCTTCCGGGTTCCATTTTATCGTCGTTTTCTTGAGCTTCGTCCAAAATTCAATCGAGCTTTTGCCCGTAATATCGCCCGCGCCGAAGCGCGAATCGTTCCAGCCGCCGAACGAAAACGGCTCGCGCGGGACGGGAACGCCGATATTGACGCCAATCATTCCGGCGCTGGCGTGTTCCATCACGTAACGCGCCAAGCCGCCCGATTGCGTGAACACGGCAGCGGCGTTGCCGTACGGATTCGCGTTTTCGATTTTGATGGCTTCATCGAGCGTATCGGTGCGCATAATCGAAATCACGGGACCGAAAATTTCTTCCGTCGCCACCGACATTTCGGGCGTCACGTAATCAATCACGGTCGGACCGACATAAGTGCCGTTTTCCTTGCCCGGAACGGTCGCGCCGCGACCGTCAACCAGAATTTTCGCGCCGTTGCGCTCGGCTTCCGAGATGTAATTTTCGATGCGCTCTTTCGCTTCTCTGGAAATCACCGCGCCGAGATTTTTGCCCGGCACGACCTTTCGCGCTTCGTCGCAGATTTGTTCGATAATCGGGTTGACGTTGCCGACCGCGAGCATCGCCGAAGCCGCCATACAGCGCTGTCCGGCGCAGCCCGTCATCGAAGCGGTGACGTTGGTCGCCGTCATCGTCGGGTTGGCGTCCGGCAAAACGAAAAGATGATTTTTCGCGCCGCCGAGCGCGACGCAGCGCTTCAGATGCCGCGTGCTCTGCTGATAGACGATTTTCGCGACTTTCGTCGAGCCGACAAAGCTGACGGCTTCAATTCCGGGATGCGCGCAGATGCCTTCGACGATTTCCTTTCCGCCGTTGACGACGTTGAAAACGCCGTCCGGCAGTCCGGCTTCCTTTAATAATTCCGCCATTCTCTGCACCGACAAAGGCACCAGCTCCGAGGGCTTCATAATCATCGTGTTGCCGAGCACCAAAGCGTTCGGCATCGTCCAGTTCGGCACCATCAAAGGAAAATTAAACGGCACGATTGACGCGACGACGCCGACCGGAAAACGGTCGACGCGGCATTCGACGCCGCGCGAAACTTCCAGAATCTCGCCCGCCACCAATTGCGGCATCGAGCAGGCAAACTCCGTCAATTCGATGCTTTTTTCGACTTCCGCCTTCGCTTCGTCCCACGTCTTGCCGTTTTCTTCCGACACGAGCGCGGTCATCTCATCGAAATTCTTTTCGAGCAGAAAGCGGTAACGGAAAAAAATCTGCGCGCGTTCTTTAATCGGCATTTTGCTCCACGCGTCGAAGGCGTTTTTCGCGGATTCGACCGCCGCGTTCAAATCGCTCGCCGTCGACATCGGAACCTGCGACAAAACGTTTCCGTCAATCGGCGAAACGACGTCTAAAAATTCGCTTGCGCCGCTTTCCTGAAAGGAGCCGTTGTAATAATTTTTAACTTTGCTGTATTTCATAATTCTAAAACTCGCTGCTGCTGCTTACGTTTATTTCCAGTCCTTTTCGCTTATCCTAAAACGGGTAAATTCTCGCCCACGCGCGGAAGCCGGAATCGTCGAGCCGTTTTATTTTTTCGCCCGCCTTATCAAATTCTGTGGCTTCATAGAAATACACGTAATCTTTACGGGCAAAAATAAGATATTTTTTGCCTTTCTCAAAATAGGAAAGCTTATCCTGACCGCCGCAACCGGAATTAATCATATCGGACAAAAGGGAAATTTCGGCTTCCTTTGCGCCTTTCCATCTTTTTTGAATTCTGAATTTAACGACGCCGCCGACCAATCTTTCTTTAGAATTCTGCAAATTTTGCGGCGCGTCCGAAATTTCCAAAAGCTCGCCGACGAAAACATGCTTTGAATACCGAAACTGCTCGCGCAAAGACGGAAAATCAACCGAGCAGGCATTAACTGAACTGGCTCCAAAAATTACAACCAAAACAAAAATCGAGAAAATCTTAAAAGCGTTATTCATAAACTTCATTAGATGCAGTTTCTTCCGGCGGCAGCGCTTTCATCAAAGCCCAATGCGCGACGAACGAAACTCCGAAACCGACAAACCAGGCGTAATCATACAAAGGTCTGAGAGTTGGAATTATGAGTCCAATCCACGCGAAAATGCAACCCAGAATCGTCGCTGTGACGGCGCGCCAGTTCCAGCCGCCCGCGTAGCGATAAACGCCGCCCGTGCGATACAAATCGCCTAAATTTAAATTTTTTCGCCGGACGAGCCAGTAATCCGCAATCAAAACTCCGGCAATCGAACCCAAACCGCCCGAATAGCCGAGCAGCCAGCTGAAAATATAACCCGACGGGTCAGCCAGAAGCTTCCACGGCTGCATCAGAATTCCGACGATTCCCGTTATCAAGCCGCCCGTGCGAAACGATATAAAACGCGGAAAAGCGTTGGCGAAATCGTTGGCGGGCGAGACGACGTTGGCGGCGATGTTGACCGACAAAGTGGCGACGACAATCGTAAACATCGAAATCGCGACAATCAAAGGCTGCGAAAATTGCCCGACCAGTTTGACCGGGTCCCAAAGCTCGTCCGGTTTCGCGTTTGGAAAAACGACGACCGCCGCCGAAGTTATCAAAATTCCCATCGCGGCGAAAACGACCATCGTCGTCGGCAGCGCGACGGTTTGTCCGACGACCTGCTCGCGCTGGCTTTTTCCGAACCGCGTAAAATCGGGCATATTAAGCGAAAGCGTCGCCCAGAAACCAATCATTGCCGTCAAACTCGGAATAAAAATCTGCCAGAATTCGCCCGCCGTCTGAAATTTTCCCGGCTCGTTCAATAAAAATCCGACGCCGCCCGCCTGCCATAAAATCCAGACGAGCAAAACGGCGGTCATTACCAGGACGAACGGCGCCGCCCAGTTTTCGACTTTGCGGAGCAGATTCATGCCGCGATAAATAATAAAAATATTCATCGCCCAGAAAATCAAAAACGAAATCCATTCGGTCGGCGTGTGCCCGCCGATTGCGCCGCCCAACAGCGTATTCCAGCCCGGAATTATCGAGCTGAAAAATATGTGAATCGCCTGCCCGCCAATCCACGCCTGAATCCCGAACCAGCCGCAGGCGACAAGAGCGCGCATCAGCGCGGGCAGATTCGACCCGTAAGTGCCGTAAGCGGCGCGCGCGAACACGGGAAACGGAATGCCGTATTTCGTGCCCGGATGCGAATTAAGCAGAATCGGCGCGAGCACAATCGTATTGCCGAGAAGAATCGTGACGAGCGCCTGCCACCAGTTCATGCCCGCCGAAATCAAGCCCGAAGCCATCATATAAGTCGGGATGCAGTGCGCCATCGAAATCCAGAGCGCCGCGTAGTTATACGTCGTCCAGTTGCGTTTTTCAATCGGAACCGGCGCTAAATCTTCATTGTAAAGCGGAGATTTTTCGATTTCCCGCAGAGCCTCGTCGCGCAATTCCACGCGCCCGTCGTCGTGTTGGATTGTTTCGATGTTGGTCATAAATTTAATCTCTACAACTTAATAACATATTTTCACTAAAATCCGCCGCAAATTTTTGAATCACCGTAATTACCAATCAGCCGCGCGTTCCGCTAATCAAACAATAGCTGAATTTCGAGCGATTCAAACCGAGCGCCGGAGCCAGCAGCGAAGCTTTCAGATTGTTAATGCTCTGCCGTTTTAAAGGCTTTCCCGCCAGAAAATTTTTGAGAATAAAGGTGAAAACGGCGAACGGCGCGTGAGCCAGAGACGGAGCGACGCGCCACGAGACGTCTTCGACGACGATGTCGCGAAAACCCTGCTTCCGCAAAGCCGCGACAAAATATTCGAGCGCGGGCATTTCCGTCAGCGCCCAGCTTTGGCAAACTTCACGGTAACATCTTTCGATGAGCGGGTTAAATTTTCGTCCGGGCTGTTTGACGAAACAATCGGCGACGGCGAAACGTCCGCCCGTTTTCAAAACGCGAGCCATTTCGCGGGCGAAATTTTCCTTGCCTGCGCCTTCGGCATGACAGGCGCTTTCGACCGCCCAAACGCCGTCCGCCGCGCTGTCTTTAAAAGGCAGCGACGCGTAATCGGCTTTGAAAATCTCGATTTGATTTTGCAGATTTTCCCTGAAATTTAATTTTTCAGCCGTCGCGACCTGCGCGGGCGAAAGCGTCACGCCCTTGATAATCGCTCGCGGATAATTTTTCGCGACGCTTCTGGAAATCGCGCCCGCGCCGCAGCCCAAATCAATCAGAAGCGCCGTGTCTGCGGCGTCGAGACCGAGCCGCGCGGCGATTTCCAGATTCAATTGTTCGAGCATTTTTTCGCGGTTAAAAGGATTCAACCGGCGGCGATAAAAGCCCAGATGCATATTGAAGTTTTTGCTCCAATGCTCGTAATCCATTCCGGCTTCTTCGTAAAATTCGATAACTCGTTCGGTCGGAGACAATCGGGCGGGATTATCAAGCTGCGGTTCGTCGGCGCGCGCCAAAGCGATTAGATTACTGTCCATAAATTAAATATATTTATACTTCAGAATGCCCGCGCCGCGCGAGCAAATTTTGGATTTGATGATAAATAATTGTGTGAGCGTGATTTCCCGATTATTCGCCGCCGGAAAATCACATTGTCGGTAAAATCTTTTTCGTCCCGGAAACGATTATCGAATCCTTTCGCAAATCTTCCGCTTTGCCCGCATTGTCGGTCAGCAAAACGACCGACTTGATTTTTAAATCCGCCAAAATCTCCGCCGCCGCGCGAAAGCTTCGGGCATCGGCTTGGAAACCGGCTTTTTCGTAAGCCTGGCTCTGGCTCAGCCCGGCTTTTTTGTAAGGAATACTCGCCATCAAAGCCAGATGCCCGTTGCCTTTGCCTTCCTGTTCGAGATAGATAATGACGCCCTGCCCTTTCTGCTCGATGAGAGCCTGAGACGCTTCCATTTCCTCGCGGCATTCGCACTCGACGCTGTTAAAAACGTGCGCCGAAATACAGCTCGAATGAATCCGGCAAAAAACATCTTCTTCCGCTTCGACATTTCCCATCACCAGCGCGATTGCTTCCGCCTGCCCATCGTAATAAAGGATTTCGCGAAAACTTCCGTATTTGGTTTTTAAGTCTCTTTCGGTAAGTCTAAAAATCATTTTTAAATATTGACGCACGTTCCGCGCTTCAAAAATTGACCGTCGCCCGCTTTTCCTTTATGCTCGCCGTTTTCAATCACGACGCGCCCGCGCGACAGAACCGTTTCGACTTTGCCTTTTACTTTCCAGCCTTCATATGAAGAATAATCGACGTTCATATGTTCATTTTCGACGCCGAAGGTGTGTTCTTTTTCCGCGTCGAAAATCACGATGTCCGCGTCCGAACCGACGGCAATCGTGCCTTTTTTCGGGAAAAGCCCGAACATTTTCGCGGCGGCGGTCGAAGTCAGCTCGACAAAACGATTTAAGCTGATTCGATTTTCGACCACTCCGCCGTTGTAAATCAGCGACATACGGTTTTCCACGCCCGGCGCGCCGTTCGGGATTTTTGAAAAATCGTTTTTGCCCAATTCCTTCTGCTCTTTCATACAAAACGGGCAATGGTCGGTGGAAATAACCTGAAGGTCGTCCATTTTCAAGCCTTTCCACAATTCCGCCTGATTGTGTTTTTCGCGCAAAGGCGGCGTCATCACATAGCGCGCGCCTTCAAAATCTTCGCCGTAATCTTCGATGGAATGAAAAAGATACTGCGGGCAGGTTTCGGCAAACGCTGGAATGCCGCGGTCGCGCGCTTCGCGGACTTGATTCAGCGCGTCGGTGCAGGACAGATGCACGATGTAAACGGGCGATTCAGCCATTTCGGCAATCGCAATCGCGCGATGCACGCCTTCGGCTTCCGCCACGGTCGGGCGCGTCAAAGCGTGATATTTCGGCGCGGTTCTGCCCTGCGCGAGCGCGCGTTTGATGATTTCGTTTATCACAATCCCGTTTTCGGCGTGCATACAAATCAAGCCGCCGCGCTCGCCCGCCGCGCTCATGGCGCGAAAAATCGTCGCGTCGTCCGCCAGAAAAACGCCCGGATAAGCCATAAATAATTTAAAGCTCGTCACGCCTTCGTCCATCACCGTGTAAAGCTCTTCCGTGTTTTTGTCTTCAAACTCGGTCGTGATGAGATGAAAACCGTAATCAATCGCGCATTTCCCTTCAGCCTTTTTGTGCCAATTATCAACGCCCTGCAAAAGAGCCTCGCCTTTATTCTGCACGGCGAAATCGATAATCGTCGTCGTCCCGCCAAACGCCGCCGCCCGCGTTCCGGTAAAAAAATCGTCCGAGCTTTGCGTTCCGCCAAACGGCAATTCCATATGCGTATGCGGGTCGATTCCTCCCGGAATGACGAGTTTACCGGAAGCGTCGATGACGACATCGGCTTCCATTTCCAGCTTCGCGCCGATAACCGAAATCGTTTCGCCTTCGATTAAAATATCCGCTTTGTAATCGTCAACCGCCGTGACGATGCGCCCGTTTTTGATTAATGTTTTCATAATTTTTGCTCTTAAAATCTATTCAATTCCTTTTTTCTTCATCCATTCTCGCTGTTTGCGCTCGCGTTCCTGTTCGTTTTTGGTTGATGGTTCGAGCGAGGTTTTGACTTGCGGGTTGCCGGTCATTATTTTTGCATAGCGCGGGATGTTTCGCTCATCAAGTCTACCGTCGAGAATGGCGAGGGCGAGAGCGTTCCACTGCTGCGAGCGGTTTTGCATCGAAAGCGCGCCGTAAGTGGCGTTGGCAAGACGCGGGCTGCTTTGATAGCCGAGCCAGCCGGGCGTGCGCGGGGCTTTAAAAAATTCGTTGAAATTATTAGCCGTCAGCGACGGAAGCTGTTTGTAAATGGGCGAAACGAGGTCAGGGCGAAGAAATATCAAACGACTGGTTTCGTCAAATCCCGCGTGCACGTCTATATTTCCGATTTCCTTTTTTTCCTCGGCTGAAACTAAGGTCTCGGGCAAAGGCTGTAGATTAAGTGCAGTGAGCTGTTCTTTATTCGGCTGCAAACCGAAAAGATTAACCATTTGCCCGCCGTATGTGTCGCGGAAATATTCGCCCGCCTCATCGAGCGTCAGATTATGAAAAGGCGCGCCGTGCCCGTG
>DASVWG010000244.1:0-3286 GCA_036389695.1 Pyrinomonadaceae bacterium
GTTTATCCCAATCGAAACAACCGTGTGAATGTGATTTGTCCGCACATTTATTGCTTGTAAAATCCACCGGCGAATCGTGCAAGTTTCGCGTATCGCTTTTTCCACACAAATACGCTGTTCGGCATTTAGCGTTACAATTTCGCTTTTTAATCTTTGGTTATTTGTTTTAATCCAACGCTTTTCCGGCGGAAGATAAGAAGTTTTATACTGATTGTGAAAGCGATTGACTGAGCCTCGCTCATCACCGTGCAGCCACGTTCCGTAGCAGCGAAAAGTGATTAAGTAAGCTAAAGGAATGTCTGTGTCATTCCACATAATTGAGTTAATAATGTTCAACCGCCCGCTACCGCAGGCGGTTCTGACTATTTCGGCTGCAAAGTAACAATTTCCTTCGCCGCTTTTGTTACGGCTTCTCTGGAAAACGGGAAAATCTGCGGGCTGCCGGTGCGCCAGGCTTCAAACTGGTCTTTCCAGTGCGGGCTTTGCGGGTCGCCGCTTTCGCCGAGCGGGATAACGTGACGCGTCGCGTCCCAGTTGCCGGGGCTGGTGATGTGGCGCATCGAGACATACGAGCCGACATTCGGCGTCTGCCCGCTGCCGTTCAGCCCGACGGGTTTTATCACAAACTGCGCGCCGATTAAAGGCGCAATCGCCAGCGGATGCTGAAAGCGAGCCTGAAAAACATTGCCCCAAACCCATTTCTCGCGGTCTGCGCCGTATCTTTTCTCTAAGCTGGCGAGCGAATCCTTTTCGCAGGCGTTGATAAAATCGGGATAGCTCGCGTAACTTTTCGGCAGCCAGCGCGCGCTCTTTTCCCTGACCGCCCAATCCAGAATTCTTTCCCTGATGATGTAAGCCGGGACCGGCAGATTGTCGGCGCTGATTTTATTCGCCAGGCAAGCGCGGATTTCGTTGGCGACGAGCGCGGCTTTCGAATCAGCCGTCATGCGTCCGTCCCAGCCGCCTAAAAGCTGTTTTATTTCGGGAACGGCGCTGACTTTGACAACTTCGCGCGCCATATTCGAAACAGGAATATTAAACGAATCATATTGAATGTCGCGCACGTCATTCATAGTGATTTTCGGATTGGCATTTATCAAATCATAAATCCGGCGCGCACGCCACGGAGCCGCCGCATCGCGCGATATTTGTTGATATTTATAGCCCTTGCCGACGATGCGCTGGTTTGCCGTGACGATAAAGCCTTCCGACGGATTATAAAGATTCGGCAATTCTTCAAACGGAATGTAGCCCGTCCAATCGCCCGCGTCCGTCGCCCCATCATAAGGCAATTCGCCTTCGCCCGTGCGCCGAACCGGGATTCTGCCCGCCGCATACCAGCCGATATTTCCCGTCACATCGGCGTAGACGAAATTCTGCGTCGGACCGCCGTAACTTCGCAGAGCTTTTTTGAAATCTTCCCAGTTTCGCGCGCGATTCAGCGCGAAAAACGCTTCAAACTCCTGATTTTTCGGGTCGAGCGCCGTCCATTTCAAAGCGTATTTCTGTCCGGCTTCTTCGGTGATAACGACGCCGTGTCGCGTTTCCGTCACATCGAAACTCTGCGTCTCCAGCGTGGTCGAAAGCGGATTCGCGCGAAATTTTATTTCTTCGCGGCGCGTTTTCGCCGCTTCCCAGCCGGACGGAGTTTTCACGCGTCCCTGCGCGTCAAACTGCTCGCGGTATAAATCCTGCACGTCCGGTCCGACATTCGTCGCGCCCCACGCGATAAACTCGTTGTGCCCGAGCACGATGCCCGGCGAGCCCGGCAAAGTCACGCCCGAAACGCGCATATTCGGCGTCGAGAGATGCGTCAGATACCAGATGCCCGGCGCGGACGACAATAAATGCGGGTCGTTTGCCAGAATCGGCTTGCCGTCCAGCGTCCGCTTGCCGGAAATCACCCAATTATTGCTCGCCGCCAGTTCTTCGGCGTAAAAACCGATTCTTTCCAGAGAGCCGCGACGAATTTCCGATTCTTTTTGAGCCACAGAGAACACAGAGTTCACAGAGAGAGATTTTTCAAATCCGCGCTTATCGGCGTAAGCCTGCCGTTTCGTTTTCTCTGTGTTCTCTGTGCCCTCTGCGGCTAAATCCTTTCCGAACAGCACGACGTCAAACGGCGTGACGTTGTTCGTCAAATCCGCAAGCTTTTCTTTCGGCAGATTTTGCAGCGAGGCGCGCAGCAAATCCGTCTGCCACGTCGAGCTTAAGGCTTCCGCCAGAATTTTGCCGATAATTAAAGTATCGGTCGGTCGCCACTCGCGCGGTTTGTATTGCAGAATTCTGAACTCGACGGGCAAAGTTTTGTCGTCCAGCGTCGCGATATAAGCGTTCACGCCGCGCGCATAACTTTCCAGCGCCGCGCGCAGCTCGGGCGAAAGCTGCGGCAAGCCGTCCTCGACAATCTTTGCAAACCCGAACCTGCGCCAGCGTTTGTCTTCTTCCAAAACCGTCCTGCCGAAGATTTCCGACAATTCGCCGCGCGGCACGCGTCGCAAAACGTCCATTTGCCAAAGCCTGTCCTGCGCCGTCACAAACCCTTGCGCGAAATACAAATCCGCGTCCGTTTGCGCCTCGATATAAGGAATCCCGCGCTCATCGCGCCTGACCGTCACAGTTTCCTTCAAACCCGCCGCCGTCAAAACCTGCGGCGCAGTCTGCCCCAAACAAACTGACGGGGCAAACAAACAAAATACAATCGTCAAAATTCGACTCAAACCGTTTTTCATGGTTACGAACATACAAAATTTTTCTTGATAGATAAAGGCAAAACTCACAGACAAAGAAAAAACGGAAAACAGAACGAAATTTTCCGTTCCGTTTCCCGTTTTTTTGCCTGCCGCCGCAAACAAAACACAATATATCGCTGTCCGAAAGCATCTTGCTGGAAATTTTACGGTGCTTACCAAAAACTTCACATCATTTGCCGGAAACTTTATGTTGCTTGCCGAAAACTTTTCGTTGTTCGCTGGAAACAAAACGCGCCTGACCGGAAACTTTTTACATTTTAGCGTCGCCAAGTTACGTTTTGTCGGAAACTTTTTACGTTTTGTCGTCGCCAAGTTGCAACTTGGTGTCGGTAAATCGTAATTTGGCGACGACTAATTACGTTTTGGCGACGACAAAATGCGATTCGGCGGCAATTAAATATTTTTTAAATCCGTACTTTACCTATTTTTTCAGCTTATCTCGCCCGATGTTTGTTTAACTCATTTTCAAGTTCGAGCGGCAGTTTCACTTCTTCAAAATTTCGCGTCAATAAAACATTTTGTAAGGTTATATT
>DASVWG010000245.1:0-3601 GCA_036389695.1 Pyrinomonadaceae bacterium
GCGCCCTTGCTGACGCGCGGGCTTCTGCCTCGATTGATTTGCACCAAACTGTTTAAAGTCTTAGGCTTTTGGTGCAGAGCCAAAAATTAAAAATTAAAATCGAGGAGAATTTTGATGAAATCAAAGTTTGTGGTTTTTATCGCTGTAAGTTTTTTGTTTCTCGTTTCAATCAATGCGCAAACGGCTGCGGTTAATCAGACGCCGACTATTAAAGTGACCGGAACGGCGGAGATTCAAGTTGTGCCCGATTTGGTCAAATTCGCGCTGCGCGTCAGCAAGTCGGACAAGAATCTACAGATTGCCAAAACGCAAAATGACGTGAACGTCGCCAAAATTATCGCCCTGACCAAGCGCTTTCAGATTGATGCCAAAGATGTGAAAACCGATTTTATCTCGGTCAAAGAAAAATTCGACCGCGTCAAGCAAAAGGACGATACTGAATTCATCAACGTTTTTGCCGGTTATACGGTTTCCAAAACAGTCGTCGTCAAGCTTAAAGACCTCGCCAAATTTGAGGAATTCTTTTCGGAAATCATCAAGGTCGGCGTCACTGAATTTAGCAATGTGACGTTTGAATCGTCGGAAATGCGCAAACACAAAGACCAGGCGCGGGCAATGGCAATCCGCGCCGCGCGCGAAAAAGCCGTCGCGATAGCCAACGAACTCGGACAGTCAATCGGCAAAGCGATTTCCATTGAGGAAAATGACATTGACGGTTATCGCTCTCCGAGCTCTAATTATTCGTCAAATTCCTTTTCTATCGATGACGATACCGATTCGGAAACTTTCTCCATTGGCACAATTACGGTCAAAGCGCAGGTTGAAGCGCTGTTTTTGTTGTATTAAGCGGATTCGTTTATACTTCACTCAAACAGAATCTTTCCCGAAAACTTGAAAAAAATTATGAAAAAAATTCAGTGGCTGGCGGTCGCCGTTTTGGCGCTCGCGTCTTTCGCTTCGGCGCAGGACAAAATGCTTTCGATTGACGATATTTTCGACCCGCAAAAGCGCGTCAATTTCGGCGGCAGACCGACGTTTGTGCAGTGGAATAAAGACGGCACGACTTATAAACAGGTGCGGAACCAGATGCTGATGAGCGTCAACGCTCTGACGGGCGAGGCGAGCGAGTTTTTCGACAATAAAAAACTCGTCTCGGTTTTGACGCAGACGAGCGGATTCAGTCTGGAAGACGCGAACCGTCTGGGAACCGCGCCCGGACAGCAGTTTAACAACGCGGAAACGGCGATTCTTATCAATCACAAAAACGATTTGTATCTTTACAACATCGCGGGCGGCGCGATTCGGCGCTTGACGAACACGCCGGCGGCGGAAGAGATGGAAGCCGATTTTTCGCCCGACGATAAGATGGTCAGCTTTGTGCGCGGAATGAATCTGTTCGTCGTCGACGTCGCGACGGGGAGAGAAACGCAATTGACGCGCGACGGCGGCGAAAAGACTCTCAACGGTTATCTCGACTGGGTTTACGAAGAAGAACTCTACGGGCGCGGGCAGAAACGCGGCTACTGGTGGTCGCCCGACGCGACGCACATCGCTTTTTTAAGAACCGACGAAACGCCCGTTCCGAAATTCGTTTTGCCGGACGATACGGTGCTCGACCAGCGAGTCGAAAACACGGATTACCCGCAGGCGGGCGACCCGAATCCGCTCGTTAAGCTCGGCGCGGTCAACGTCAAAACGCGCGTCGCGCGCTTTGTCGATACGTCCGCTTATAAGCCGGAAGATTTGCTGATTTCGCGCGTCGCGTGGTCGCCTGATAGTCAGGCAATAATGTATCAGGCGCAAAACCGCGAGCAGACTTTTCTGGATTTAAACGCCGCAAATCGCACGACGGGAAAAACCGTGACGGCTTTTCGCGAAACTTCGCCCGCGTGGGTTGAAGTGATTGATAATCCTGCTTTTCTGAAAGACAAAACGATGATTTGGCAGTCGGCGCGCAGCGGCTTCAAGCATCTTTACCGTTACGATAATCAAGGGAAAATAATTCGCCAGATTACCGACGGACGTTGGGAAGTGCGCTCGTTTTACGGCGTTGACGAGGCGAACGGCTGGGTTTATTTCAGCGCGACCGAATACGACCCGATTGGCGAGCAGATTTATCGTATTAAGCTGGACGGAACCGGCTTGACGCGTTTGACGAAAACCGACGGCTCGCACAACGCGAATTTCAATCCGACCTTCACGCATTTTGTCGACAACTGGAGCGACGTCAACACGCCGACGCAGACGCGGCTTTATCGCGCCGACGGCACGCTGGAAAAAGTTTTAAACGAAAATAAAGTCGACGCGCTCGCGCAGTATAAGCTCGGCAAGCCTGAATTTATGCGCATTCGCACGCGCGACGGTTTTGCGATGGAAGCGATGATGATTAAGCCGCCGGATTTCGACGCGTCGAAAAAATATCCGGTGATGAGCTACACCTATTCCGGTCCGCACTCGCCTTCGGTCAGAAACGGCTGGGGCGGCGCGCGCTATATGTGGCATCAGATGCTGGCGCAGAAAGGCTATATCATCTGGATTTGCGACAACCGCACGGCGAGCGGCAAAGGCGAAGAATCGGCTTGGAAAGGCTATCAAAACCTGGGCGAGCTTGAATTGAAAGATTTGGAAGAAGGCTTGGATGCGCTGCGCGCGATGCCTTTCGTCGATGCGAGCCGCATCGGTTTGTGGGGCTGGAGCTACGGCGGTTTTATGACGTCTTACGCTTTGACGCACAGCAATTCTTTCAAAATGGGCATCGCGGGCGGAACGGTTTCCGACTGGCGCATGTATGATTCGATTTACACCGAGCGCGTGATGCGAACGCCGCAGAATAATCCGACCGGCTACGACAAATCTTCCGTTTTGAAAGCCGCGAGAAATTTAAACGGCAGACTGCTTCTGATTCACGGCGCGATGGACAACAACGTGCATATGCAGAACACGACGCAGCTCGCCTTTGAGCTGCAAAAAGCCGGTAAACAGTTTGATTTAATGATTTACCCGACGCAGCGCCACGGCGTCGTCAATCCGCTTCAGGCGAAACATATGTATCAGATGATGACGGATTATATTCTGAAAAATCTTTAAGAAATTTTCCGCCGCAGAGAAAGAAAATGGAACCACAGATAAACGCGGATAGACGCAGATAAAAACAAAGATGGATAGAAAATGGTTTATCCTGTCTAATAAGCCGCGAAGCCTACTTTTGAATCCGCGTTTATCTGCGCAAATCTGCGGTTAAATTCTCTTTTTCGCTGCGGCTGAACTTTGCGTTTAATTCGTAAATTAAATCCGGCGATTTTCCTTAAATTGTAAAGCTTACTTTAAAGAAAAACACAAATTAGCTATTTAAACGGTTAATGGTTTCGATTACAATTGTTTATTTGCAGCTATCTTTCTTTTTTGTTTGAGCATCTGAATTTGATAAAGGAGACGCCGAAAATGCTGACCGAAACCGTTTCAACCGCCGTCGAACCCGCTTTTAAGATTTCCAATTACGAAGTCAAAGACGAAGATTTGCCCGAATTTCGCGATATGAAATTTGAGGAAATCAACCAGCTTCACCTCGACCATCCGGGCGCGAATGATACCGAATACCGCA
>DASVWG010000246.1:0-3052 GCA_036389695.1 Pyrinomonadaceae bacterium
ACCATTGTCGTAGCCTTCAAAATAACGAAGTGCGAATGCGGTCGCGGCGCGTCCTTCGAGCTTCGCGACCGCGTGGCGAATAAGCTCGCGCAGTTCAACGTCTGCAAAATCGTCTTCGGGACTTTGGGTAGAGAGCTTCGAGCTTTGTTCGAAATCTATGACATCAAAAGAGACGGAATTGGCGCGCGCGCGACTCCTGATTAAGTCGAGCGAGGCGTTGACCGCCGCCCGATGCAGGTAGCCCCGCGGGTTCGGCGAAAGGTCGCGGCGCGCCTGATTCGATGTGAGCCGCAGGAAAATAGTCTGCAGCACGTCTTCGGCATCGCTCTGGCTGCCCGTAATACGATAGGCGATGCGGAAAATCGCTTTATGGTGTTCGCGAAAAAGAACTCCGAGTTCTTCAAGCTCAGCGTTTTCCGCAAACGCGTCAGGCGGCGGCGCGCTTTTTGCGGAGTCTATTAAATTGCTTGTTAACAGCATATTGGCGGCGGCGGTTCTCACGTTTGTCTCCTTTGAATCGTCCTCTACAAGTATAAACGCGCGCGTCTACGGATTATTAACAACGCGAGAGAAATAAATTTTCACATCTCTTAAAAATATTTTAATTTCGGCACGCGTTCAATAACTCTACTGTCGCTTGAAAGCGATTCCTTTAACTTCTCGTTCATCGGCTGCCGAATTGAACACAAATCCTGAGATTTTTCCTTTCTCATCGCGAGTAAAAGAAAGATTAACCACGCCGCCCTGAATGGTAAAATAATCGGCGTAGGCGGCGGTCAGCTGATTTTCGAAATTTTCGCCGATTTGCAGAACGAGATTATTGCCTTGCAGCGTTAATTTGTAATCAGCGTCAAACTCGTCGCTGTAATAAGTGCCCGCGTATTCGGACAATTGCTGCGGCGAATCGAGCGGCGGTTTGACGGGCACGAAAACGTCCGGCTTTCCGCCGTTCCTGGTTAATTTTATTTCCGCAATCGTGCCGGACGCGCTTAAAACGGGAATCAATTCGAATTTATCGGTGCCCGCCGCCATCACGAAGCGGTTTTCGGAAACCGGCGTCAACGGCACTTCGTTTTTGAGGAGCAGGCTGTTTATTAATTTTCCGTCTTTGAGACTCAGCTTGAAGACCGCTCCGCTCTGCCGGCTGGCGTAAATTCCGGCGTAGCGCAGAGCTTCCTTTTCGGGCAGAGCAATCGCCTGCGGCAAAGTTTCCGCAACTTTTTTCTGAGTCGGGATGTCAGGTTTCAATTGTCCTTCCAGATAAATATCCGCGAGCTTCTCCGCAATTACACTCGGAAAAATCGCCGAGTTGTTGCTCAAAGCGATGACCGTAAATTTTTGTTCGGGAAATGAGACAATCTGCGCCCGAAAGCCGGTCATATTGCCGCTGTGCTTAATCACCGGCAGTCCCTTATATACGTTATGAAATAATCCGAAGCCGTAATCCACTTTCTCCCCGCCGCTTAAGGTTCCGCGCGTGGTCAAAAGCTGAATCAGCTCTTTGTTTCCGACTTTCGGCTCATAAAAATTCCGCTCCCACAAATACAAGTCTTCGACGGTCGTTAAAACGCCGCCGCCGCCGACCAAATCGAACAGTGAAGAACGGGCGCGGATGCTTTTATCCGGACCGACCCGATAACCGCTCGCCCGGTTTTTGACGACCTCGAAGCGGTTGTCGAAAAACATCGTATTTTTCATGCCCAGCGGCTTGAAAATGTTTTCCTCGGCAAACGCCCGCAAAGATTTCCCGCTGACGCGCCCGACGATGATTCCCAGCAAATGATAATTGGAATTACTATACTGATATTTTGCTCCGGGCGCGAAACTGACATTCTTTTGACGCGCCAGCATATTCAAAACGGTTTTATCGGATAAGGCGTTGTCGGGGTTTTGCCCGCCGAAAAAGATTAGCGCCTGATATTCGCGGATTCCGCTGGTGTGATGAAGCAGATGACGGATGGTGATTGTCTCGTCGTATTTCGGAATTTCCGGCACGTATTTGCGAATGTCGTCGTCGAGCGACAATTTTCCCTGCTGCGCCAAAAGCGCGATGCTCATCGCCGTAAATGGTTTTGAAGCCGAAGCGAGATTAAACAGCGTCGAAGTCGTGTTCGGAACGTCGTAGTCGAGACTCGCCATTCCGAAGGCGCGTTTGTAAACGAGCCTGCCGTCTTTGACCACGCCGACCGCGCCGCCCGGCATATCGTTTTTGTCCCATTGAGCCAGAAACGCATCCGCTTTCTTTGCCGCTTCATCATCGGAAGGCTGAGTTTTAGCAGTTATATTCTGCTGCCCCGAAATGTCGGCGGCGGCGAAAACGACCATCAACAAAATAACGACGATAATTTTTCGTGTAAATAAATTCCGGTTTTTCATTTTCCTGTTTCCCGTATGAAAACGCGGAAGCAGACGGACTCTGTTTGCCGTCGCTCCGCGAAGAAGATTTTGAATTGTCCTCTGCAAATATAAACGCGCGCGGCTACGGATTATTAACAACGCGCGAGAAATAAATTTTCACCTCGCCGCCCTCGCCCAACCGTTTCAAAGGCATCCGGCAGACGTCACCACGCGTGTGAATCGTTGCGCTCTCTTTCCAAATTATGATACGCCGCGCGAATAACTCCGGTTCCGCAAGATTAGGCTGTTATCGTGAATTTAATAACCGGCGTTTGAGTTAATATAGAGTAATGATAAACCGCACGATTTTATCTTTTCTTTTTCTTTGCTCGCTCGCATTTGTTTTCACGCCGCGGCTTTGTCCGGCTCAAATCCCGGCATGGCAGGATAAAACTTACCAGTTTCGCGTCCCCGTACAGGTTAAAAATCCGGGCGAGCAGCCGCTGCCAGCCGGAAAGGTACGCGTTCCCTTTCCCTTACAGCTTTTAATCAAATCCGGTAAAGTTCGCCGCGACGCTGCGGATTTGCGGATATTTGATGAAAATAATCTCGCGGCACAAGTAAATCCGGAAATTACGAATGCGGCGGAAGCTATCGAATTTTCGCATTCCGCCATTCCGGCAAAAGGCAGGCAGATTTTTTATCTCTATTACGG
>DASVWG010000247.1:0-30032 GCA_036389695.1 Pyrinomonadaceae bacterium
CGTTTGGATTAAATTCAATGTTGAATTTAATCTGAATTGATTAGCGCTTTGGCAAGCGCTTTGGGCAGGCACACGGGCGTGCCCCTACATTCTTGATTCAAGCGAAAAGTTGAAAGCCGGCACGAGTTTACGCAAAATTTATTGCCTTTTTTTGGTAAAAGAGTTATAAATCAAATTTATCTTTTATCAAATTCAATTTATTTCCTGCCCAGTCGAATTGGATTGCTTGTTTCGGGTGAAAGGTTCCGGAGAAAAAATAATGTTCATAATATCTGATGCACGTCGCCGTCGGCGGCTTTCGGCGCTCGGCGTTTTTTGTTGTCTTTTATGGCTTGCAGGCGGCGCTTTCGCCCAGACAAACGCTTTGCCCGAAGACGCGCCGGTTCTGATTAGCGAAGCCAATTCGACCAGAGCTTTGTTTACCGTCGCCACCACTAAGCGCGGCGCGAGCTTGCCGGGCAAAATCGTCCAGCCCGGCAGGCAGACAATCGTGACGTTTTTCGTGACCAATCTGAAGGATTTGCTCGAAGGCGAGGGCGCAAACGCTTTTCGCGCCGAGTTTGAAGACGCGCAGCATTATCGTTATCCGCTGGAAATCGTCCGCTTTGAGCGCACGGAGGAACACAAACGGGTTTTCGCTTTGAGCGTGCGCGTCGGCGACGGCATCGGCAGCGTCGGCGAGGTTTTGGTGCGCGTCACGTGGCGCGGAATGTCGAGCAATCGCGTGCGGCTTTCAATCGGGCACGAAGGCGGAAGAATTCAGGACGACGAAGGCGCTGTGCCGACGCCGATGCCGGGAACGACGACGGCGAGCGTCCGCCAAACTTCCGCCAATCGCGTGAGCCTGCCGTGGACGGGCGACCGCGTGCGCTTTATGGAACAGGCGACTTTCGGCGTCAACCCGGCGCTCGAATTGCGCCTGCGCCGCATCGGTTACCTCATCTGGCTGGAAGAGCAGATGGACGAAGCGAGCTTTGCCGGATTCGTCTATCCGAGTTACCCGCCGCAGCAGACGATGCCTTCGACGACCTGCGACGGCGATAATCAGCCGCCCGACGTTCCGCTGACCTGTTTTCGCGACAACTACACGATGTATCCGCTGCAAAACTGGTTTTTCAAAGAAGCGCTTTACAACGAAAATCAGCAATTGCGCCGTCGCACTTCGTGGGCTTTGAGCCAGATTTTAGTCACTTCCGGACGCACCATCGTGCAGCCGAGCCGGACGCTGCCTTATTTCCAGACGCTCGACCGCCACGCGTTCGGCAATTTCCGCACGCTGCTCAAAGACATCACTTTGAATCCGGCGATGGGACAATATCTGGATATGGCAATCAGCACGCGCACCAATCCGAACGAAAATTACGCGCGCGAGATTTTGCAGCTTTTCAGCATCGGCGTCGATTTGCTGAAGCAGGACGGGACGCCCGTGCTCGATGCTCAGGGCAACCGCGTGCCGAGCTATAATCAGGAAATCATCAATAATTTCACCAAAGTCTTTACCGGCTGGACGTATTGTCAAAATCCGGCGAACTGTCCGAACTGGCAGCCCGGATTTCTCAATTATCGCGACCCGATGCTCGTTAATCCGGCAAATCACGACACGACGGCGAAAACGCTTTTGAATTACGCGGGCGCGACGCCGAATATTCCCGCCGGACTCGCGCCCGAAGAAGATTTGGACGCGGCGCTCGACAATATTTTTTATCATCCGAACGTCGCCCCGTTTATCAGCAAATCGCTGATTCGACAACTGGTGACCAGCAACCCGACGCCCGCCTATGTCGGACGCATCGCGGCGGTTTTTAACAATAACGGCAACGGCACGCGCGGCGATTTGAAAGCCGTTATCAAAGCGATTTTGCTCGACCCGGAAGCGCGCGGCAATCTGAAAACCGACCCGGATTACGGCAAGCTGCGCGAGCCGGTTTTGTTTATCACGAGCGTTCTGCGCCCGTTTAACCCGACGGCGAACAACAACATCACCGTTCCGGCAAGCTGCAACGGGCAGAGCGACGGCGTCATCAACGGCATCACGCTGCCGCTCGAACAGGACGTTTTCAATCCGCCGACCGTATTTAATTATTATTCGATGGAATACATTATTCCGGGCACGCCGCTCTCAGGTCCGGAATTCGGAATTTTCTCGACCGGAACGTCTCTGAAACGACCGAATTTCATCAATCAGATGGCGCCGCCGAATTCTACCGGCACGACCGGAATCGCCGCCGTCGCCAACAGTGCCTCGAATCCGACGAGCATTCCCTGCGGAACGCGAATCGATTTGAGCCGACTGCAAACGCTCGCCGCTTCCGATACGACCGGCGCGGCGCTGGTCGATACGCTCAACCGCGAACTGATGCACGGCTCGATGAGCAGCGCCGTGCGCAGCGATATTTTAACCGCCGTGCAAGCCGTCGCGTCCACCAACACTTTAAAGCGTGCGCGAACCGCGTATTACCTGGTGACGACGCTGGCGCAATATCAGGTGCAGAGATAGGGATTCGTCCTTCGTCCTTAGTCCTTCGTCCGTTGAAAGAAATTCTAAAATGCAATTTTTATTCGACCGGCGAAGGACTAAGGACGAAGGACTAAGGACTAATTATTTATGAAAGAGAACAGAAGAGAATTTTTAAAAAAATCCTGTCGCGTCCTGAGTATGACGGCGATGGCGACGCAGATGCGGCATTTCGGACTGGTCAACGTGCTGGCGCAGGAAAGGGCGGAGACCGCGACGGCGGCGGGCGGCGACGATTATAAAGCTCTGGTCTGCATTTTTCTCGACGGCGGCAATGACGGGCATAATTCGGTTGTTCCGAATTACGACGAAGGCTACGCGCAATACTCGGCGGCGCGCGGCGGCTCGTTCGGGCTGGCAGTTCCGCGCGCCAATTTGCTGCCGATAACGCCGCCGAGCATGGGCGGGCAGGTTTACGGCTTGAATCCGCGCCTGACCGAGCTGCACGAGCTTTGGAATCTGGGCAAAATGGCGGTCGTCTGCAACGTCGGCTGTCTCGTCCAGCCGCTGACGCGCGCGACTTATCAAGCGGGCGCGCCGCGACCGTATCAGCTTTTTTCGCATCCTGACCAATCCGAACAATTCAAGACGGGAATTTCCAGCAACAAATCGACGACCGGCTGGGGCGGGCGCGTCGCCGACCGCACGAGCACGCTGAATCCCGGCGCCGCGCTGCCGATGATTACCTCTATTGCGGGCGCGTCGATTTTTATTAACGGCACCAGCACCAAACCGCTGATTGTCGGCACGGCTCCGACGCCGCTGAATCAGCTTCTGACCTTAAACGGCTTCGGCACCGCCGCCGACGAACTCGCGCGCCTGACGGCGATGAATAACGCCCGCACGCGCGATTTGAATTACACGCTGATTCAACAGGCGAGCACTATTACGCAGCAAGCCGTCAATGCCAGCCAGCAGTTAAGCAACGACCCGACCTTAACCGTGACATTTCCGAACACGGCGCTAGGCAATCAACTGAAGCAAGTCGCTAAATTGATAAAGCTCAGAACGCTGCTGAATATGAGCCGCCAGATTTTCTTTGTCCAGCTCTCGGGCTTCGACCATCACAGCAACCAAATCGGAAATCACGACAGCTTGCTGACGCAGGTCAGCAAGGCGATAAAGGCTTTTTACGACGAGATGGTGGTGCAGGGCGCGGCTTCGCAGGTGACGACTTTTACGATGTCGGATTTTAACCGCACGCTCAATCCGGCGGGCGGCGGCAGCAGCGTCGGCACCGACCACGGCTGGGGCGGACCTTATTTCGTCGTCGGCGGCGCGGTCGCGGGCGGCAATTTCTACGGCAAACCGACTTCAAACGGCACTTTCGTCCCGACGCTCGTGATGGGCACGGGCGACGACGCCGACATTCGCGGACGCTTTATTCCATCGGTTTCGGTCGAGCAATACGCCGCCACACTGGCTCGATGGTATGGCTTGGCGGACGCCGACATTCCGCTCGTCTTTCCGAATATCGGTAATTTCTCCGGCTCAAACCTCGGCTTTATGACATAATCGGAAAGCTGGAAGATAATCAGAAAAGGCTGTTCGTTCGTGAACAGCCTTTTTTGTTTTGAAGAAACGCTTTTTAAACGATGAACGATGAATTCAAAACGCGGAAACTGCAATTCATCGTTCCGCGTTCATCGTTTAATTAAATTACTGCGACGTAAAGTTATAAATAATAACTCCCGTCACTTTAACGGGCTTACCGGTTAAAGTTGTCGGCGTAAATTTGCTGGCGCGCGCCGCATCTTCCGCCGCTTTGCGCAGCAATTGATGACCGGAAACCGCCGAGGCGGAAATCACTTTGCCATTTTCGTCGATGACGACCTGCACGTTGACCGCGCCGCTTGCTTTGACGGCTTTTGCCGCCGGCGAATACTGCGGTTTCACCAAATTGGTGGCTTTGCCGTTGACCACGCCGCCCGTGACCATCACAGGGTCTTTTTTCGGCTGCTCGACAGGCACCGGCTTGGGCGATGGTTTCGGCATCATCGGCGGCGGCTCGGATTCCTTTTCGGTTGAATTATTATTATTTACTTTTAATCCTTCGCCGGGCTCGCTGCTGCGCGGCAAGCTGGATTGACCTGACGGATTTAGATTTTCCGTTCCGAGATGCGCGTTTTTCGCCCACGATTGAACGCCTTTCTGTCCTTTTGTGCTGTCGGGCGGTTCGGTTGTTCGCTCAATCGACGCAAAAGTGTCCGTTCTTACAGGAACATTTGACGGCGCGGCGGACGTTTGCTTCGGCATCGGCTTTTGGATTTCCGGTTCCGGCGGCGTCTCGGCTTCGATGACGGGCGCGACCAGCGTGGAAAGCTCCAAGCCGTTGTCGTTCGTGCCCAAATCTTTGGCAAAAAGGCTGTAAGTCAGAGACACCAGAAACAGCGACACGACCGTGAAAAGTGTAGTTACCAAAAATCCCGCTTTGCGTCCGGTTTCTCCGGCATTGCTTTTCGATTCGACTAAATTATCCAACATTTCAATTTTCCTCCTCTAGCCGGTGCCAATTTTGCGGGTCAAGGCGAAAACATTCACTCGTCGCAGAATTAGACACCGCAATCTGGAATTTGTTCCCGAAATAATTGAAAATATAAAAATGAACGGAAAACAGCGAAAAGACATCCGCCCCGGAACACGCGTGGCGATTGTCCTGAAACAAGACCAGCGAACCGGCAGACAAACCGTCGGCATCGTCAAGGATTTATTAACCAACTCGGCTTTTCACCCGCACGGAATAAAGGTTCGCTTAACGGACGGGCAGGTCGGACGCGTGCAGGAAATTTTAATTTCAGATTCATCCGAATCCTGAGCGGCGGCGATAATAAAAAAGGGCGGAGAATGCATTCTCCGCCCGCAAGTTTTTTTTGTCGAACTCTTTAGAGTTCGGCAATCAAATTCAAAGCAGTCAGTTCTTCGTTGACATTCACCACCTGCGGCGTGAAAGTATAACGTTTCGAGACGACGTTTAAAACATAAGTTTCGCCGACCGTGACGCCTTCAAAGCTGTAATAGCCGAAACCGTTTGAAATCGCCGCGCGCTTCATGCCCTGACTATCGAGCAGGATGACTTTGGCGTTCGGAACGTTTTCTCCCGCCGCCGTCAGCACCTGTCCCGAAATCGAAACGCTTGCCGCGGTCGGCGCAAGGGGTTCAAAGTCAAAAGTCGTGTCAGGGGCATTGGCGGTGATAGTGAAAGCATCAATATTTCCGTCGAAGTTAGCCCACGGCGCGCCCGCTGAATTTTGTCCCGCCACAAACTGGGTTCCGTAACCGTCCGCCAGCGCATACCACGTGACGATTTTGGCGTTCGGATAAGCGGCGATTATCGCGTCAAAAGTCGGGAAAGCGCATTGCCCGCACCCGAAGACGGTGGCATTGTTAAACCACCATTTTCCGGCTCTGGCATCCCAGGTTTGCCATTGACCGAGAGCAACATTGGATTGCGTGCCGCCGCTGGCGGCGCTCGAATAATAAGGCTCGAAAATCATCGTTGAATCCCGCGTTCCGTTACCGTCCAAATCGATTTGCAGCTGCAAGGTCGGGGTAATGATATTACCGGCTGAAGAAGGCGAGGCGGTCACATAAGTACTGTATCCCAACCGGGTAATGCCGGACAGCAAAACATTATCGAATTGCTGCGTCGTTATCCAGGTCTTGCCGCCTTGTCCCGCGCCGCCCTGCGGCAAATCAGGACCTGAATTTCCCGCTCCGGTCATCATTCGATAACTGCCGGAACCCAAAGGCGGAGTTCCCGGACCGTAGACAAAGCTGCCCGAAGCGGTTCTCTGGCTGACCGCCGACCAACCATTTAACATAGAAGGTTTGACGATAATTATGCTCGCCGCGCCCTGGAATCCGAAAGTCCCGCGTCCCGGCGTCGTTTCAACGTTGGTATCCGTGCCGCTTGTCAGCAGCGGCATATATTTAATATTAGCCGAAGCCGCTCCGGCAATATCGGGCTGTCCGCCGGGAGCGGTCGCCGTTCCGCCGTAGGCGACGGGAATTTGCGCCGCGTAGCCGGGTTCCGCGCTGTTAGCGGTCGTCACGACAGGACTGGTAGTGCCCCACCAGTTTCCTCTAAAGTTCTTCAGATTAGTTGTGTTCGGAGCAGGAAGCGAGCCGCCCGTCTGTCGGTCTACGACTTGCGCATACCAGTTTCCGCTGAAGTTGTTATTGCTGAAGATGCCGTTGGCGGCGGTTTGCACCGGGCTGTTTGTTCCCCCGCTGGCGTCAAGGAAAAGCACGCCGAGCGTCCAGTTGTTGGTAATAAAGTTTTCCGTCATCGTAATATTGTCCGTTTGATTACGAAAAATTACGCCGGTGCGGTTGTTATCGATAACATTGTTGCGGATGGTGTGCCCGCTGCTGTTATTGATGTCAATGGCGTTACGATTGCCGGTGATGATATTGTCGTGAATAAGCGCGCCGGGCACGATAGCGCCTTGAATGGCGATGCCCGCCGAGTTCAGACCCGGATCATTCCAGTCGGTCGTATTATTTCCCTGCCTGGTAATTGTAAAATTCTTTATTTCGGCACTGGCGGCGGAGATGCGAACGGTCGCGCCGTCGCCGCCGATTGCTCCCGAAATGGTCGTATTTCCGACGCCCGAACCGTTAATAATTAAGTTGGCTTTGTTGACGTTGACGTCCTCGACATAAGTTCCGTCGCAAACTTTAATCGTGTCGCCGGAAAGGGCGGTATCGACCGCGCCTTGAATTGTGACAGAGGCAGCGTCGGCGGCATTACAGTCAGCCGCGCTCGCCATTCCGTCGTCATCTACCGCAAATGTTTCGACAATATTTGCGCGTTCCGAATCATCAATTGCAAGGAAAGCAAATTCATTGTTTGCAAACCAGCCGTAGCGATTACCGCCGACGGTCGAGCCGATGACGTCCGACGCGTTGCTGATTATCCAGCTATTTACAATGTTGTTGGAGGAATCGATAATGCTCATTTCGACGGCTAAAACGCCGCCGCCGCTGTTATAAAATCGGTGTTTGAAGATGTACCAGCCGCTCGATGTAATCGTAATCGCACTGGCATTCTTCGGAAAAGAATTTGCTCTGCCCGAATTATTACTGGCGCTGACGACAAAGCGCGGACCGCTTCCGGGCGCGACGGCATCATTGTAATATCCTGCGTTAAAAACAAAATCGCGCCGATGAGCGCCGGTTGTATTATTTATCGCCGAGCTGAAATCGAAACGGGTATCGTTTGCAAACCCGCCGCCGACATTAAGATAGACGGCAACCGTAGTTGTGTAGCCGCGCGAGGGAAATGTCGAGTTATAACCGCCCCAACGGGTAAACTGCGTTCCCACTTCTGCGTGAAAACCGCCGGTTCTGGAGGTGATGCCGCTGCTGCCGGATGGAACGCGGTTAACTGTTTGTGCCGAAGGCGGGGCGCTTGCCCAGATATTATCGACTTCGAAACCTTGAAAATACTGGCTTACAGTAGTTTGCGCCGAAGCGTTATAGCTCAGCGCGGCAGTCATAAAGAGCAAATTCAGGACGACCGCGAGCCGGATTGATATTTTACGGAAAGAGGTGATTCGATGGATAATCGTCTTTGTAAAAGACGTATTTTGTCTTATAAATTTTTGTAACATTTCATATTCTCCCTGAGATTTTATGGTAGAAATCCAGATGGGTTTTGGTTGTCAGGAAACCTGCCGGTCTCGGAAACCGACCGGGTAAATTGCCCCTCTAAACTTCGAATTAATAAAAGACAAAACAAGCCCACGATAACTCGGTCTCGGCTTTGCGCAGCGACCTGAACGCGGGTCGGTTCAGTCCTCATTTTTCTTTTACTGTTAGCTTGTTTTGAGAGATGGAATGTCTTATGATGCGAATTGTACGGTCACATCCTTTGAAACATTCCGTCTCTAAAGGGTTGAACCTATCGCCCGGCTGATAACGTCAATTATCAGCCGGGTTTTTCCGTATAAGTTCACCCGACCAAAATAAAACGATAATTTATTTTGGCATCGCGTAATAAAAAAAGACCGGTTCGTCTGACTACAGGCAACCGGTCTTTTTTATTACATTTGTCTGTTTAAACGCGGCAGCTTCAAACTTTATGAAAAATAAAAAAGGCGCGCAGAAAACGCAATAGACTTTCTCCGTATTTTCATCCGGAGAAATCGTTGATTGTAAATTCAAAGACACTAAGCGGTAATTTACCGACATAATTCAGCCTCAAGACTCTAATCGCGTAAGTCAGTCCCGCCGGCTATTCTTTTAAACAATAAAGATAGCCGTTGATAAGAAATCTGTCCTCACACCGGAAAAACAAAAACTACTTAAACTCTCCGCCCCTGCCGCGACCTGTCGCGCTTTGACGGTTTACCCGTTAATTTTGTTTTCCAACTCTTAGTATTTATTTAAAGACATCACAAAATGTTCTGAAAAATTTCCCTAAGAAGAAATTTCCATCCCGGGATGCCCGTGTTGTCGGTTAATCCAAGCTGAACCTAACACACTAAATAGTGCCTGTCAAAGAAGATGTCTTCGCGTTTATTTTCATCTTTTCGCTAAAGTGTTAGCTTGATGACACTTCTGGCGCAGAAGCAAATTAAATACTTTATTTACGACTCGTCAATTAAGATTTAATGCCGGCGGCAAAAGCTGCTTTTAGTGCAAAACCTTGAAAACGCGCACTATGAGGATATCTTTGATTGTTTAAAGTGTCTGTACGGCAGCGCACGGATAAAGAAAAGGCGTCGATTTCTGACGCCTTTTCTATCCTTGTAAAATTAGGCTAATAATACATTTGACTCACCGGCGAGCAAGTCGATACCGGAAATCTAAAAAGGTATCAGTAGCCCAAGCGTGAGCGCGGGCTTATTGATTAATCGCCCGCGTCTTTCATCGCCAGACGCCAAGCCCGCGCTCACGCTTGGGCTACTGACACTTGCCGTCGTCATTCTTATATTCTCAGGTGAATCAAATATCTTAATGCCTAAAATTACTTTCTGTCCTTAAACTGCTCGTAAAGCTCCGTATGCCTGCTTGTCAGCGGCAGCATTCGACCGTTGATAAATAAATATCTGATATTGGTGCGCGGTTCGAGCAAATCGCCGTCGGCGACGACGATGTTCGCCGTTTTTCCCTGCTCAATCGAGCCGAGCCGGTCGGCGATGCCGAGAATCTGCGCCGGATAGAGCGTGACGGATTTCAAAGCGTCTTCTTTCGACAAGCCGAACGCCGAAGCAATTCCCGCCTGATACGGCAAATCGCGCACTTCCGCGCCGTCGTTGCCGGTCGAGATGGCAAATTTCACGCCCGCTTTTTGCAGCTTCGCAGGCGCTTCAAACAGGTAATCGTATTCATCGTCGTCGCGCGCGGGCAAGTTGTAAATGTTCGTGTAAACGACCGGAATATTGTTTTTCACCAGCAAATCAGCCGCTTTCCACGCTTCCTGCCCGCCGATAACGACGCCTTTGATTTTCATTTCCTCGACGAAGCGGGCGACGGCGCGAATGTCTCGCTCGCGTTCGGCGCGGAAAATAACGGGGCGCTCGCCGCGAATAAAGGGAATCATCGCGTCCATTTTCAGATTGACGCCCGGATACGGCAAAGTTTTATCCTTCGCGTAAGCGTCTTTCACGCGCGCGTAATTTTCGGCGTCCCTGAAAACTTTTTTCAAATCGTCCAACCGCTTGTCGCGTTGCGTGACGGCTTGGCTGAATTCGAGCTGCGGCTGCCCGAAACCGGTAGAAGTCGTGACGCGCGGAAAGTTGACGACGAGGGCGAAAGCCGGCACGACCGCCATTTCGCCCTGCGTCGAACCCCAGAGATTGATAACGGCGGCTTGCCCGGCAATCGTTCCGCCGGTCGGCATCGAAAGCACGGTCGTGATGCCGTTGACGCGCGTCACGTTGACGTGCGAGCTGTGCGGATTGATGCCGCTAATCGCTTTGGCATTGGCGTTCATATCGCCGACTTCGGCAACATCGACGGTCGCGTTCGCGCCGAGCGGAATCTCCGCCAAGCCGAGATTCGTCGCCGCGTCAATCATTCCCGGATAAACCGACAAGCCTCTGCCGTCGATTCTTTCCGCATTCGACGGCACGGAAACATTCGCGCCGACCGCCGCAATGCGCCCGTCCTGAATCAAGACCGTCCCGTTCTCAATCGTCGCGCCCGAAACCGTCACAATCCGCGCGTTTACAATCGCAAAAGTTCCCGCTTTGCCCAAGACATTCTGCTGCGAACCGTCATTCTGCGCCAAAGCAGTAAGCAGTAAGCAGTGAGCGGCGAGCAGTAAAAAACCCATGCGAAGAAAATTTCTAAAGCTTCCGTTATTTTGCATTTTGCATTTTGCGTTTTGCATTTTATTCGTTGTCTCCTTCGCGGTCGGCTTCGTCGCGGTCTTTGACGCGCTGCTCGGTCGGGACGCGCGGCTGCGTGCCGCCGGTCGTCGGCGCGCGATTGACGTCCATTTTTTCCAGCGTTTCGCGCTCGCGGGCGAATTCCTGGCGGCGCAGTAAATCGCGGCTGCGCTCGAAATAAAATTCGCCGTCAATCATCGTCATTTCGACGCGCGCATAGACGCTGAACGGGTGCGCGTTCCAGATGACCAAATCCGCGTCCTTGCCGATTTCAATCGAGCCGGTGCGCTTGTCGATGCCGAGCTGTTTCGCCGCGTTGAGCGTAATCATTTTCAAGGCTTCTTCTTCCGGCACGCCGCCGTATTTCATCACCTTCGCCGCGTCCAGATTCAAGCGGCGCATACGCTCGTCCGAGTCGGAGTTTATCGAAACGACGACGCCCGCTTTCCACAAAATCGCCGCGTTATACGGAATCGCGTCGTAGGCTTCGAGCTTATACGACCAGCTATCGACGAAAATCGAAACGCCCGTGCCGCGTTTGGCAATTTCCGGAGCGATTTTGTAAGCTTCCAGCCCGTGCTGCAAGGTCGCGATTTTAAAACCGAATTCGTCAGCCAGAAGCATCAGATTCAGATGCTCGTCCGAGCGATAACCGTGCGCGTGAACCAGTCGCTTGCCTTCGAGAATTTCGACCAGCGGCTCAAGCTCCAAATCGCGGCGCGGCTGAATTTTTGTTTTCTTCGCGCGAAAATCGTCCCACGCTTGTTTGTAATCGCGGGCGCGCAGAAAGGCGTCGCGGATAACTTCCATCGTGCCCATCCGCGTGCGCGGATAACGCGGCGGCTGTCCCGCGCCCGGATTAAAATTCGTGCGTTTCGGATTTTCGCCGAGCGCGAATTTTATTCCGGCGGGCGCGCCCTCGAAAATAAAATCTTCGACCGGATGACCGAACTTGAATTTCACGACAATATTCTGCCCGCCGATGGCGTTTGCCGAGCCGTGCAGCAGATTCGCCGTCGTCACGCCGCCCGCCAGCGCGCGATAAATCGTAATATCCGTGGGATTCAGAACGTCGCGCATCTGCGTCATCGAAGTCACGCTGAACGAAAATTCGTTAATCGCGTCGAGCATCGAATGCGAGTGACAATCGATAATGCCCGGCGAGACGAATTTTCCGGTCGCATCGACAATCTGCGCATTTCCTGACGCGCTCAGATTTTTTCCGATGCGCGCTATGCGACCGTTCTGAATCAGAATGTCGGTATTGGTGAGCGTCCCGCGCGCGGCGGTTAAAACGGTCGCGTTGCGAATCAAAACGTCATTGGGTTTTCGAGCCTGCGCGAAAACCGCGACGTGCGACGCGGTCAATAAAAATAAACTCAGAAGAATAAAAGCTTTTATTTTTCTCATTCCCGGTTCTTCCCTTTTCTAAACTCTTATGGAACTTTCGCTCCGCTAAACGGTTTGGCTTCCTGCGCCGAGGTCGCCGTGCCGCTGATTTGATTGCCGCTGACTTTGCCGTTCAGCGTCACGTCGATATTCTGACCGCCGACGCTGACCGTCACGTCAAAGCTGAAACTGTCGCCGGTAATCGCGCCGTTGCGGATTTCCGCCGCCGCGAAAAAGCCGGACGTCACGTTTCCCGAAAGCTTTTCGCCTTCCTGTTTGAGGTTTAATGTCACCGGCACGCTCTGCCCGCGAATTTCGACCGTGATATTCCACGCGCCGGTAATATCGAGTTTTGGCGTCGGCGTCAGCCCGCCGTTGAAAGTCGTGCCGGTCGGCAACGCTTTTTTGTCCGCCGCTTTCTGCTCGAAAAGCTTTCCGTCGACGAAAACGTGCGTAATCACTTTGTCTTTCGCAAAAATATCGCCGCGCGAAATGGTCAGGTTGGCGATTTTTCCCTGCTCGATTGAGCCGAGCCGATTTTCGACGCCGAGGATTTCCGCCGTTCCCAAAGTCATCGCTCTGATAGCCGCGTCTTTGCTCAAACCGTTTTCAATCGCCTTGTTCGCGTTCGTCCAGAAATCGGCGATATTCTGCATTCCGCCGGATTGAAACGCGAATTTGACGCCCGTCTGCGCCAGCCGCGCCGCGCCTTTCGGCGTTTCGGCGCGCAGCCGCAAAACGTCCAAATCTTCGGCGTCGGCATCGGGCGAAGCGGCGGCGGTACGCTTCGGAAAATTCAGCGAAAGCAGCACCGGAACGTTTTGTTCCTTTAATCTGCCCGCCACTTTCCACGCCTCAGTGCCGCCGGAAATAATCGCCCTCAAATTAAATTCCTTCGCCAAATCCAGCGCGCGGACGATTTCGCGCTCCGTGTTCGCGTTAAAAACGACGGGCATCTGACGATTTAAAACCGGCAGCAGCGCTTCGAGCGATTTGTCCACGTCGGGGCGCTTCATCCCGCGCGGATTCGCGGCGTAATTTTTCTGCCATTCCTGCAATCTTTGCGCGTCGAGCAGCATCTGGCGAATCGCCGAAAAAGTTCCCATCAGCGCGGTCGGATACGCGCCGCCCTGCAAGGTTCGAAACGTAATATGCTGCGCGAACGGCGATTTGATAATCATCGTCGAAACCGTCTCGCCCGCCAGATTTATCACCGCCGACTGCCCGTTAAAAATGCCGTCGCGCGAAACTGTTAAGACGGTCGTGAAACCGTTGTTGCGCGGCGTTTCAAACTGCGCTTCGCCCGCTCTTAAAGATTCCAGCGCCGTCGTTTCGGGCTGTAAGCCGTTCGGATAATTCGAATTCGATGGCGGTTGCTGCGCCTGTTGCTGCTGTCCTTGTCCGGCTGGTCGCGGCGTCGGCGTCGGCAAGCCGAGATTTGTATTCGCGTCAAAAAATCCCGGATAAACCGTTAAGCCGGTGCCGTCAAAAACGCGGGCGTCAGCCGGAACGCGCGGATTTTCGCCGACCGATTCAATCAAGCCGTCGCGAATGACGATTGTGCCGCGCTCAATCGCCGCGCCCGAAACCGTCACGATGCGCGCGTTGGTAATCGCAAACGCGCCGCCGGTTTGCGCCGGAGCAGCCAGCGCGCAAAGCGAGCCGAACGCAAAAATAGCGAGCGTAAAACGCAGGATAAGTTTTCTCATAACTTTACTTGGAAGCTGAAAATCAGAATTGCAAATCAGTGCTTACGCATTTTATCTTACAAGGTTTCAGCCGCGAAATTCAATGCGGAAACGCGGGCGGTGATGGAGCGTGTCTCTTAAATGCAGAATGCAGAACGCGGAACGATGAATTCGAGATGCAGAATTTGCAATTCATCGTTCCGCGTTCATCGTTCATCGTTTAAAAGACACGCTCCATGACTGTCGCGTTTCTGCCTGTTTACTTCAGCAAATTCAGCTTTATCTTTCGGCTGGCTATTTACTAAACGCCGCGCCTGAGTTTAACATTGAAATATGAGCGCAGTAATTTTATTCGACGGAGTTTGTAATTTCTGCAACGGCGCGGTGAATTTTATTATCGAGCGCGATAAAACGGGCTATTTCAAATTCGCGCCCTTGCAGTCGGAAATCGGCGAAAAGCTGCTGGCGGAAAACGGCATCGATAAAATCGAAACCGATTCGGTCGTGCTGATTGAAGACGGCAAAGTCTACACGCATTCGACCGCCGCTCTGCGCATCGCGCGAAAATTGGACGGCGCGTGGAAATTCACCTACGGTTTCGTCGTCGTGCCGCGCTTTATACGCAACTTTTTCTACCGAATGTTTGCGAAATACCGCTATAAAATGTTCGGCAAACAGGACGCGTGTATGCTGCCGACGCCGGAAATCCGCCAGCGATTTCTGGCGATGAGCTAGAAGAAGCGTGAATCGTGAATCGTAAATAGTAAATCGTAAATCGTAAATCGTGAATCGTAAATAGAAAGAAAGCGTCTATTATTACGGACAAATCTATTTACTATTTACGATTCACGATTCACGCTTTACGATTTACGAAAAAATTATGAAAGCAATCTGGAACGGCGCGGTTTTAGCCGAGAGCGATGAGACTATCGTGATTGAAGGAAATCATTATTTCCCCGCAAATTCGATAAATAAAGAATATTTTCAGCCGTCCGCGACGCACACCGTTTGCGGCTGGAAAGGCACGGCGAGTTATTACGATGTCGTCGTGAGCGGCGCGACGAATAAAGACGCCGCGTGGTTTTACGCGGACGCGAAAGCGGAAGCCAAGGAAATCGAAAATTATGTCGCGTTCTGGAAAGGCGTCGAAGTCGTCGCCTGAGAATGTTTTATGCCATCGGAAATAATCGCTTTTTTCGTCTGGTGTCTGCTGGCGGTGACAATTCCGCTGGTTTTAATCGTCACCGCTGGTTTCAAATATAGAGAATCAAGAGACGTGTGGGAAATAATTTCCAGATTATTGCTGGCTTTTTTGATATATTTTCCGGCGACAATATTGTTGGCGATGCCTTTGGGCGGAATGCTTAACGCGATGGCGCACAGAAAAATGCCCAGCGCGGGAGAAAAGCTTTTTTGTTTTGCGCTGATTTTTATTTACGGTCTGGTCGGATGTTTTTTGTGGTTTATGGTAAAAAGCGATTTTATAAAACCTTTGCTGATTTTCAGCCGCAATCATAACAAGCCGCAGACGATTTTAGACGAAGACGAGAAATAACGAAATAAAATCATCTCACTAACGCCGGTTTTCAATCGTCCGAAGCTAAATTTTATTTAGTTGAAAATATGCAATCGTTAAAAACTTTAGAATACGAAAAACTTCTCACATTATTTGAGCGTTACGCCCAGACGCCGATGGGCAAAGCGCGCCTGCTTTCATTGCAGCCTTTAACGAATCGTCTGGAACTGGAACGAGATTTAAAAGCCGTCACCGAAACGATTTATCTGAATGAAGAAAAACAGGTTTCATGGCGTTTTTCCGACGTTTTCGAGCCGACAAACGCGATTGCCGTTCTGCGTATCCGCAACGCGACGCTCGAGCCTTTATCGCTTCTGGAAGTGACGCGGCTTTGCAGTCAGGCGTTATTCGCGCGCTCGGTTATCGCGCCGGAAAAGGAAAGCGTTCCGACGCTGTGGCGCGTAATCGAAAATCTGCCGCCGACGCTTTTCGCGGTCATCGAAAAAATCAACAAAAAACTGCTGCCCTCGGGCGAAATCGACGACGCGGCTTCGCCCGAATTAGCCCGCTTGAGACGCGAGATAAACAACCAGCGCGGGCGTCTGACGAAATCTCTGGAAACACTGATGCGCAACGCGTCCGACGCGATTCAGGACGCCATCGTCACGCAGCGCAACGAGCGTTACGTCGTGCCGGTCAAAGCCGATTTTCGCGGCAAAGTGACGGGCGTCGCACACGGTTTTTCGTCTTCCGGCGCGACGGTTTTCATCGAGCCGCTCGAAGCGATTGAGGCAAACAACGAGCTGCAAGCCTTAAAAGAAAAAGAAGAACGCGAAGTGGCGCGCGTTTTATTCGATTTGACCGAAATGCTGCGCGGCGAGCTTCCGGCAATCGAAGCCGCCGTCCGTGCCGTCGCCGAACTCGATTTTATCAAGGCGAAAGTCGAATTCGCCCGCAGCTTTCGCGCCGTCGTCCCGCAAATAACGGACGACGAAACGCTTTCACTGATTGAAGCGCGGCATCCGCTTTTGGAAGAAAATCTGCGCGAGCAAAATCAGAAAAGCCGCCAGCGGTCAGCGGTCAGCGGTCAGCAGGAAAACGAGGCGGAAGCCCGCGCGTCAGCAAGGGCGGAAAATTCTTCCGACGACGGACAATCGAAAGAAATCGTTCCGGTTTCATTTTCTTTAACCAAAGAAAAAAGCGTGATGATTATCTCCGGCGCGAACGCGGGCGGAAAAACGGTCGTGCTGAAAACCGCCGGATTGCTCAGCTTAATGGCGATTTCCGGTTTGCCCGTTCCCGCGCGAGAGGCGCGGATTCCGTTTTACAAATCCGTTCTGGCGGACATCGGCGACAATCAATCTTTGAGCGCGAATCTTTCGACGTTTACCTCGCACATTTCAAACATCGCCGAAATGATGCGCGAATGCAGCAATCCGGCGCTCGTTCTGCTGGACGAAGTCGGCACGGGCACCGACCCGGAAGAAGGCTCGGCGCTGGGCGTGGCGATTGTCGATTATTTTCGCCGCCAGTGCTCGGCGCAGGTTATCGCTTCGACGCATTATCGCGGGCTGAAAATTTACGCGACGAACGACGAAACGGTGATAAACGCTTCGGTCGAATTCGACGAAAAAACTTTGCAGCCGACTTATCGCCTTTTGACCGGCTTGGCGGGCGCGTCTTCGGGAATAGACATCGCGCGGCGCTTCGGCATTCCGCCGCCGGTCATCGAAAAAGCGCGTGCGAACGTCGAGGTTTCGGCGCGTGAAGCGTCGGATTATCTTTTGAAAATTCGCCGCGAATCGCAGATTGCCGAAGATTTGCGCGTCGCGCTGGAAGAAGAACGCGAGGCGACCGCGAAAAAATACGCGCTGCTCGACATCGAAGCGCGGAAAAAGGAAAAAGAGCGCCAGAAGGAATTTGAAAAAGAGCTCGGCGAAACCATCGACAGCTTTGAACGTCAGGCGAAAGCCTTCGTCTCCGGCATCGAGGACAAAGCTTTAAAAACGCGTCTCGAAAAGGAAATGCAGGCGCGCAAAGCCGAACTGAAGCGCACGGCGATGACCAAAGTCGGCGACACGGGGACGCGCGGACGCGGCGACGCGGCGATTAATTCCCAATCCGCATTCCGCATTCCGCAATTGAGCGACCGACCGATTGAGACCGGAATGAGAGTTCTTCTGAAAACTTTCGGCTCGGTCGGAACGGTCGAAAAAATCGACGGCGAAACGGCTGAAGTTATGGTCGGCTCGATGCGCCTGCGCGAGAAGCTGGCGAATCTGCAAGCCGTCGTCGCCGAAGAAAAAAAGAAGGAAAGCAAGCTCGAAAAACTGCAAAAACAGTCGGGCGACGCGCTTTTGCGGCTCGACACGGAAAATATGAACGCCGAGCTGAACATCATCGGCAAAACGACTTCGGAAGTTGACGATTTGGTCGACCCGTTTCTGGATGAAGCTTATCTGAACGGTTTTCAGCGCGTCCGCATCGTTCACGGCATCGGCACGGGCGCTTTGCGGTCGGCGGTTCACCGGCACTTAAAAGGACATCCGCACGTTTCGCGCTACACGCTCGCCCCGCGCGAACAAGGCGGCGAAGGCGCGACGGTTGTCGAATTGAAACAGTAGAAATAATAAATTGTAGGGGCAGGTCTTGTGCCTGCCCAATGAGCGCTGATAGCGCGAACAAAGCATTAACCACCGAGAACACAGAAGAAATAGAGAAACAATTATTGTCTTCTCTGTTTTCTCTCTGTGTTCTCTGTGGCTAAAATTCTTTCGCTGCGCTCATTGGGCAGGCACAAGACCTGCCCCTACATATCTTATTGCGCGACATCTTTTCTGTGATGTATCCAAAAAGCGGAAACCCGGGCAGAGATGGAGCGTGTCTTTGCCGGCTGAAGAAGCGCGGACTCTACCGACGCTTACCCTCACTTCTTTTTGCCGGTTTTCCATCTAACCCGACACGCCCCGTCACTACCCGGGTTTCCGCCTTTTATAAATCTTAAATCTTTATCTCATCGCCGGTTGCAGTTGATTCTTTTGCCAAACGCGCCGCCCGCGTTCGGGGTTCATTACGCGAATGGTGGACATATTCCCCATTAAATTGTGTTGCTGGAATTGTCGCCGGTCATTGTTTCCGACATTCGGTGAGTAACCTTCAAATTCGTTCGCGCCGGAAGCCGCAGCCGTCGTCGATAAAAAAAAAGCAATAAGAGAAAACAGTTTCGATTCAAATTTTTTCATTTTTATACACTCTCCATAACATTCCCCGCATTCAGCGCGGAGAGACTAATGCCTGAACCAGCCGAATTTTGAGCGAGACGAATTTCGGAAAATTCGCCTTTGCACGATTCGTCGGTCGTGTTTGAAATCGAGTTTTTTCTCCCGAAAAATTGTCGGGAAAACACACTTCGACTCCGCCTTTTTGTTAGGAAAGGGTCAAAAGAAACAAGGATTGAAGCCGGAATTTGACTTTTCGCTTGCAGATGCTTTAGCGGCGCGATATGATACGGTTACCATCCGGGTATCATTATGTTACGCTTGCTTCGGCATCGTATCTGATGACCCTGATAAAACCCGCCTGATTGGTGACAGCCAATCGGGTGGGCTTTATTTTTTTCAATGCTTTCAGCCTTTTTCGAATCGAAAAAGATAGAAAAAGACTTCCGCCCGGCGCGGCTTTCAGACACACTTCGAGCCGCCCATTGAAATAGAAATTTAGCTTGGGAAACTAAGCCGATTCGGTAACTGTAGGCGGTCGGGAGAACCGTTCTGAGCAAGAATCGACAATTTATGTAAACCATTGAGAGATTTACACTTAATTCGCTGGCAAAAGGAAACGAATCAAATTAATTTGGACATCTTCAAACTTACTCTTTTTGCCCGCGGAAGTCAATAATTTTTTGTCGCTTTTTCGCGAAAAAATCTTCGCTCTTTGAAAAGACAAAAAGGCGGAAACGCGACAGTTATGGAGCGTGTTCTTCATTGATGAATTATGAAACCGGAGTTTCGTATTCTTCACCTTGAGACACGCTCCATAACTGTCGCGTTTCCGCCTTTCTAATTCAGAAATCGCTCAATCGCAGCGCCACGTGTTATTGATGCGCTTGGCAA
The DNA here is from genome assembly GCA_036389695.1 of Pyrinomonadaceae bacterium. Lineage (GTDB taxonomy): Bacteria > Acidobacteriota > Blastocatellia > Pyrinomonadales > Pyrinomonadaceae > JALZHR01. The sequence goes on from DASVWG010000247.1 coordinate 19,560, forward strand.
ACGCGCCGTCCACGCCTGCCGTGCCCTGTGTGCAGACGCCGGACGCGTTTTTCGCGCAGTCTTTGCAATAGACGATCGCGCCGTCCGTAATCAGCGGCTCACCGTTGGAAACGGTCGCGGCGTAAACAACGAGGTCGTTAAAGGTCGTATTCTTGTCCATTTGCATCAAGCCGTTAATCGAAAAACCGACGTACGGCTTTTCCTGATTGCCTTTGACGGACAGAAAGCCCGTGCTTTCGTCGCGCTTGAAGTCATACCAGAAATTTTGTCCCAGACGCAGCAGAGGCTTGTTGAAATTGAATGATTTGGCGGACAAAAGCGGCTCCGAGTTTGTCTCGTCGTCGTCGCTGATGGCGACGTCGTGCCCGAAAAAGTTCGGGCGGCGCTGAATAAAATTATCGCCGGAGCCTTCCGCGACGCGTCCGGTCTGGAACATTATCTTCCCGCCCTGAAAGCCCGGATTCGAAACCGGCTGGTTGTTTTCATCGCGACAGAAGCCGGGCGTAATCGCCGGGTCGTAGCAGAAACGGTCGCCGGTCGAGGTGATTTTCACGTTCGGACCGGCGACGACGGTTTTCGCGCCGTAGAAAGTTCCCGATGAGATGTAATTCATCCGACCGTTCAATTCGACTTTATCGCCGAAATGGCTGCCGACGACGACCATCATCATCGTCGAAATCGCGCCGCCCGGGCTGACGTAGATGCTCTTTTGACCGCGCTCGGCAGAAGTATTAATCAGCGTCAAAGTGCCGAAAGTGTCGATGTTGATAAAAGGTCCGCCGATGTATGCGCCGTGGTCGTAGCCGCCGCCGAAGCTTTCTTCAACCAGCATCGAGCCGCCTCTTTCCAGGTGAATTCCTTCGCCCGGCGCGACGTAATTGAAAAGCGAATTGGTCACCTTCCAATCGGTATTATAAGTGTTAATCCAGATTCCCGCCTTGTTATTGATGAAAACGCCGTGGTCGACCTTCACGTAATCAAACTGCCACTGCCCGCACTGTTGATTATTGGGATTGCACGAAGTCGGCGTCTGGTCGTTGGCGTTATGCACGTAGATGGCGCGGTCGAGATTTTGAAACGTGATGTTTTCGAATTTGAAAAACTGGCTCGAATTCTGGTTGTCGATTTGATTTGCCGCGTCTATCTCCCATTTGCCCATCGCCTCGATGCCGTAATCGCCGGTCGAATCGCGCGGCGGCTCCTGCCAGCCGGCGGAGTTGCCCAAAAGCTCGACGTTTTTGATGGTCACGTGGTCGGTGCAGCCGCTGATGCGAAAAATCGGCTGGTTGTTGTTGCGCAGGCGAATGCTGGTCGGGCTTTTCTTAAAAGGCAGGTTCGTCGTCGGGATTGACGCGTTCGGGCTCGCGCCCTGAATGACGATGCCGGACGGCAGCGTGATGCCTTTATAATTCGGATGCCGGGTGTTGCCGTCGGTCGTGCCGACAATATAAGTGCCTTCGGGAAAATAAAGCGTTCCGCCCTGCCGCGAAGCGATAAAGGCGATGGCTCTTTTGATGGTCGTCGTGTAATCGGCTGGCTCGGTAAAAGCGCCGCGCGAAATCGGGCGAAAATCCTTGACGTTAAAAAAACCCGTATTTTTCGTCGTCGGATACCAGATATATCTTGTGCCCGTATCCAATTGCACGTCGTAATATTCCGAGCTGCCTTCAAAACACCAGCGCCCGTCGCCGTTCGGCGTCACGTGACCGTTAAAATCTACTGTCGTTCCGCTTCCCGGACAAGCGACGAGGTCGGAAGCCGTTCTCCTTCCGCCGGCAACAAAAACATCGACGGCATTGCTTCCCGAAGGACGATATTTAACCGGGCACGTGCCGGTATCGTCCGTCTCGACGGTCAGCGAATAACCTTCAAACCTGTTTTGCGCAACGGCGCTTGCCGCCGCGATGAGTAAAATCGCTATGATACAAAATAGCTTCGATTCCAGTTTTTTCATTTTCCAATATCCTCGAATTTCGTCGGCGTCGCCGGGAGACGTCAATTTTGTCGGTTTTTATTCGGTGTTTTCCAGATATTTATCCTGTTTCGGTCAGATTCGGACAGGTTAAATGAGGGCTTCCGGCACGGGCGGCTTTGAAACCAAAGCGGACGCCGAAACGATTCGAAGCGTCACGCGAGTTCGACCGATGCAGCAAAGTTACTTTCTTTGCCGCCGAAAGTCAATGTTTTATCAGAGGGATGAAGGATGAAGGATGAGGGATGAAACAAAGCTGGTTCAGAGACATCTTTACCTTCTTACTCATCCCTCATCCTTCATCCTTCATCCCTCAATCCGGTTTACCTTTCGGCGCAGGAATTCATATAATTGTTTTAAGTTAAAAATTAATTGCCGGAAGCGATTGCGAAAATCTTTTCCGGCGCGGATTGTTTATAATTGTTGATATTGGGAAACCGACGGCGAACGCGAAAGTTTACGAAACGGTAAACGCCCGCAATTTCGTGTTCCTCCGAGGTTTTTGTTTTTTTTATGAAGATTGTCGTTATCGGAAGCGGGTTTGGCGGTTTGGCGGCGGCGATTCGCCTGCAGGCGCAGGGGCACACGGTCGTCATCGTCGAAAAACGCGATAAAGCGGGCGGGCGCGCGTATGTTTACGAGCAGGACGGTTTTACGTTCGACGGCGGACCGACGATTATCACCGCGCCCTGGCTGATTGACGAATTGTTTGAGCTGGCGGGCAAAAAAACTTCCGATTATGTCGAGTTGGTCAAGCTGAATCCTTTTTACAATATTCGTTTTGAAGACGGAACCGTTTTCAATTACAACGACGACCGTGAAAACCTGCTCGAACAGATTCGCCAATTCGACGCGGGCGGCGTTGACGCTTACGAGCGTTTCGCGCGCGATTTGGGCGATATTTATCGCGCCGGTTTCGAATTGATTGACCAGCCTTTTTCGCGCTGGCAGGATATGCTGCGCGTGATTCCGACGATGATTCGCCTGCGCTCCGACCGCTCGGTTTACCAATTCGCCGCGCGTTATTTCAAAGACGAGCGCCTGCGTCAGGCTTTCAGCTTTCACCCGCTTTTAATCGGCGGAAATCCTTTTACGGCAACCTCGATTTACGCGATGATTCATCGCCTGGAACAGGAATACGGCGTCTGGTTTGCGATGGGCGGAACCGGCGCGCTGATTCAGGCTCTGTGCAATCTGTTTATGGATTTAGGCGGCGAGATTTACTTAAAAGCCGACGTCGCGGAAATTTACGTCAATCGCGCGGGCGAAGCCGGCGGCGTGCGCCTGCAAACGGACGAATTTTTTCAAGCCGACGCGGTCGTCTCCAACGCGGACGTCGCTTTTACGTATCTGAATTTGATTAAAAGCGAGTTCCGGCAGAAATACACCGATAAAAAAATCCATTCGATGACTTATTCGATGTCGCTTTTCGTTTATTATTTCGGCACCGATAAAAAATACGAAAATATCGCGCATCACGAAATCATAATGGGCGCGCGCTACAAAGGCTTGCTCGACGACATCTTCAACAAAAAAATTCTCGCCGACGATTTTTCGCTTTACCTGCATCGCCCGACCGCGACCGACCCGACGCTCGCGCCCGCGGGCTGCGACAGTTGGTATGTCCTCTCGCCCGTGCCGCATCTGATGGCGAAAACCGATTGGCGCACGCAGGCGAGCGTTTACCGCGACAAGATTGTGAAATATCTGGAAGACCGTTATATGCCGGATTTATCGAAACACATCGTCACCGAGCATCACATCGACCCGCTTCATTTTCAAAACGATTTAAACAGCTATCTCGGCAGCGCTTTTTCCGTCGAGCCGACGCTGATGCAGTCCGCGTTTTTCCGCCCGCACAACCAGAGCGAAGACGTCGCGAATCTTTATTTCGTCGGCGCGGGAACGCATCCCGGCGCGGGTCTGCCGGGCGTGATTAGCTCGGGAAAAATCGTCGCCAATATGATTGGAAAAAACATTTAACATTTAACATTTATCATTTATCATTAAACATTTAGTGCCCGCCGCTCGTTATCTAAAATTGGACAAACGAGTATTGATAAATGTTAAATGTTAAATGTTGAATGAAAATGTGGTATTGGACAAAAGTTTTATTTCTCGTTCTGGTCGGCGCGATTGTCGTCTGGGCAGGTTATGAATATTTCACTTTTCCGAATATTTCCAAGCTGCGCAGTGAAAATCCGGCGACGACTTCGATGATTGAATACCGGATTTCAGAGGCAAACAGGAACGGCACGGAGCCGAGGAAATATATGATTTGGATGCCGATTGCGCAGATTTCGCCGAATCTCCAGAAAGCCGTTTTAGCGGGCGAGGACACGCATTTTTTCGAGCATAAAGGCTTTGACTGGGACGCGATTCAGAAAGCCTGGGACGAAGCGCAGAAGGAAGCGGAAAAGGAAGCCAAAGAAGAAGGCGATTACGACCCGGACGCGTGGATTCCGCCGATGCCAAGTTTTAAGCGCGGCGCTTCGACGATTACGCAGCAGCTGGCGAAAAATCTTTATTTATCGGAAGAACGCTCGTTTCTGCGCAAAGGGCGCGAAGCCGCCATCACCTATTTTCTGGAGCGCGAATTGTCGAAAAAACGCATTCTGGAAATTTATCTGAACGTCATCGAATGGGGCGACGGCATTTACGGCGCGGAAGCCGCCGCGCGCACTTATTTCAAAAAATCGGCTTCGGATTTAACGCCCGCCGAAGCCGCCTATCTTTCGGCAATGATTCCCAGCCCGCTCAACGTCTTTAATCCAAAGAAAAACCCCAAACGCGTCGTCCGCCGACAAAAGGTTATCCTGCGCGGGATGAATTACATCAAGCTTCAATAAAAAAGTCGAGAGTCGAGAGTCGAGAGCAGGAAATCTTTCCTTTGACTCTCGACTCTCGACTCTCAACTCTCGACTCTCAACTCTTGATTAACGACTCTCGACTCCTGACTCTCGACTCTCGACTAATTTTTACCCTTCGCCGCTGCCCGGCGTCGGCGTCGGAACCGGCGTTGGCGTCCGCGTCGGCGTCGGCGCGGGAGTTGGCGTCCGTGTCGGAATCGGTGTGGCGGTCGGCACCGGCGTCGCGGTCGGAACAGGTGTCGGCGGCGGAACAGGTGTTGCCGTCGGAACCGGCGTCGGCGGCGGAACAGGCGTCGGTGTCGGTGTCGGTGTCGGCGGTGGCGGTGTCGGTGTAATGCGCGGCGTCGGTCCGGTGTTAGGGAGTTCCGTGTTGCCGTAGCTGTCGCGCGGAATCAGCGCTTCGACAAATTGTATATTTCTGAGCCCGATTTGCGTAACGCCTTCGAGCTGATATTTTTCGCCGTCCTGCAGCGCGTTAGCCGTTTCGACGATGACGGTCGGCTCGACCATCCGGACGAGCGACTGTTGCCCGTCGGCAAGCTGCGTGACGGGCTGGTCGAAAATCAGGCTGCCGTTGCCGGTCGGTTTCAAAATGTATCGGAATTGCAGCGACATGACGTGTTCGGCAATCACGCTGTCGGAATATCCGGCGTTTTTGACGCCGAAAACGCGGCGCATCAGCTTGCCGTCTTCATCGACGTAAAACTGAATTATCTGCATCCTGATAAGCGTCGTCGGGCTTTGGCTCAGATTCGATGCCGACGCCAGATTTCCCGACACGCCCGTGCGATTCAGCCCGTAAGCGTCGCCGTTTTCCCAGTAAATCTTCCAGGCGGCGTCATCCTTGCGCGTAATCGTCCCGAAGGTCGCGCTCGCGCCGTCTGAAATAAAATAGATTTCGCCCGTGTTAAATTCAGTCAAATCGCCGCCCGGAATCCAGATTTCGCCGGTGTTGTAATTCGTCCGATTTGCCGGAATCGAGCGCGGCGTAAAGCTCGGGTCAGACGCCAGAACGGTGATGCGGTCGGTTCGCTGGCGAATATTTTTCGCCGGATTCGAATCGGGAACCTGCGTTCCCGCCGGAATGTTGTCGTCGGAAATGACTCCGCCGAGGCTGATAAATCCGCGCGCTGTCGGGTCTAAAACCGTCGCGCTCTGCGTCGAAAGATATTTGGTGACGAACGCCGTGGGAATCCAGACGTTGGCGATGCCTTTTAAACCGTCGCCCGCCGAGAGAATGTCGCGCGAGAGAAATTCCTGAGAATTGCGCAAGCCCTGACCGGCATCGGTCATCTCGTAGTTGGCATTGGCGGTGATAATCGTGCCGCGCAAAAGAGAAAAAACCGTCGCCGTGATGATGAGCATCAGCACCATCACAATCATCAATTCCAACAAGGAAAATCCGGCTTGATTATTTTTTTCGGATGAAACTTTCATTTCTTTTAACTATTCGCGTAATTTCTGCCGGAATCCGGTTGCCGAGACGTATTGGAAGAAGGGCGTGCCCGGCGGGAGCTGGTTCGGATTGAGAAACGTCTGGTCAAAGCTCCAGTTGCGGCGCGGCGGCATATAAATGACCGCCGTGTCGTTTTCCCAGTTTGAAAGCGCCTGCGACGAGCGATAAAGCGGGATGAACGAACCGGCGTAGTTCCACGTGCGCGTGATGCCGTTTAAATTCCAGGTTTCCAGAAAGCGCGGAAAATTTATCACGCCGCCGTTGCGGCGCAAGCCGTCGGCGTCTCTGCCGGGCTGCGCGGTCAGGCTGGAAATATTCGTTCCGGCGATAATTCCGGCGCGAACGGTTGTGCTTTGCGTCGTGTCGGGCAAATTTTCGTCCGCCATCCGGTAGCCTTCGCCGGTCAGGTTCCGCGCGTCGCTGCTGCCTTCCGGGTAAAGCGCGCTCAGCGCGTCAAACCACGTTTTGGAAAGCGCGAAGAACGAATCGGAGACAATCGAAGACGGAACCTGCGCGCCGGTAAAACCGCCGTCATTTAAGGTCGAGCCGCCGGACGGAATGCCCGTGATGCCGGTCGCGTTGTAGTTGCCCCACAGGTAAACCATATTTTCCGAAGCGACGGTGATGCCTTTGGTCGGCGAAAGCTTTCCGTTGGCGGCGGAAAAACTTAATTTTTCGGCATTGAACAGGCGGACTCCGCGACGGAAATAATTATTCGGATTCGTCCATTTTAAAATTGTCTCGGCGCGCGGGCGACGGGCTGCGGCGTCGGCAGGCAAAGCCGGCGCGCTCCACGTCGTTCCCAAATCGGGAAGCTCCTGCGTGTCTTTTTGCAGAGTTCCCTTTTTGTTTGCGCCGCCGCGCGTCGCGTCCCAACCGTAATCGATGACGTCTTCGCCCGCGTCGAGCGTGTTGTTCGGTCCGTAAATGTCCTCGTTATCGACAAAGCCGTTCGTGCTCTGAAACTGCGAGCCGTCGCGTTTGTATTCGGTTTTCACGCGGTCGCCGCGCCGGTCGGAAATATATACGACGTAGCCTTCCGTGCCCAGAATGTTGCTGCTGACCGCATTCGTGCCCGACAAAAGATTCGCGTCGTAAAGACCGTCGAGCCAGCGCGCCAGATTTTTCATATTGATTTCGACGACGCCCGTCATTCCGCGCTCGTAGATGTCGAATTCGCTCAACTGGCTGCGGAACCAGCCTTCGCGGACGTTGTAGACGTTTATCGGCACAATCTGGTTGTAGCCGACCGCGTCTCTTTCGCGCGTCGGATTTCCCGCATCATCGTCGGCTGAAGCGGGCGTCGTGTTCAGAAAACCGCGCGTCGCGTCGAAATAGTTGGTCGGCGAGGTCGGGTCGATGATTTCGCCGTCCGCGATGCTTTGATAATTGTTCGTTAAACTCGTCAAATCGAAACCGTTTCCCGCGCGGTCGCGGCTTCCCTGCACGAACGCCGCCCACAAAGGACGCTGGAGATAGACGATGCCGTTCGGCTCGCCTTCGGTCATTCCCATACTGAGAATCGTCTGCGTCACGTCGACCGTCGTGCCGTCGGGCTTGGTGACTTCAATCAGGATTCTGCCGCGAATGCCCGCGCCGCCCGGAATTTTGCCGGTGCTGTCCCAACCGCTTTTAATTCCGCGCACGGTCGTTGCCGTCTGCGTTGCGGGACCGCCTATTTTCTGGAGGACTAATTTGTCGGTTGAAATATAATTTCCCGAATCGTCGACGCGTTTTAAAACCGCGCCGTTTCCCAACGACAGAGGCGTAAAGGTTGAGAGCAAAACTCCTTTACCGGCGGGAATTCCGGCAACGTTTGCCGCGCCCGTGCCAGCCGTCTCGTCGTCGATTAAAATCCGCACCTGCGATTTCGATTGATAACGCGAAGCGGCGAGAATCTCGCTGTCCGAAGGCATCGAGCGTTTTATCAATTCGGCGGGCGAGCTGCCGTCGAGCTCGAGCGGCATTTTCAGCTGCGTCGCGCCGGTCGTGTTGGTTAAAACCTGTCCGCCGAAGCGGTTCGGCGTGCCGCTGACCGGCGAGCGGACGCTGACGGATTCCCAGGTAGGATTGGCGACGCCGTTCGGGCTGCCGGGAAAAAACCCGCGATTTCCGGCGGTGCTGCCCGGCAGATTCGGTCCGCCGACCGTTCCAGAGCCGGACATCATACTGCCGTTGTTCAGAGTGCTCTGGACGTTGATGCCGTTGACTTCAAACCAGACGTTTTCGTTGCCGCCCTGCGCGTTCGGCTCGCCGCCGCGCGTCGCGTCGCGGATAAATTCGCCCGCCATCGTCACGCGGTTCAGAAATTTCGTGTTGCGCAGCGCGTAAAGATTGCCGTTGGTGTGAATTCTGCCGTTGAAAGTCATCAGCGGTCCCGGGTGAATCTCGACGTCCTCGTTGCTGAAAATACCGAATTGAAACAGCGGCACGAGATAATTATTAAATTCGCGTTCGAGCTTGACCTGCGTTCCGTTATGCACGCTCGTCGCCGTCGAAGACATTTTGTAGGGCACGATGGTCGCGTAAAGACCGGCGTAAGGTCCTTCGGGAATATTGACGCGCGGATACGTCGTCGCGGGCAGATTCTGCATGGTGCGCAGCGCGTTCAATCTGTCTGCGTCTTCTTCCAGCGATTGATTGAAATTATAGCCTTCGGTGACCAGTTCCGGCGGCGGCGAATTTTCGATGGCGTTCAAATCCGCGTCGGTCGGGCGCATCTTGCTGCGAAACAAATCGCTGAAATCGTGACTCATTTTCTCCAGCGCCGAGCTGGAAGCGTAGAAAGCCTGCGTGCGCTGCAAATCGCCGCCCGCAATGCGGATTTCGGTCGAAGAAAAAGTCAGCGCCGTCAGCGCCACGACCGCCATAATCGCCGCGATTATGACGGCAATCGCCAGCGCGACGCCGCGCTCGTTTCTTTTTTTGTCTCTGATGATAACTGCTGGTGACTTCATTGACTTTTCCGCCTTTTCGGGAAATTATCTGGTGATTCGCGCTTCGTCGTTGATGTAGGAAACGCCGCGAATCTCGCCGATTTTTCCGCCCGTCCCGAAATATCGAACCTTGATTTCGACTTTTTTGAGAGTCGCGTTCAGATTCGTGATAGTGATTTGCCGGACGTAGCCGCTTCTGACCAGAGTCGGGTCGTCGAAATCGTCGCCCGTGCCGTAATCGCCGTCCGCGCCCGCGCTGCGTAAATCGTCGTCGGTGCCGTTGACGCCGTCCGGTCCCGGATTCAGCGAAACTTCCTTGTAGCCGCTGCTGAAACCATTGAAAGTGTTCGGCGTTCCCGTATTATCGACCGCGCCGACATTGGCGATTTGTTTGAAATCGAGCCGCCGCGTATTGCGCAAGGATTCGATTTCTTCGATGGTCGAAACGATAACCAGCTTGGCGCTCGAGACGTTGCGGCTGATGGCGCTGAATTCGAGCGCGTAGGTGATGGCGGCGGCGGTTCCGATTAAACCGATGGTGATAATCAGAATCGCCACGACCGCTTCGATCAGCGAAAAGCCTCTTTCGTCGCGGTTCGTGGAATTTTTATATTTTTTCTGTTTTGGATTATTCGACATAAGCATTGACGCCGCGACTGTAGCGCCAGACTTTTGCGCGACCGCCCGCGCCGAGGATGGAAACCGCAAAAGCCGTCTCCGCCGGATTTTTGCTGTTATAGAAAAACAAAGCTTTATTTATCGGAATATCGCTGGCATCGACGACCGACCCGTCTGCCTGAAAAGTGATTTCGACCGCGCCCGCCGAAAGCGAAGTCAGATTCGCGCTGTCGGCAAGCGCCGAAACCGGCGCGCCCGCCGGACGCCCGTAAACTACTTCGCCCGGCTGCAAGCCTTCGCCCGCCATCGTCACCGAACGGTTTTTCGCGCTTCCCAAAGCGCCGAAGCTGCCGCCGTAAACGACTATCTTTTTATCCGTGTCGTCGTAGCGAAAAGTAATCGGCGCGCGCTGCGACATCGCTTCCTGCCGCGCCTCGCGCAAGCTGCTGACAATCTGCCGCTGCATTCCCGAAAACCGGAGCGCGCGCCGCGACGAGATTAATTGCGGCAGCGCCAGCACCACCAAAATGGCAACCACGAAAAGAACAATGACCAGCTCCGGCAGGCTGACGCCGCTCTGCCGATTGAGAGATATTTTTTTATTAATCCCTGTGTTTTTCA
>DASVWG010000248.1:0-12173 GCA_036389695.1 Pyrinomonadaceae bacterium
CGCGGGCACAGGCATCGTGTCGGTCGTCGTATCGGTGTTGCCCGGTTTGAATGTGCCGCTCGCCAGAAGTGACGCCGGCAATGTTTCAGTTGCCGCATCCATCAGCGTCAGGTTAATGTTTAATACATCATCACTGCCGCCCACATCGGACATGACCATAAACTTCTGCCCGCCCGGACCGACAAGGAGAATGTCGATGTTGGAGGGCAAGGTGTGCGTCAAGCCTTGCAGACTAAGTCTTATAACTCTGTTGCCGGTCAGCCCCGAAACCGTAACATTCGACGGATATATAGATGACGCGGCGTTGGGGGCAACCACCATCGACGAGTCGTTAGAGACTGTCACCGGAACGCCGCCGACGGGCACGCCGAGCCGGAATTCTCTGATTTGAGGCGTTTGCGCGCCAGCGTCGCTGCTAATGGTAATCGTCACCTGATGGAGGCTGCCGCAAGTCGCGCCCGCCGGAACCGTATACGGAATCTGGCGCGTCACGGTTTGCCCGTCCGTGATATTGCCGTAACCGGCGCTGCCGCCGCCCGTGACGGTGCCGACCACGTTATCGACCGTGATGCCGGTCGTGTTGGTCACGGCAACGTTTAACAGAATGTTTTCGCCCGGTTCGGGAAATCCGTTGTTATTGCCGGACGAATCGCTGACCGAAAACGGATTCGTCATCGCCACATTCGGGAAATCGAAGCGTTCGATAACATCAAACGGAGTCAGAACGCTAGCCGAGTAGCCCATACCGCGGCGCCGGAAGCCTTCGCGCACATCAGCTGCGTCAGCCGCCGCTTCCGCCGCATTCGGCAAAGCCGAAGCCGCCGCTATGATAGCGTCGCGCTCCTGAAGGAACGTCGGATTAAGCGGCGCGAGCTTCATACCGTCGGTGACGGCTTGCAGAACCTTGCGATTACCGACCGCCCAGCCGAGACGCGTGACCATCAGCGCGCGCACTTCCCACAAGGCGCTCGACCAGATTTCGCCCGCGTAGTGAACCTGCGCGCAGTCGTTGGCGGGATCGCCGCCCGGACCGCGCGGGTAAGCGCTGTTCGGCGGCGGGTTTGAAGTCGGCGTGCCGATAAGCGTGTTGCAGTCATCGTTAAGGTAACGAAACGTCAGCGGGTTGTGCGGCTTGCCGTTCGGTCCGGTGAAAGCGATGACCGCTCTCGGGAAGCGACGGATGCCGTAGTAGTAGTTTCCGGTAAAGCCTGCGAAGAATTGATACGTGACATAACCGCCGGTCGCGTAAATGCCGTTAATCGGGTCGGTCGGCTCGGAAAGCATCGCATGCCCGTAAAAATCAGACCAGCCTTCGCCCATCATTCCGCCCTGATTTCCGAGACCGGAGCTGTTGCCGTGCAGACGGTTTGACGTTCCGTGCGTCAATTCGTGGATGATGATTTCGGCGTCGCCCGTGCCGTCATAATCCGGAAACGGACCGTTCCAGCGATACATCTGCATACGCCCGCGCGTGCCGTCGGCGACAGGCGCAAAGTTGGCGTTGTTAAAACCCAGCGAATCCTGACCTTCGGCTCTGATGCGGTCATTGTCCAAGCCGCCGCGACCGAAGTTATCGTGCTGGAAGTTGCGCGCCTGCTCGGTAAAGCCCAGGCGATACAATTCGTCGTGATACCAGTTCACGACGTAGAACATTTGGATAACCGCGCCGCGCTGGGCTTCAACCAAGTGCGGCGCGTCTCCGGGCGCGGGATTTCCCGGCGGCGGATTCCACAGCGAAGTGAAAGCGCGGTTCGGGTTTCCGGTCAACGGAGCATCAACGCCGTCAACGCCGTTGCGGTCGATACCGGCTTCGACCGCGTTGCCGTCGGTGATGTTCTGCCCATCGGTAATCCAGCCGTTGTTGTTAAAGGTGTACGGCGCTTCATTACCGATTCTGGTGACGTTGGTTCTGGCGATAACCGACGCCTGCGTTCCCAGAGCCGGATTGATGATTCCCGGCGACATCGGTGCCGGGCTGTCGGCGACGTTGATAAACGCGTTCGGGTTGGCGTAAACGTTGTAGGTCACCGACTGCGTCTGGTCTTTGGTGAGATTTTTGCGCCACAGCAGCGTGCCCGTTTCGGCATCGACGATAATGTAATAAGCATTCACCGGTTGCCAGATTAAAACTCTCCACGCCGGAACCGTGACGCCCGGCTCGGTCGGAAAATACATTTTCTCGGCAAGCGTCGCCGAATCGCCCGTCCCGAACGTCACTTTCAAGTCGTTTGACTGTGCATCATTGCGCGTCGTGTCGGCGGGCGTAAGTTCATGATTGATGTAGCCTGCGGCTTTCTTAACGGCGTCGACCGGATTGTAAAAATCGGTCGAAAGGCTGTCGTAATCCAAGCCCGGCGCGAGGTTGTTGATAACGCGAATCATCTGACCGTTTTTGGTGAAACCGGCTTTGACTTCGCCGCGAAAAACGGGAATGCCGTTGATTTCCTGGTCCAGCTCGACAAACGAAAGATTGCCGTCCGGATTGGTGTAATCGGCAAAAGTCTTCAGCGAATCAATCTGCTGATTGTCCATGCCGACCAATTCATTGTTTTGCTTGACGAAGTTGCGAAGAATGTCCGCGCGCTTCATATCCGAAGGCGGCGTCAGGAATTCGACTTTGTCTCGCCAGACGTCCGGCGTGATGACTTCGGGAATGCGAATGTCGTTGTTGTATTCGACTTTCGCGTGCGGGAGTCTCGCCTTCAGAGCCGCTTCGGCGCGCACAAATTTTTCCCGGTCGTTAGCGACGGCGACGGCGTCCTTTCCGGCTTGCCGGCGGAATTCGACGAGCGCCTGCGACGCTTTATCGCTTTTGTCTTCGCGAATATCGTAAATCGGTTCTTCTTTGGCTTCGGTTCTATCGAAAAGCCCTTTGGGGTTGGTGTTTTGTGCGGCGCCCGCCGACGAGCGGAATTGATACGGCAGGATAAAGAACGCCGCCAACAATCCGAGAACAACAAGGGTCAGCAGAAGACCCTGACGGGCATCCAATGTAGAACTTTTTTGCATTTATAAGCCTCCTAAAGCTAATAACCGGAATTTCACACTCCCCGATTCGAGTAGTTTTAATTTATTACCTTAAAAATATAAGAACTGAATTAAGGGGCTTATGGACAATGAAAATTTGACGCGGACTTAGTTTTCCAGCAGCGTTTTTCGATTTATTACGAAAAATCAATTTGAAAAATCCGTTACTCGTTAAGAATAACAGAAAGAAGCGACTGAAAACACATATTCGGGCGCTTCTTTCCGTTATTGCCTGATTTTACGGAAGGTAATATTTCGGAACCGCTCTGTCCGAAGCTATGCCGAATGCCGCGCCCGCAAATCCAGCCGTCGAACGATTCAGATACCACGTTCCGTTTCTGAAAACAGCTTGGTCATCTTTCCCGTCGCCGTCGTAATCGCCCGGCACCGGAACATCTCCGTTTGCGCCGAACTGCGTGACAACTAAACCGCCGCCGTTCGAATTCAGGCGATACCACGTTCCATCCGACGGACGGAAAACGCAGATGTCTTCTTTGTTATCACCGTCGTAATCGGCAGGCGCAACCAAATCACTCGACAATCCGAAGGAAACTCCCGAAAACACTCCGTTTGATGAATTCACACGATACCAGGTGCCGTCCGCCGGACGGAAAACAGCCAAATCATCTTTGCCGTCGCCGTCGTAATCACCGCCGACCGGTCGGTCGCCATTCGCGCCAAACTGCGTCGCCACAAGCGAGCCGTTCAGAGAATTGAGGCGATACCAAGTGCCGTCCGTCGGACGCCACACCACCAAATCATCTTTCGTGTCGCCGTCAAAATCTCCGGCTTGCGGAACGTCACCGTTGGCACCGAACTGTACGCCGACAAATGTGCCGTTTGACGAATTCAACCGATACCACGTTCCCGAAGAAGGACGCCAGACCGCAATGTCGGCTTTGCCGTCGCCGTCGTAATCGCCCGGCGTTAAGACGTCCGAAGCGACGCCAAATTGAACGGCGGTAAATCCGGCTTGGCTTCTTTGCAGATACCAGACCGTATCGGACGGGCGGAAAACGGACAAATCGGTTTTGCCGTCGCCGTCAAAATCCGCTCGCGATTTAACCGTCGCCGACAGCGGCGCGCAGTTATATGAGCCGGCGATTTGAATTCCGTCGATATTCCAGCCCGGATTCGGACCGAATCCGGTCGTATTGTTGTCCGCGCCGAAACGGAAGCGAAGCCGTATGTTTTGTCCGGCTGCCGTGGCGGGAAGCACAACTTTGGTATTCGTGTAGCCATCGGTGAAGCCGGACCACGCGGGGCGATTCGACAGCGGATTGTTCGTGCCGATGCCGAGAAATTGGTTGTAGCCGCCTTCGAGGAAAAAGCCGCCCGCCGTCAGAATATCCTGAAACGCGCCGCCCGCGATGCTGATTTCCAAAACGCCGCCGTCCCAGCCCGTTTCCGTATCGTATCGGTTGCGGAAGGAAACGGTCGCGCCCGGAGCCGTAATCGGAATCGAAGGCGAAGTCAAATCCGTGCCGCCGCCGACGGTTGTCGGGTCAGCCGCGTATGCTGAATTCGGAGCGCTGTCGGAATTCGCGGTCGTCGTCACAAACGCAACTCCGCCCTGAATCGCGCTCGCCGTCCAGCCCGCCGGAAACGCGGGCGCGGGCGCGCCGTCAAAGTTTTCCGTATACGTCACGTTCGGATTGCCGATAAGCAGCGGGCGCGTATAGCTTATCGCGCCGAGACTGCTGTTGACGTTAAACGTTAAAAATATCGCGCTGCCGCAAGCCGTATTTGCCGGAACGGTGTAGCTGACCGGCTGGCTGGCGCTGACGGCGTGAGCAAGCGTGCCGTAGTTTGCCGAGCCGCCGCCGACAAGCTGCAGCGTCACGTTATTGGCGGCGATGCCGGTGATATTCCAGAGCGGAACGTTAATCGCTAAAGTTTCGCCCGGGTCGGCAAATCCGTTGTTGTTTCCAGCCGCGTCGGAAAAGCTGAAAGTCGGCGTTTGCAGCAGATTAGGCAAGTCAAACGATTCGGTCACGCGGGTATCGCCCGTGCCGTTGCCGGGATTCTGGATGCTGGCGCTGAAGCCGATTCCGCGGATGGCGAAACCAGCCCAAATGTCCGCCGCGTCCTCTGCCGTCCCGCTTGCCACAGCCGCCGCCACAATCGCGTCGCGCTCGGTTATAAACGTCGGACCGAGCGGAGCCAGTTTCATCCCGTCGGTGACGAGCTGCAAAATTTTACGGTTGCCCGCCGCCCAGCCGAGACGCGCTATGAATTTGGCGCGAATTTCCCAGAGGGCGCTCGACCAGATTTCGCCCGCGTTGTGCACCTGGTCAGCCGAAGCGCCGTTCAAAGAAGGCGCGAACGCGCCGTTGTTAATGTTAATCGTCGCGGCGTCAAGGTCGGCGAAAGTCAGAGGATTGTGCGGACGATTATTCGGACCGCCCGTGAAAGCCATCACGGCTTTCGGAAAACGGCGGATGCCGTAGTAATAATTGTTCGTGCCGACGTTGCTGTACTGATATGTGTCGTAAGCGCCGGTCGTGTAGATGCCGTTAATCGGGTCGCTCGGCTCGGAGAGCAGCGAGTGAGCGTAGAAATCCGACCAGCCTTCGCCCATTCCGCGCGACATATTCGTCGTCAAGCCGCTCGCATTCCCGTGCAGGCGGTTCGACGTGCCGTGCGTCACTTCGTGAATGACCACCTCGGCATCGAGATTACCGTCTATATCCGGGTTCGGACCGCTCCAGAGATACATCTGCATACGTCCGCGCGTGCCGTCATCGGCGGTTGCAAAGTTGGCGTTGTTAAAGCCGGACGAGTCCTGACCTTCGCCCCGGATGCGGTCGTTTTCCAGACCGCCGCGACCGAAATTGCTGTGCTGGAAGTTGCGCGCCTGTTCGGTAAAGCCCAGCCGGTACATTTCGTCGTGATACCAGTTCATAATATAGAACATCTGCGTCACGGTTCCCTGCTGGAATGCGGTTCCCGGATAAGTCTGCGAAGCGGGGACTGGCACTTCGCCCGTATTCGTATTCGGGTTAAACGGCGTGTATGTATATGTAAAGCTGCGGCTGGCGTTGACGGCTTCGCTGTTTAAATCGACGCCGTCGACGGCGTCGCGGTCGAGACCGGCTTGCACCGCGTTGCCGTCCGTGCGCGTGCCGCCGTCGGTAATCCAGCCGTTGTTGTTAAAGGTATACGGCGCTTCGTTTCCGATTCTGGTGATGCTGGCGCGGGAAATCGGCGCGCCCTGCGTGCCGCCGGGCGAAAGCGGTCCGGGCGTCATCGGAAACGGGTTGTCGGCGACGTTAATCATCGCGTTCGGATTGGCGTAGACGCCGTAGGTCGCCGCCTGCGTCTGGTCTTCGGTCAGGTTTTTGCGCCACAAAAGCGTGCCCGTTTCGGCATCGACGATGATGTAATAAGCATTCACCGGTTGCCAGATTAAAACTCTCCACGACGGAACGGCGACGCCCGGCTCGGTCGGAAAATACATCTTCTCGGCAAGCGTCGCCGAATCGCCCGTCCCGAACGTTACTTTCAGATTGTTTGAGGCTGCTTCATTGCGGGCTAAATCCAGAGAATTCGCATCGAGATTGATGTAACCGGCGGCTTTTTTGACGGCGTCCAGCGGGTCGCGAAAATCGTTTGAAAGATTGTTGTAATCCAAGCCCGGCGCGAGATTGTTGATAACGCGAACAATTTCGCCCTGACGGGTGAAACCGGCTTTGATTTCGCCGCGAAAAACGGGAACGTCGTTGATAAACTGCTCCAGATGGGCAAACGACAGATTGCCGTCCGGATTCGTGTAATCAGCCGTCACCTTCAGGCTGTTAAGCTGCACGTCCGTCGCGCCGATTAAAGAATTATTTTCTTTGGCAAAGCCGCGTAAGATTTCCGAACGCTTCGCCGTCGAAGCGCCGGTCAGAAATCGGCTTCCCTGTCTGACGTCGGGCGCGACGACTTCCGGCGTGCGAATGTCCGAGTTATATTCGATTTTCAAAGTCGGCACGCGCTGGCGCAAACTCTGCTCGCCTTTCACAAAATCGGCTCTGAGGTCGGCAACTTCCGCCGCGCCTTTGTTGGCTGCCTGGCGGAAACCGGCGATTTTTTCAAACGCCGTTTTGTCGGCGCGGATGTCGTAATTTTCCAAACCGTCGGCGTGGCTGACGGTTTTTTCGATTAATCCCGGTCGGGAATTTTTCTTCGCGCCGGCTTCCGAGCGAAATTGATACGGCAGTGTCATCAATGCGGCGATTAATCCTAAAACAAACAGACTAAGCAAGAGACCGCGCCGGTTTTTCGCTGTGGAACTTTTCTGCATTTAAGCCCTCCTCAAGAGTCATCACGGGAATTTTTTTACCAGTTTTGTAGTTTATGATTTATTACCTTAAAAATAAGGACAGAATTTGTATAACTAAAAAGCATCGAAAAACCTCTTCGACACGGAGCACGTTTATGATTACAATTTGCTATGATTGGCAGCTAAGTATTCTCCCGGTTTACAGGGAGCGCGGCAGAGTACCTTACGTAGCTTTATATTAAGAACATTGGTGATTGCAAACTTAATCTATACAAAAAAGAGAAAGCGGAGTCAATCCGTAAGCGGTAAAAGCATCGAATTTCAGGGAAAATAATTTAAATGGAAGAAATTTTTGGAAAAAACGGACTCATCGCCAGATATCATAAGGAATACGAATTTCGCCCCGGTCAAATCAAGATGGCGGCGGCTGTTTTGCGCGCCTTCGAGGAGAAAAAACACTTAATCGTCGAAGCCGGAACCGGCACGGGCAAAACGCTTGCGTATCTCGTCCCGGCAATCGCGGCGGCGCTCGGACAAAACAAGCGCATCGTCATTTCTACGGGAACGAAAAATTTGCAGGAACAATTAATGGAAAAAGACATCCCGTTTCTGCAAAAGATTATGCCCAAAAAGTTTACGGCGGCGTATATGAAAGGTCGCTCGAACTACGCCTGCCTGCATCGCATCAAAAAAGCGGAAACGCAGCCGATTCTGGAAAGCCTCGACGAATTCGACTCGTTTCAGAAAGTCTCGCGCTGGTCGCGCGAATCGGAAACCGGCGACAAAGCCGAGCTGATAGATTTGCCCGAAAATCTCTCGTACTGGCGCGACATCAACGCCAAAGGCGAAGCCTGCATCGGGCAAAAATGCGCCGAATTTGAAAACTGTTTTATCACGCGAATGCGCGCCCGCGCCGAGGAAGCCGACATCGTCATCGTCAATCATCATCTGTTTTTCGCCGATTTAAACATTCGCGGCAACGAATACGGGCGCGTTTTGCCCGATTACGCCGCCGTTATTTTCGACGAAGCGCATTTAATCGAAGACATCGCCGCCGATTATTTCGGCTTTCAGGTTTCCAGTTTTCAAATCGACGAATTAGTGCGAGACGTCGAGCACCTGCCGATTACGGACGTCGCGCTGAATCGTGATTTAACGAAGCTTTCCGCCAAAATCATCGGTCTCGCCGACCAATTCTGGGCGCGTTTCGTTCAGGGACGCAGCCAGGACGGACGCTTTCCGCTCGTGCAGGGCGCGTTTGCGCAAAGAACAAAATCCGGCGAAATCGAAGCCACGCCTTTGGGCGAAGCGTATTTCAATCTCGACAACGCTCTGGAAAGATTAGAGAACACTTTAGGCAATCTGAAAGACGACAAAAGCGAAATCGAATCAATCGTCCGCCGCACGCGGCAGACGCGTTTCGACCTCGATTTTATCTGCACGCAAGCCGAAAAAAATTACGTTTACTGGTTAGAGCGGCGCGGCAGAGGAATTTTTCTGCGCGCCTCGCCGAGTGACGTTTCGGCGCTGCTTCAGGACAAGCTTTTCGACAAAACCGAGACCGTCGTGATGACTTCGGCGACGCTTTCCTCAAACGGCAAATTCGATTTCATCAAAAGCCGCCTCGGCTTGGACAACGAAAATTCCGATTCCCTGCTCGCGCCTTCCAGCTTTCATTACGAAAAACAGGCGATTGTTTATCTGCCGAAAGCGATGCCCGACCCGCGCGCGCCGGAATTTCTCCAGCACGCGGCAAACGAAATCGTCAAGATTGTAAATGTAACGAAAGGACACGCTTTCGTCCTCTGCACGAGCAACCAATCGATGAACGCGCTTTATGAATTGGTTTCTTTGCGCGTCGATTTCCCGTGCTTCGTGCAGGGCTCGATGATGAAATCGGCGCTGCTGGACAGATTTAAAAACACGAACAACGCCGTCTTGTTTGCCACTTCTTCATTCTGGCAAGGCGTCGATGTGCGCGGCGAGCAGCTTTCCTGCGTCATCATCGACAAGCTTCCCTTCGCCGTACCGACCGACCCGATTGTCGCCGCGCGAACCCGTTTTATCGACGAAAACGGCGGCAAATCGTTTTTCGATTACTCGGTTCCGCAAGCGATTATCACTCTCAAACAAGGCGTCGGACGCCTTATTCGCAGCGCGACCGACAAAGGCGTCATCGCCATTTTAGACCCGCGCCTGCGCACCAAAGGCTACGGCAGAGATTTTCTGAATTCTTTACCGCGCATGCGAATTACGGCAGAATTAAAAGACGTGGCGCAGATGCTGAACGGAGGTGAAAAAAATGCCAGCAATTTTAGATGAAATCATCGAAAAAGCCGCGCAATTATCCGACGCCGAAAGGCGCGAGCTGATTCGGCTTTTGCAGGAACAGGAAACAATCGCCAAATCGAACGGCAAGAAAGGTTCGGTTCACCCGAATACGATTTGGGTGAAGAAACACCGTGCCGAATATCAGGGAAAATATGTTGCTGTCGAAGATGGAAAACTCGTCGGCGTCGGGAAAAATTATCCTGAAGCTTCAGCCGAAGCGAAACGCAACGGCAGCGAAAAGCCGATGATAACTTATATTTTCCCATTCGACAGCAAGCCTTTCGGAGGTTGGTAAATTTTGTATAATTTGGATTTTGAAAAACTCGTTCTTTACGATACAGGCGAAACGGGCATTTCTCTTGAAGTCGAAATCCGATTTACAGATTCAAGCGTGAACTTTTCCGCAAAAGTAGACACGGGCGCAACGGCTTGCATTTTCGAGCGCAATACGGCGAAGAAGTCGGCATTGACGTTGAAACGGGCGATGCGCATCGATTTTATTCAGCGACCGATTCTTTTCTGGCGTATGGACATTACGTGACTTTAACAATCGCCGGATTTGAGTTTTATTCTTATGTCTTCTTTGCGGCTGATGAAAGTTTTCAAAGAAGTGTTCTCGGCAGAAATGGCTGGCTTGACCGCGTGATTATCGGCATCAACGATTATGACGGGAAGCTTTATTTGAACCGCTATGAAAGCTGATATGAAAATAAGTCGTTACATATATGTTCCTCTGATTAGCGGCATTTTGTTTGGACTGCTGCCTTTTTTAATCGGCGGCGCTGATTTTTTCGAGATACTGTTTGGGTTTGTTGCAGGTTCGCTGATGGGTTTGGGATTACAGATTTACAGCGATTATAAAGTCAGGCAAATCGCGCCGGAAGCGGGCGAGGAAGCGTTTAAAGTTCGTCAAAAAAGAAATTCGGTCTTGTTTGCCGGTTACGACCGCGCGTTTGATATTTGTCTGGAATCGGTAAGCGTTTTAAGCCGGGCGAAAGTTGCACGGCAGGATAAAACACGCGGAATTATCGAAGTCAAAATAGCAAAGAACTGGAAAGTATGCGGCGAGAAAATCACCTATCGCTTAAAAGAGATGACCGCCGGGACGACGGAAATCGAACTGCAAAGCGCGCCCGTGCCCGCTACCGCTCTGATTGATTACGGCGAAGGTTGGAAAGCGGTGGAAGACGTATGCGATTTTTTGAATGATAAAAACGACGAGATGAACCGAAAACATTTGAACGCGAAGAAAACCGGTTCAAACGAAATTTATACGGATTTATTTCAAAAAGAGAAAACCGGAGCCGTTTAAACAGCGTGCCGTTTGACGCGGCGGTCTTGAAATTTATTTAATAAGATACAGTAAATTTTTTAAAGTAAAATCAAAAATCATGAAAAAACTCATTACTGCCGTCTTCGCACTTATGTTTCTGGCAATGGTCCTGACCGCCGGAACGGCAAAAGCGCAGACAAGCGAGACGAACGATTCGAACAAACAGCAAAAGGTCGAAAAACAGGAAAAAGACCGACCGTTAAAAATAACCGGAAAAACTCCGCCGAGCATCGACACTTTCCAGAAGTGTTTTAGAGACCAGAGAAATGCGGAGTTGACTATCAGGATAAAAGTCACTTTTCACAGTTCGGGGAAAATAACGGGCGCGGAAATCGTCGCGCCTTCGGGCTGCGAATATTTTGATAAAGAGAGTTTAAGAGTCGCGCACAAAATAAAATTCAAGCCTCAAATCAAAGACGGCGAAGCGGTGACAGCGATTAAAACCGTCGAGTATAAAGCCGGAGTTTATTAGAAATCTATGCCGTCGTTTTACGAAGTAATGATTGAACGCAATTTTTCCAGCGCGCACCAATTGCGCGGCTACAAGGGAAAATGCGAAAACCTGCACGGGCACAATTACAAAATTGAGATTTTCGCGCGCGGCGCGGAGCTGAATAATATCGGCTTGCTGATTGATTTCGTCGATTTAAAAAAAGCGGCGGACGAGATTGTGCGCTATCTCGACCACCGCAACCTGAACGAGCTGCCGCCGTTTGACGAAGAATTAAATCCTTCGGCAGAAAATCTCGCGCGATACATTCTGGAATACATCGCCTCGCGCGTGGACGACGACCGCGTGCAGATTTACAAAGTCCGCTGTTACGAAACGCCGACCAGCATCGCGACTTACGTGTCAGAACCGCCTGCGGTAGCGGGCGGTTGAACGTTATTAACTCAATTATGTGGAATGACACGGACATTCCTTTAGCTTACTTAATCACTTTTCGCTGCTACGGAACGTGGCTGCACGGGGACGAGCGAGGCTCGGTCAATCGTTTTCGTCATCAATATAAATCTTCCTATCTTCCACCGGAGAAACATTGGATTGAAACAAATAACCAAAGATTAAAAAGTGAAATTGTAACGCTAAATGCCGAACAGCGTATTTGTGTGGAAAAAGCGATACGCGAAACTTGCACGATTCGCCGGTGGATTTTACAAGCAATAAATGTGCGGACAAATCACATTCACACGGTTGTTTCGATTGGGATAAAC
>DASVWG010000249.1:0-2500 GCA_036389695.1 Pyrinomonadaceae bacterium
TAAGAAAAGCGGATTTAAGTGGAGCACATTTATTTATAGCGGATTTAAAGGGAGCTGATTTAGCCAGTGCGAAGTTAAGTGAAACACTTTTACTTTACACAAATTTAAGCAAAGCATTTTTATATAAGGCAGATTTAAGTGGAGCAGATTTATTCGGAGCAGATTTAATTGGAGCAAATTTAAGTGGAGCAAACTTAATTGGAGCAAATTTAAGGGAAGCAAATTTAAGTGGAGCAAATTTAAGGGAAACAAATTTAAGGGAAGCAGAAAATCTCACATTTGAACAACTAGGCAATGCGGTTATCAATGAAATCACAATACTGCCTGACTATTTAGAAAGCCGAAAGGCGGAATTGCTCGAAATCTCTAAAAGAAAATCCGAAGAAGAAGAAAATCTCTTTAACGAAACTAACAAAAAATGAAAGTTACAATCGGACAAATAAACACGACCAACGGCGACCTCGAAGGCAACGTCGCCAGAATCATCGAGGCAATCGAAAAAGCGAAAGCCGACGAATCGGACATCATCGTTTTTCCGGAAGTCGTCACGCACGGCTACACTTCGCTCGACTGGTTTCAAGACCGCGACATTATCGAGCGAGCGCGGGAGCCGCTGGAAAAAATAATTCCCGCCACGAAAGGGATTACGGCGGTGGTCGGCACGATTCGCCCGAACATGGAGACCGACGGAAAACGGCTTTACAACTGCGCCGCCGTCATTCACGACGGGAAATTGCTGGGCTTTGCCGACAAAACGCTTTTGCCGGAATACGATGTTTTCGACGACCCGCGTTATTTCGAGCCGTCTGACAAGCGAAAGATTTTCGACATCGACGGGCACAAAATCGGCGTCGTCGTGTGCGAAGATTTCTGGAACGATAAAACCTTCTGGAAAGAGCGCCTTTATGACGTCGACCCGGCGGACGAATTGATTATGCAGGGCGCGGAGCTGATTGTCGCCATCAACGCTTCGCCGTTTAACAAAGGCAAAATCAAACTGCGCTGCGATATGGTCGCGCATCGCGCCAAGTTGCAGAAAAAGCCGATTGTTTTCGTCAATCTCGTCGGCGGCAATGACGGCATCGTTTTCGACGGCGCGAGCCTGATTGCCGATGAGGAAGGCGACATTATTTTGCAGGCGGCGGCTTTCGAGGAATTTGTCGAAACCGTCGAACTGGACGTGCGCAAACCGGACGCGCGCGGCATTACCGGCAACGAATGCGAAACGATTCGGCAGGCGCTCGTTCTCGGAATCCGTGATTACGCGCGAAAAAATCGCTTTACGAAAGCCGTTCTCGGACTTTCGGGCGGCATCGATTCGGCGATTGTCGCGGCTCTGGCGGCGGAAGCCATCGGCGGCGAAAATCTTTTGTGCGTGATGATGCCGTCGCCGTTTTCGTCCGAAGGCAGCATTAAAGATTCCGAAGCGCTGGTCAAAAATATCGGCTGCCAGTCGCGCGTCGAGCCGATTTCCGGCGCGTTTGAAGTTTTGCTGAATCAACTTCACCTGCACAAGCCGACGAAAAGCGGCGAAAGTCTGGCGGGCGAAAATATGCAGTCGCGCCTGCGCGGCGTGATTCTGATGGCGATTTCCAACGCCGAAGGTCGCCTGCTGCTTTCGACCGGAAATAAATCGGAGCTCGCGGTCGGCTACTGCACGCTTTACGGCGACACGAACGGCGGTCTGGCGGTTCTCGGCGACGTTTTGAAGACGGAAGTCTGGCAGGTCGCGCGGCACATCAACGAAAGCGCCGGACGCGAAATTATTCCGAACGCGATTATCGACAAAAAGCCTTCCGCCGAGCTTGCGCCGAATCAATTCGACCAGGACTCACTTCCGCCTTACGAATTGATGGACCCGATTTTGCAGCTTTATTTTGAAAACAAACTCTCGCCCGAAGAAATCATCGCCGCCGGACACGACGCGCGCCTTGTCTACGACGTTTTAAACAAAGTCGAATCTCCGGCGAATGAATTTAAGCGCCAGCAGCTTCCGCCGACGATTATCATCTCGCGCAACGCCATCGGCGTCGGTCGCCGTCGCCCGATTACGCATAAATACCGGCGAGTCGCGAACGTAAATCGAGCGCAGGTCTAAAGAAACGCGGAATGCGGAACGCGGAATGATGAATTGCAGTTTTTACATAACATGAATTCATCGCTCACCGTTCCGCATTCCGCGTTTCGGACGCCTTTTTACTGAAACTAAATTTATTTTATCCGTTCGTGCAACTGTGAATTAAATTTCCGTGTCTTTACGAGTAAAGGAGTAATCTCAAAATGCGTTTCTTCTACACTGCATTTTTGTTTTCGGTTTTTTCAATCGGCGCTCTGGCGCAAATTTCCGACGAAAAATTTCAGTTTAAAGGGAAATTTGATTTCGACAACCCGGCGGAAAAAATTCTGCATTACGAATTGTTTGCGGGCGGCGAAAAGCTGCGCTTGTTCGGCGAGCGGTCGATTCAGGTCTGGGACGTGAAAAACAAAAAAGTTCTCGACG
>DASVWG010000250.1:0-4143 GCA_036389695.1 Pyrinomonadaceae bacterium
AGAGCTTTCGAAAATCGAAGTTTCGGGCGGCAGCGACGCGCAGATGACCAATTTCTACACCGCGCTTTATCACACTAAATTACAGCCGAATGCTTTTCAGGACACGGACAAAAGCTACATCGGGCTGGACAGACAGGTTCATACGGCGCAGGATTTTACGAATTACACGGTTTTTTCAATCTGGGACACGTTTCGCGCCGCGCATCCGCTTTACACGATTATCGACCGGAAACGGACGGCGGATTTTATCAACACTTTTCTGAAACAATACGAGCAGGGCGGCAGGCTTCCGGTCTGGGAATTGGCGGCAAACGAAACCGATACGATGATTGGCTATCACGCCGTTTCGGTGATTGCCGACGCGATGGCGAAAGGCATCGAAGGCTTCGATTACGACAAGGCTTTCGAGGCGGCGAAGCATTCGGCGGAGCTGAATCATTTCGGCTTGGAGGCTTATAAAAAACGCGGTTATATCTCGATGGAAGACGAGCAGGAATCGGTGTCGAAAACGCTGGAATACGCTTACGACGATTTCTGCATCGCCGGAATGGCGCTCGCCTTGATGGGCAGGGAAAATCGAAAGCTCGCGCGAATCTCTGCTATAAAAGGTCGCAAATTCAACGCCAAAAGAGATGTGCCGCGCAGCGCTGACGCCAAAGGGGAAATGCTCGAAAACGATTTCGATAAATACGTCCGACGCTCGCAGTATTACAAAAATCTTTTCGACGCGGAAACCGGCTTTATGCGCCCGCGGCAAAACGGCGGTTTCGTTTCGCCTTTCAGACCGAACGAGGTCACGTTTCATTTTACCGAAGGCAACTCGTGGCAATATTCTTTTTTTGTTCCGCACGACATTTCCGGGTTGATTAAGCTGCACGGCGGGCGCGCCGATTTCGCGAAAAAGCTGGACGAGCTTTTCACGACCGGACAGGAGCTTGCCGGACGCGAACAGCCCGACATTACCGGCTTAATCGGGCAATACGCGCACGGCAACGAGCCTTCGCATCACATCGTTTATTTATATAATCACGCGGGCGAGCCGTGGAAAACTCAATTCTACGCGCGCAAAATTATGGACGAATTTTACAAGCCGACGCCCGACGGGCTTATCGGCAACGAAGATTGCGGGCAGATGTCGGCGTGGTACGTTCTGAGCGCGCTCGGGTTTTATCAGGTTGCGCCCGCGCGCGCGTTTTACGACATCGGCACGCCGCTTTTCAAAGAAGCGAAAATTCATCTGGAAAACGGAAAAACTTTCGTCATCAAAGCGCCGAATGTTTCCGGCAAAAACATATACGTTAAATCCGTCCGGCTTAACGGCGGCAATCATCGCACAACTGTTTTTCCACACTGGGATTTGCCGAGCAAAGGCGGAACGCTCGAATTCGAGATGACGGATGCGCCGGACAAAAACTGGTTTAATGATTTTTCCCTCGCCGGCGTCGGCGTCACTTTCGCCGCCGTTCCGATTATTGAAGCGAAAGACAGAGTTTTTGAAAAGGAAACAACCGTCTCGATTCGTTCAAACACGCCGGAAGCAAAGATTTTTTACACGACCGACGGCAGCGTGCCGGACGCCAAATCGCGCCGGTATACTGAGCCTTTCACCATTAGCGAAACATCAATCCTGAAAGCGATTTCGATAAATTCAAAAGGCGAAAAAAGTCAGCCGGTCGAATCGAAATTAAACAAAATGCCGCACGATTGGAACGTGAAGCTGTTTTCGACCTACAATCGCCAATACACGGGCGGCGGCGCGCGAGGCTTGATTGACGGCATTCGCGGCACGACGAATTTCGCCTCGGGCGAATGGCAGGGCTATCAGGCGCAGGATTTTGTCGCCGTCATTGATTTACGGCGAAACACGGAGATTAAAAAACTCGGCGGCGGATTTCTTCAGGTCGCGCGAAGCTGGATTTGGATGCCGACGCGCATCGAGTTTGAAGTTTCAGACGACAATATCAATTTTAAAAAAGTCGCCGAAATCAAAACCGACGTCGCGCCCGAAGATATGGAACATAAAATCCGCGATTACAAAACGGAAATCACGCCGACCAAAGCCCGCTACGTGCGCGTCAAAGCCTACAATCTCGGCAAAATCCCGGCTTGGCATCCGGGCGCGGGCTTCGACGCTTTTATCTTCGTGGACGAGATTTTTATCGAGTAAAAATCAAAAATCTTTCCCATAACTTAATGCGCGAATTACCCATTATGTTTAATCATTTTTACTAAAAAGAAATGTTTACCTGTGATAAAATTCAGACCATTATGAAACGCAAAATCTATTCGCTCCTATTTATTTTATCCGTTTTCTGCGTTTTCGTTTCCGCCCAAACGCCCAGAAATGAAAATGACCCGCGCAATAAAGTGTCCGACGTTCGGAGAAGCGATTTTTCTTTTCCACAGTCTCTTGAGGAAAAGCTTGCCGAAATCGACGCTTACGCCGAAAAAGTCCGCGCCGACTGGAACGCGCCCGGCTTTGCGATTGCGATTGTCAAAGACGATAAACTTATATTTGCCAAAGGTTACGGCGTGCGCGAGCTGGGCAAGCCCGAAAAGGTCGACGAAAACACTTTGTTTGCCATCGCGTCAAACACAAAGGCTTTCACGACCGCGTCTTTAGCGATTTTGATTGACGAAGGAAAATTGAAATGGGACGACCACGTCTCGCAATATCTGCCCGAATTCGAGATGTCCGACCCGTATGTCACGCGCGAAATGACGATTCGCGATTTGGTTTCGCACCGCAGCGGGCTGGACACTTTCAGCGGCGATTTGCTCTGGTATGAAACGACTTATTCGACCGACGAAATCCTGCGCCGCGTGCGCTTTCTGAAACCGAAATCCAGCTTTCGCTCGGCTTACGGCTACCAGAACCTGATGTTTACGGCGGCGGGCAGAATCGTCGAAAAAGTTTCGGGCAAACGCTGGGGCGAGTTTGTGCGCGAAAGAATTTTAAAGCCGCTCGGCATGAACCGGACGACGATCAGCGTTAAAGAATTGAAAAACAATTACGCGATGCCGCACAACGAATCGGGCGGCGCGCTGCGCGTTCTGCACATCGGAAACGTCGACGGCGCGGCTCCGGCGGCGGGCTTAAATTCCAGCGTCAGAGACCTTTCCAACTGGATTCGCCTGCAGCTCGGGCGCGGCACGTTTGAAGGCAAAAAGATTTTCAGCCGCGAGCGTTCAGCCGAAATGTGGTCGGCGGTGACGCCGCTCGGCGTCAATCCCTTTCCGGCGAAAGAAGCGCCGACGAAGCTTTTTTCGGCGGTCGGAATGGGCTGGTTTCTGAACGATTATCGCGGCAGAAAAATGGTTTCGCACACGGGCGGGCTGGACGGAATGCTTTCGCAGACGGCGCTTTTGCCGGAAGAAAATCTCGGCTTGGTCGTGCTGACCAATTCCGAATCCGGCGCGTATTCGGTCATGGTCAACAAGATTCTCGACGTTTTTCTCGACGCTGCGCCGAAACGCGATTGGAGCGCCGAGCGCCTCGAAAGATTTAAGCAAAACAAAGCGCGCGAAGCCGAAGAAGACAGAAAAATCGTCGCCGCCCGCGCCAAAAACACAAAACCGTCGCTGGCTTTAAAAGATTACGCCGGAACATACACGGGCGAGCTTTACGGCGACGCGACCGTCACCGAAGAAAACGGCAGGCTCGTTCTGCGCCTCGTGCCCGCGCCGAATTTCGTCGCGGATTTGGAACACTGGCATTACGACACTTTTCTCATCAAATGGCGCCCGACCGTCGCCTACAATTTCCCGCGCGGCTTCGTCACCTTCACGATTGACAAAACCGGCAGACCGGACGAACTGAAAATCGACCAGCCGAACAACGATTTCTGGTTTTACGAATTGGAGTTCAAACGGAAATAGTTGCTATGAGATATTTCACTTACGAAACTATCGCGGCGGCAAACGATTGGATTGAGCAAACAGAAAGCGAGAGTAAAAAAGCCGAAGAGCATTTCTGGAAGCTTGTCTCGCAATATGAGCAGGAACTTGAAACGATAAAACACCGAATCAGCAAGCCGGCGTGGAACTTTTTCCGGTACGGGTTTGCTGAAACAGGTTTACACGACGGGCGATTATTATCTTTTGAAATCGGCGATAATATGATTTACTCGCCCGAAGAATCGG
>DASVWG010000251.1:0-2702 GCA_036389695.1 Pyrinomonadaceae bacterium
AATTGCGCCACCAATACCAGCCGCCGAGCGAGAGAAAACCGAGAAAAACGCCGTAAACCACTAATTGCTGCCAGCCGAGCCGCTGTCGGAAACTTTGCGGTTTCGACTGGACTCTGAGCGGGTTTGCCAGAAGCGCGTCGGAAGTTATCGAGGTGTGCGTTTTCAGCTTTTCTTCAAACTCGATTTCTTCTTTCAGGTTTTTTAAATCCGCCAAAAGCTCGTCGGCGGTTTGATAACGCTTTTCGCGGTCTTTGGCGAGCGCTTTCGTGATAATTCTTTTCAGCTCGTCGCTCGGGAAATCGGAAAACTGCGGCTCGTCGTGCAAGATAGCGACGAGTTTATCGACGACGGATTTGCCCGCGAAAGGCGCGCTGCCCGTGACCATCTCGTAAAGCACGACGCCGAGACTCCAGATGTCCGTCCGCGCATCGACCTCGTCGCCGCGCGCCTGTTCCGGCGACATATAGCTCGCCGTGCCCAGAATCAAGCCCGGCGCGCTCAAAAGACTCGAACCGCCCGCGCCTTCGTTTTCCAGTGCTTCGGTCGAGATTTTTTTGGCTAAGCCGAAATCCAGAACTTTCACCTGATTGTGCGCGGAGATGACGATGTTTGCCGGTTTGATGTCGCGGTGAATGACGTTGTGCGCGTGCGCTTCCGACAGCGCGTCGGCGATTTGCATCGCGATATTTAAAGCTTCAAACAAATTGAGCGGACGATTTTTTAAAATGTCCGCCAGCGTTTTGCCCTCGACATACTGCATGACGATAAAGCTCAAACTATTTTCTTCGCCGATTTCGTGAATCGTGCAAATGTGCGGGTGCTCCAGCGCGGCGGCGGATTTGGCTTCGCGCAAAAGACGGCGTTTCGCCTGCGCGTCGGCGGCAGAAGTCGGCGGCAGAATTTTGATGGCGACCGGACGATTCAGACGCACGTCGCGCGCCAGATAAACCTCGCCCATGCCGCCCGAGCCAATCAAAGATTCGATTTCAAACGCGCCGAGGCGCTCGCCTTTTTTCAATTCGCGCGAGGCGAGACTGCGCGCCAAGCCGATTTCGATTGAATCCAGAATCGAATCTTCCGATTCGTGCGCCGCCAGCAAAATCTCGATTTCCGCCCGCAGGCGCTCGTCGTCGCCGCACGCCTCAGACAGATACGTGCCGCGCCGCGCCGGCTCGATTTCCAAAGCCGTGTTGAAAATTTTACTGATTTCTTTCCACCTGTCCATAGGTACGGAGTTTTAGATTTTAGATTTTCGATTTTAGATTGGAATCGGATTCTTTTATTTTTCGGAATAAATGCGTCGAAAGTTTTCTCTTAACGTTTCTATCTCGCAAAAAGAAGTTTTTGCGAAGCAAAATCCTTATCCAATCTAAAATCTAAAATCTAAAATCTAAAATTTAAAGCTGCGTTTTGAGCCAAGCCCTTGCGAGATTCCAATCGCGCATCACCGTATTTTTGTGAACGCCCAAAACTTCCGCGATTTCCTCGTTGCTCAAGCCGCCGAAAAAACGAAGCTCGACGACCTGACTGCGGCGCGCGTCGATTTTTGCCAGGTTTTTTAAAGCGTCGTCGAGCGCAATCAATTCGGCGGGCTTTTCACGCGCGAAGACGAAAGCTTCGTCGAGCGAGACTTTCGCTTCGCCGCCGCCGCGTTTTTCCGCCTGAAAGGCGCGCGCGTAATCGACCAGAATGCGCCGCATCAGCTGTGCCGCGAGCGCGAAAAAATGCCCCCGGTTTTCCCATTGCACCTCGGCATCGACCAGACGCAGAAAGGCTTCGTGAACGAGCGCGGTCGGCTGCAAGGTGTGACCGGCGCGCTCGGTTTTCAGATAGTGCGCCGCCAAGCGCCGCAATTCGGTGTAAACCAGCGGAATCAAATCATCGACCGCTTCACGATTTCCGGCGCGCAAAGCCAGCAGAAGGCGCGTGACTTCTGCTGAGTTTTCGGGGGAAGACTTACTCATCAAAAAAAAATTTGTTTTCTTGTTGTGTTTTTCGGCTGTCGATTCCGCTTATTAGGGCGAAACCGGATTTTTATTGGTTACACGCCAGCAAGCATAACGATTTTGGAGCAGAAAAACAATGAATAATGTGAAAGAACACATCGAAAATACATCTATTCTTCAGCGCATCGCGCAAGGCGACCAGAGCGCCGTGCAGGATTGTCTCAAACAATACGGAAATCTGGTTTGGTATCTGGTCAGAAAATTTACCGGCAACGCCGAAGACGCCGAAGACGCGGCGCAGGAAATTTTTATCGACATCTGGCGCAACGCCGCCCGCTTTGACGCGGCAAAAGCGCCCGAAGCCGCGTTTATCACGATGATTGCGCGTCGCCGCCTGATTGACCAGCTGCGCAAGCGCAAACGCCAGTCGCAGCTTCAGCCGCTGGAAGATTTTACCTTCGCCGCGCAGACGGACGCGGGCAGCGAGATGCAGATTCTGCTCGACGCAAGGCGCGCTTCGCAGATTATCGACGGCTTGCGTCCCGAACGCAAAAAGGTCATTAATCTCGCGATTTTCGGCGGCTTGTCGCACCTGGAAATCGCCGAACGCACCGGAATGCCGCTCGGCACGGTCAAAACCCACATCCGCCGCGGCTTTCAAAAAGTAAGAAAATCCTTCGGCGCGAAGAGCGAGGATTTAGCTTTAGTCTAAAAGGCAGAAACGCGACAGTAATGGAGCGTGTCTTTTGTCGATTA
>DASVWG010000252.1:0-6178 GCA_036389695.1 Pyrinomonadaceae bacterium
GATTCTCAATCGTCTGAAAGAACTCGGCGTGCAGCTTTCGATTGACGATTTCGGCACGGGCTTTTCCAGCCTTAGTCAGCTTCACCGCCTGCCGTTCGACACTCTGAAAATCGACCGCTCGTTCGTCAACGCCGTCGGCGAAACCGGCGAAAACTCCGAGATTCTCCAAACCATCATCTCGCTCGCCAAAAACCTGAAAATGAAAGTCATCGCCGAAGGCATCGAAACCGAAAATCAACTCTCGCTGCTGCGCAACCTGGGCTGCGATTACGGTCAGGGTTATCTGCTCGCCAAACCGATGCCGCGCGAGGAAATGGAAAAACTGCTCTATCAGAAACATTTCTGGTTTCCCGAATCGTTCAGCGCCGAATATTCGCACGACACGACCAACATCGGCGACGCGCCGAAAGACGCCAATCTTCCCGTTTTCTAAAAATCAGAACACAGAACAATTTTGTGAGCTACAAGAATGATTTCAGTGCGCACCGGAATCATTTTAGTGTGTCCAAGAATCATTTTAGTGCACACTGGAACAATTCCAAGGCGCACTGGAATCATTTTTGGGCGCACTGGAATTATTCTTGGGCGCACTGGAACGATTCCTTTACGCACTGGAATGATTCCTTTATGCACTGGAACGATTCCAGTGCGTTTATTTTGTTTTTAAGAATGTATTGGCAGAAGCCTTTTTCCAGCGGCTAATCCGTAGTAAAATCATCGTGAGCTCCAAAACATTCCAGAGAGGTTTAAGCAATGCAACAACTGAGAATTTTCTTTTTGATTGCTATTTTTATGTCTTTACCGATGATTTCTACGGCACAGAAGATTGCGTATCCGCAAACGAAAAAAATCGAGCAGACGGACGATTATCACGGCACGAAAGTCGCCGACCCGTATCGCTGGCTCGAAGACGACAATTCCGCCGAAACAAAGGCTTGGGTGGAAGCGCAAAACAAGGTCACTTTCGCTTATCTGAACCAGATTCCCGAACGCGAGCAGATAAAAAAACGTCTGACCGAGCTGTGGAACTACGAAAAGTATTCCGCGCCGTTCAAACGCGGCTCGCGTTATTTTTATTACAAAAACGACGGCTTGCAGAATCAGAGCGTTTTATACGTCACCGATTCGGTCGCCGATAAAGGTCGCGTCTTGCTCGACCCGAACAAGCTTTCGGCGGACGGCACCGTCGCGCTTTCCGGCTTGGCGATTTCGGATGACGGGAAATTGATGGCTTACGGCTTGGCTTCCGCCGGTTCGGACTGGCAGGAATGGCGTTTTATGGAAGTCGAAAGCGGAAAAGATTTGCCGGACGTTTTGAAAAACATCAAATTCTCGGGCGCGTCCTGGACGCTCGACGGCAAAGGCGTCTATTATTCGCGCTATCCGGAAGCGGACGCGAAAGCGAAATTATCCGCCGAAAATTTTTATCAGAAGCTTTATTTCCACAAGCTCGGCACGCCGCAGACGGAAGACGCTTTGGTTTACGAGCGGACGGACGACAAGGAAATGTTTGTCAACGGCTTTGTCTCGGAAGACGGCAAATGGCTGATTATCAACGTCGGCAAAGGCACTTCGCCGATGAATATGGTTTACTTCAAGGATTTGTCGAAGCCGGGCGCGCCCGTTTTGCCAATCGTCGATAAGCTCGAAGCCGATTACAGCTTTATCGGCAACGACGGCTCGACGTTTTATTTCCGCACCGATAAAGACGCGCCGCGCGGGCGGCTGATTTCAATCGACGTCCGGGCGAAAGATAAAAAATGGACGGAAGTCATCGCGCAGTCGGCGGAAACGCTCGATGGCGTCGATTTTATCAACAATCAATTTGTCGGCAGCTACCTGAAAGACGCTTACACGCAGTTTCGCATTTACGATATTAACGGAAAGTTCGTCCGCAACGTCGAATTGCCGGGCATCGGCTCGGCGGGCGGCTTCGGCGGCAAGCGCTTCGACACGGAAACCTTCTACACTTATTCGAGCTTCAACACGCCGCCGACGATTTACCGCTACGATATGAAAACCGGCAAATCCGAAATCTTTCGCAAAGCGGACGTGAAATTTAATCCGGCGGATTACGAAGTCAAACAAATCAAATATAAAAGCAAGGACGGAACTGAGGTTCCGATGTTCATCGTCCACAAAAAGGGTTTGAAGCTGGACGGCAATAATCCGGCATTGCTTTACGGCTACGGCGGATTCAGCATCTCGGAAACGCCTTTCTTTTCGGTTTCGCGGCTGGTCTGGATGGAACACGGCGGAGTTTTTGCCGTGCCTAACTTACGCGGCGGCGGCGAATACGGCGAGGAATGGCACGAAGCCGGAACGAAGCTGAAAAAGCAGAACGTCTTTGACGATTTCATCGCGGCGGCGGAATGGCTGATTGCCAACAAATACACGCAGCCGTCAAAACTCGCCATCGCCGGCGGCTCAAACGGCGGCTTGCTCGTCGGCGCGGTGCTCAATCAACGCCCGGATTTATTCGGCGCGGCGCTTCCGGCGGTCGGCGTGATGGATATGCTTCGCTTTCACCGCTTTACCATCGGGCGCGCGTGGACTTCCGATTACGGCTCGTCGGAAAACGCGGAAGAATTTCGCGCGCTCTACGCCTATTCGCCTTTGCACAACATCCGTAAAGGCACAAAATATCCGGCAGTTCTGGTCACGACCGCCGACCACGACGACCGCGTCGTGCCCGCGCACAGCTTTAAATACGCGGCGACCTTGCAGGAAATGCAGGGCGGCGACGCGCCCGTCCTGATTCGCATCGAAACCAAAGCCGGACACGGCGCGGGCAAACCGACCGCCAAAATCATCGAAGAACAAGCCGACATTTACGGCTTTCTGATGAAAAATCTGGGAATGACCAAGTAAGACAGTTTCAAATTACGGAATTACGAATTACGAATAAAGGAAGGATTCTTCCAATTCGTAATTCGTAATTGCTTCTAGCAGCCGCCAACCGCAAAATTGGCTTTGGCTTCGGCAATTTTCTTGCCGCCGCGCCATTTTGTCAGACGACCTTTTAAGACGGCGTAATCAATGCCTTCAGAGCCGTCGGCGGTTTTATACTCTATCGTTTTTTCCTCGATAAACTCGCCCACGAATTTATAGCTGACGCCTTTTTTGGTTTCAGTCTCGAAGGTTATTCGCCGGTTGCCGATGTTTATCCGCGTGAAATTAAACTTTTCGTCCGTAAAAATAAATCCTTTTGGCGGAATCTGGTTGTCGTAGCTTTCCGGCGCCTGCTCTGCCGCAAAATCGGTGGTAATAATACCTATGTTGCTAAAGTCTTCGAAGCCTTTCGGTGCGTCGCCGATAATGTAGTAAGCGCCTTCGGCATAAAATTCTGTTTCCGTCGCTTCTTTGGAATCGGCGACCGTTTCCGGCGCGGCGAAAATAACGGTCGGCGCCGGACGCGGCGGAACGGAAAGTGCTTGCTGCTGAACGGGCGCGGTTTCCGTCGCGAAAAAAGATTGCACGTATTGCGCGGCGTTAAAAAAGCCGACGCCGAGCATAAACGCCGTCAAAATGGCGGCGAGCCGAAATAAAAAATCCTTTAATTTCATAATCTGCTCCTACTTGATTTTATTCCACCGCGAAACTGATATTGACGACCGCCGTCATATCTTTATCTATCGAAGTCGTGTCGCTGATGCCGGAATCGGAAACGTCCTGCGAATCAGCCGCCGTTATCTGCATCACGCCCATCCGCGCCGAGCGCACGGTGCCGATTCGGTTTCCGGTGCTGGCGGCAATCTGTTCGGCGCGCGTTTTCGCATCTCGCGCCGCTTCGCCGAGCATCTGAATCTTTAAATCGCCGAGCTGCGTGTAGTAATATTTCGGCGGCGCGCTTTCGAGCAGAATTCCCTGATTAATCAGCTCGGTCGCCTCGCGCGCAATCTGCGCGATGCGGTCGACGTCGTTCGACCTGACTTCGACTTCCTGCCGCAGCGAATAGCCCGTAATCTCCGACGTTTCGTTGCCGTCAGCATCGCGCCCGTGCAGAATATTAGACGAAATTGCCGAAACCGTTATCTGATTTTCGGCGATTCCCTTACTGATTAGATACTGCTTGATGCGCGGCACATTTTCCGAAAGCTGATTGTAAGCGTCCGCCAGTTTCGGCGCCTGATACGACACGCCCGCACTCCACACGACCAAATCCGACTTGATGCGTTTCCGCGCCGAACCCGTGACCGCCACCGCGTCGTCGCTGTCTTTTTTGCTTTTATAAAACCAGCCCAATACAATCGACGACGCGACCAAAGCGATTGCCAGAGCCAGTCCGGCATTAAACAAATGATTATTTTTCTCTCCGTTCATAATTTGCCTCCTCAAAGACAATCCGAATTTATAACATCCGCGATTGCCTCGATACGTTGACCGACACGACGAGCGACTGTGGATAGCCACACGGATTATGAAGGTATTTATTTCGGAAGGATTTGAGAAAGCTAAACGAAATAAAGAAAAGACCTTTGCTGGAATTACCTGCAAAGGTCAAAAATCAAAGCTCAAAGGTCAAAGCTTTTTTTAATTCCCGATTATTTATTCAAATATTTGCGCTTGTATTCTTCCAGCGCGCGGTCGCTGCGGGTGCTGTCGAATTCGATTTCCGAAACGGCGTCTTTCGCTTTGAGCTGCGGTTTCTCGTCGGGTTTGAACAGCTGATAGCCGACGTAGCCCGCGATGCCGATGGCGCCGAGGATAAACGCATACCACAAGATTGAATAAACGACGCCGATCAGGGCGAAGATTATCCACGCGCCGAAAAACAAACCGAGAACGATGAGAATAAATTTTAACCAGTTCATTGCCGAAATCCTTTCCCTTTTATTTTAGCTTTTTTCAAAATCTTTACAAGACGCGTTTCGTGCATTTTTCCCGTCTGTCGTATAATCCAACCAACTTTGATTTTCAATCTACAGGGGAAATTTTCTTGACGAATCCGAATGTAACCATCGGCGCGGTCGCCGAAAGATTAGATGCAAAATTTTACGGAAACGCCGAAGCTTTAGTTTCGGACGTGACGCACGATTCGCGCCAGGCGCGCGCCGGCTCGCTGTTCGTCGCCGTGCGCGGGCATTCGATGGACGGGCATCGCTTTGTCGATGACGTTATGCGGCGCGGCGCGGTCGGCATCATCTCCGAATTCGAAAAACCGCAAAGCTTCGCGGGCGCGTGGCTGCAAGTCAAAGACGCGCGCATCGCTTTAGCCGAAGCCGCCGACGTGATAAACGGAAATCCCTCGCATCATCTGAAGCTCGTCGGCATTACGGGCACGAACGGCAAAACGACGACGACTTATCTGACATTCGCTCTAGCCGAAGCCAACGGCGAAAAACCCGCGATGCTGACGACGGTCGAATACCGCATCGGCGACCAGTCAGAACCGGCGGTCAGAACGACGCCGGAAGCTTCCGACACGCAGAGATTTTTGCGCGAGGCGCTGGAAAAAGGCTGCCGGATGGCGGCGATGGAAACGTCTTCGCAGGCGATTGACCTGCATCGCTGCGACGCGCTGCGCTTTCAGGTGGCGATTTTTACAAACCTGACACGCGACCATCTGGATTATCATCACACGATGGAAAATTATTTCGACGCGAAAAAGAAATTATTCGACGGTCGTCTGGGCGAAAAACCGGCGTCCAGCGCGATAAATATCGACGATAGTTGGGGCAGAAAATTAGCCATCGAATTAAAGGTCGAAAATCAGCGCGTCATAACTTTCGCGCAGGACAATCCGGCGGATTTGACGGCGGAAAACGTCGAGGTCTCGCTGATAAAAGGAACTTCGTTTTTATTAAAAACGCCGCGCGGCGAAAGACAGGTCACGTCGCCGCTGGTCGGCAAGCCGCACGTTTACAATATTCTTTCGGCGACCGCAGCCGCGCTCGAACTCGGTTACGATTTGGACAAAATCACGGAAGGAATCAAAACCTGCGTCGGCGCGCCCGGACGTTTTGAGCGCGTCGCGCACGACGGAAATTTCGCGGTCGTCGTCGATTACGCGCACACGGACGACGCGCTTTTTAACACCTTAAAAACCGCGCGCGATTTGACCGACGGGCGCATCATCACCGTTTTCGGCTGCGGCGGCGACCGCGACCGGACGAAACGCGCCCCGATGGGCGCAGTCGCCGGTCGAAACAGCGATTTGGTCATCATCACCTCGGAT